>JBAQUK010000253.1:0-2168 GCA_049297455.1 Desulfosalsimonadaceae bacterium | reverse complement strand
CAAACCGATTTACTTCTGTTGGGATCATGATGTATACTCCTTTTTTATAAATGCCCGAAATTGGACAGATACGTGGAGTATACACCATTTTTGATTTTTCCGCCGCGTAGCGGCTTCGTTCAACAAGCATGAGGAATCCCTTGAGAGACTTCATCAACTGGTGAACATTATCGGCATGGTCGTCGGTTCGGTTCTTGCATTTGGGATTCCAGTGTTCATTGTCTGGCGCCGTCGCCGCGCTATCGAGAAGCCGAAGACGCTCGCTATGGATTCTGATGAAAAAAGGATTTGCGACCTGTTTGCGCGTCGGGCCGGGATTACCCTCACTAAGAGGAGTGTCGAGGGGAAGTTCATTCTCACAACCAAGAGGCTTTTCTATACGCAGTATGACGAGAAACGTCATTCACTCTGCATACGGCCGGATCAACTGCAACGTGTTGCGGTGGCAAGGACGGGCCTCATGCGTAACCAACCATCCATTCAAATTACATACAGTCGTCCACCAGGTACATCCAGGACCATCTCATGGGTAATTCCTAAGAAAGTCACCGTAGATTCTGCACTGCTCGGCATTATCGACGAAAAGTCTTATGAGAATCGCATCTCTGCTGAGGACTTCGTCGTGGTTCTGGAAAAATGGCGAATGCAGAAGGGTGGCGATGTTGACATGCACCTCTCGCCACGGTTGCCACCGGAACCAACGGAAGTGTCACGAGCAAGGGCTACAAAGAAATGTCCGGCTTGCACTGAGCTTATCAAGCTTGAAGCAATAAAATGCCGATTCTGCGGCGAGACGCTTGACCCGGCCGAAGTGGCCCGACAGGTATCTAAAGCAAAGAATGAAGACAGTTTTGAAAACAGAGTCTTATGCAGTGATGGCAGCTGCATTGGAGTCGTTGGGACTGATGGGCGATGCAAAATGTGTGGGAAGCCCTACAAAACCGATGACTATTGATATAGGAACAATCATAACAATTTTTTCCAGCCGACCGTCAAAGCCCGACGGCTGAAAAAAATGTAGGCGATATTTTGCTTGGCAAAAAAACCTGATTTAGAGGGGGAGATTCAATTATGTTTAAAAAGATTATAGCCTGTTGCGTGCTACTTATTTTTTCAGTAACAATAATTCAAGATGTAGAAGCTGGAGAAGCTGGAGAAGCTGGAAGAGACCCAGGGAAATATTCAAATTCGGCTGATTGGGAAGGTTTTAAAGAAAGTGGGGAAACAGCCTTGCTCATTATAGGTGGAGTAATTGTCGTAATGCTTGTAATCTTTGGCGTAAGTAAGGCCGCAAGTATGGCAAAGAAGAAGACCCCAACCGATGAACCAGATGTTGTTCCTAAAGAGGATACTCCTTCTCTTTCCTTATTGAAAGCTGACATACCAATGACCACCGGAACAGAGAATATGTCAGTCTCAGCCGTACAAAATACTTCTATCGAAGTTTCAGATGCTGGGATAGTAATATTAAAATGGTAAATAAAGAAAGGACAATAGGAAATGAGTGAAAAAAATGAAATACAGCCAAAATTCAACTCGGGTGATTTTATCCTAATATCAATTCCTCCACCGGGGCGAGGGGAATTCAAATTTTCCCGCCAAGTGTCTGTCTTTCCCAACTCTCTAAAACTCACATTTTACAATGTAATCAATATAAATAACCATCCGTTAAGGTTTTCCAAAAAAGACAAGTCAGCTCCCGCCTAACTGTTCAAATAGTTTGCCCCTTTTCTCCACGGAAACCATTGTGCAGGGCCGCATCGCAATGGGAAATAAAAAGCCCGCCTTCGACTATAATGCCGAAGGGGCAGCCGGAATATGGAATCCGCTACCTTCCTGATAGTCGTTATTTTGGCAAGATATACGGAAAGAAGAAAATAAATGATTGTAAATTGTAAGCAAAGAGATTTATATATATTTCAGGGTAGTTAAATCTGCGCAAGGGGAATTGGCGGCCCTCTATTTCAAAGCCTTCGTTAAAAAGATCACTGCCTGGTGCTTTGAAAGTTTCGCGAGTTGGGGAAAGTTACCCTGAAACTGTTTAATTAGTGCCTGACCGAAAACCCCGGTTTTTAATTTTCCGGTAAAAAATTTTACTGGATTTTCCCATCGGACAGGGAGATTTAAAGCAAAATATTATCGATATTGATAAAAGCTATATGCGACAT
>JBAQUK010000252.1:0-19193 GCA_049297455.1 Desulfosalsimonadaceae bacterium | reverse complement strand
CGGCGGACAGCCCGGGAATAGGCATCAATGGTTTTTTGACTTTTGCCCTGAAGTTTGAGCAGCCTCAGGTGACTTTGATAGAGTTTTTCAAACCGATTTACTTCTGTTGGGATCATGATGTATACTCCTTTTTTATAAATGCCCGAAATTGGACAGATACGTGGAGTATACACCATTTTTGATTTTTTCGCCGCGTAGCGGCTTCGTTCAACAACTGCATCCAGCGGATCGCCGAAAAAGCCGGCTCCCGCTGATGCTGGCGTTCATCACGGGCAAGAAAAAAAACCGATCCCCCTCGTTAACCGCAATTGCATTCCTTTTGATCCTGTTTCACGCCGCCGCGAATTTCACCCGGAAATACCGGCCGGCCGTGCGCAGGGCCGAGGTCGCTCCTGTGAATTCAATGAGTTCCGGTACGGATATGTTTGATTGAACCCGCCGAGATGGGGGCCAGTGCGGATGGGGATGCCCTGTCTGCCTTCCCATCCCGGTGATCGAACCAATTCATTTGACAGCGTCCGCAATGTGGATTAGCATAGCTATAAAAAGCCACATGATGGAGGTGAGATATGAGAACCATTCAGATGACCCTTGATGATGATCTCGTCCAGGCGGTGGACCGCGTTTCAAAGGAGCTTTGCACAACCCGCTCCGCTTTTGCGAGAAAGGCGCTTAGGGACGCGCTTTCCCGTTATAGTCTTGAACAACTGGAACAAAAGCACCGCCGTGGGTATGAACAACAACTGGTTACTGGCGATGAGTTTTCGGTTTGGGAAACTGAGCAGACCTGGGGTGATGAATGAAACACGGTGAAATTCGCTGGTACAGGTTCGCGCCGCCGGATAAAAAACGTCCGGTTCTTATCCTGACGCGGGATTCCGTGCTGGAATACCTGGGGGAGGTAACAATCGCGCCCATCACAACGATGGTCCGGAATATACCGTCCGAGGTCTTTCTCTCGAAAGCCGACGGCATGCCCCAGGATTGCGCAGTCAATTGCGACCACTTGCAGACCGTATCAAAGCCGAAAATCGGACCCCTGATTACATCCCTGACTTCGTCAAAGATGGTTGATGTCGGGCGGAGAATCCGCTTTGCCCTCAATATCTGAGACAAGAGCGGTCAACCAGGGCTGAAATATAAAGCCGTTTCACGCCGCCGAAAATTTTACCCGAAAATACCAGGCGGCGACGCACAGGGCGGAAGCCGCGCCGGTGAATTCAATGAGGTGTCTGCTCCGCACAACCCGCTCCGTTTTTTCGAGAAAGGCGTTTCTTAACGCGTTTTCCCGTTATAGTCTTGAACAACTGGAGCACAAGTTTTGGTACTCGAAACCGAGGAATGACAATTCAAAATGTTGGAGTAACTATTATGCAAAAACAACTCACTGCAATCATCGAACGTGAAGGAGACGGCTACGTTTCGCTCTGCCCGGAATTTGATATTGCCAGTCAGGGCGATACAATTGAAGATGCCCGTGAGAACCTTCGGGAGGCGCTTGAATTGTTTTTCGAAACAGCCTCGCCCATGGAAATTCAGGCACGGTTACATGAGGAAGTATATGTGACCAGGGTTGAGGTTGCCGTTGGGTAAGCTCCGTATCCTTTCCGGAAGACAAGCCTGTGTCATTCTTTCGCGGCATGGATTCGTGGAAGTACGGCAACGCGGCAGCCATATCGTGATGCAGAAGCAGCTTGCCGACACAACAGTCACTGTACCGGTTCCCGACCATGCCGAACTGCGTATTGGAACACTGCAATCCATTATACGGCAAGCCGGCGTCTCAAGAGGTGAATTCGAATCATAGCCGCCGTCGTTAATACCCGTCGCTCACCTTGGCCGAAATAAAACCCAGCTTCACGCCGCCGAAAATTTCACCCGGAAATACCGGTCAGCCACGCACAGGGCCGAGGCGGCTCCCGTGAATTCAATGAGTTCCGGCACGGATATGGGTTGATTGAACCCGCCGAGATGGGGGCCGGTGAGGATGGGGATGTCCTGCCGTCCTTTTTCAAACTCCCGGATTTGCCCCTCGCTAAACCCCCGGCTTTTCAGAAAATCAGCAAATGCCGCATCCGTCATGGCGGTTTGTTCCGCCACCCGCAGAATTTCTTCCATATGCCGGTCCACCCCCATTTCATCGATCAGGCGTGAAACAAAGGCGTCGAGATCCACGGGCAGGGGGCCGCAGAAGGAGATTCCGGTAAACCCTTTGTAATAATTAAAAAATATGCTGTGAACGGTTTCGGAGAAAAGGCGCGCATCAAACAAATGGCGTGCGTCCACCGGATTGCCTTCATCGTCAAACCCCACAAGTCCGGCCTCCCGATTCCGGAAATAGGAGCCTGCCACCAGCACCAGGCTCAGCACATGGGAGCCGATATGGTGGTAGAGTTTGCGGGAAGATCCGGAAAAAGAGATGAAATGCTCGAAATCCCGGATTCCGGTTTTGCCGATATTGGGAAACCGGCAGGAAGAGAGCCACCGGTCGAGGCGTCCGGCCCTGGGCCATTCATAGAGCCCGCGGTCTTCGCGCCGTTCCCGCTGCACCCGGTTGTGAAACAGCGGGATGGGGGCGGTGTGGATGATGCCGAAGGAGGTCAGGCGTCCCAGAAGCCAGGCATTCCGGCACATGATATTAAAAAACATAGCGCCCGGCAGGGGACGGCTGCCTTCATGCTCATTGGGATAGCAGAAATAGTCCAGGGGTGCGGTAAACCCCACGGCATAGGCGCGCGGGTCAATTTCCGGCGGGTTTGGGGCAAAGGGGAAATCGTCAATCCGAAAAACATGGCTGCCGGAAACGCGGATGGGGCGGGGGATCTGAAACATCCGGGCCGGGTCCGGGCAGTCCGCATCGCCCAAAAAACCGGCCGAATGGGCTTTCAGAAAATCCATCCACAGGCCTTCATCGGCCAGCCCGGCCGGATCTTCACCCGGCCGAGCCATTTTGAGCACCAGGACACGGGAATTGTCCGAAGACGAAACAAGGACGTTCCGGCCTTTCCATTGCAGCGAGGAATCGGCTGAAAATCCGGAGGTTTCCAGCAACTGCACCCATGAAATTTTGGGCATGTCGAGCCCCGGTTTTTCCGGGAGCCGGGGGCCTTTGACCGCCAGCGGCACGCTGCCCAGGGCTTCTGCCGCAGCCCGGCAGGGTTTGCCGGAGAACGCGGTCAGAATATGGATCAAGGCGTTTTTGGCGGTTTCCGCAAGAGCCCGGTCGCTGGTTGCCTGAATCATTTCCCCCAGGCCGTCGGCGGCTTTTTTATACAGAAAAAACACCTGCTTCTGGGATGCGTGTTCCGTGCCCTCCAAAACGGAGAGTAACGCGGATGCCGTATTTCCGGATATGATATCCGGATGCTCTTTGATGATGAATTGCAGATTCGCCACGTTCATATAGGTGGTGACGAAATCGTTTCGCGGGCCTGTCAGATAGGCTTCGGCATCCAGCCGTTCTTTTTCAAGATTCCAGGAATACATGGGTATTTATTTTTTTTGATCGATTTCTAATGCCGCCAGAAACCCGCCGTGGATCGCGTCGTCGATTTTGCCCGGCCCCTTACAGTCGCCGATGGCGATAAAAGGGATGCCCATCTGGCCGAGTTTTTCAGACAGGGTCCGGTCGGCCTGTGAACCGGCGGCGATAATTACAGAATCAAAGGTCATGGACTGTTTTTCACCGGCCTTCTCGAAATCGATCCGGCCGTTTTTAATGGACAGCACCCTCGCGTCGGTCTGGATGGATACCCCGAATCGATCGAGTTTGTCAAGTACGACCCAGCGGGTGGATTTGCCCATGTCCTTGCCTGCTTTGGGCAGCATTTCAAATACCGTGACCGTTGAGGTGCCTTTCAGCATGAGTTCCTTCAGGCGTTCCGGAGTCTGGGCGTCGTATTCCATCAGAAAATGGAGGGTTTCAGGCGTCAGGGTTCCCTTGGCCGCCACAAAAAGCGCGGTTTCAAGGCCCACGGACCCGCCGCCGATAATGGCCACCTGTTTTCCCAGGGGTGGATTGTCTTTTAATACGTCCCATGACGATTTGACGCACGGATCGTCCATGCCGTTAATCGGCGGGAGCAGGGGTTTCGCGCCCTGGGCCACCATCAGCACATCCGGTTTCACCTTTTCAATCATCGCCGCGTCCACCTCGGTGTTAAGGAAGACCGGAATTCCGAGTTTCCGGATGATGGCGCGATAATACCGTATAAATTCAAGCAGCTCTTGTTTGTGGGGCGGCGCTCCCGCAAGCCAGAGCTGGCCGCCGATGTCCGCATCCTTTTCATAAACCCGCACCTGATGGCCGGCCTTGGTTGCGGTAATTGCGGCCTCCAAACCCGCGGGCCCGGCCCCCACGATCATGACGTTTTTTGGGGAACCGGTCGGGATGATCGCCCGTTCCCCCTCATATCCGGCTAAAGGATTGCCGATGCAATACACCGGTTTGCCGTTGAACACCTGGTCCGTGCATCCCTGGGAGCAGGCTGTGCAGGGCCGGATCTCGTCGGCCCGGCCCTCAAGGGCTTTTTTCGGCCACTCCGGGTCCGCAATCAGCACCCTGCCTAAGTTGACCATGTCCGCGCACCCGTCTTTGATGATTTTTTCAGCCGAGGCCGGGTCCGTGATGCGGTTGGAGGCCATGACCGGCACGGAAACCGCGTTTTTAACGTTTAAGGCCAGGTAGCTGTAAGCGGCCCTGGGCAGTTCCATGGGGAGCTGGGGGATTTTGGTCACATGCCAGCCGCCGGTCACGCTGATGGCGTCCACCCCTGCGGCCTCATAAGCCTGTGCGATTTTTGCGGTTTCCGCATCCGTATTGCTCCCCGGAACAAAATCATTGCCCGCCATGCGGACGGTCAGGGGGAAATCCGGCCCCAGTTTTTTGCGGACGAGCCGGATGACTTCCGTGGGAAAGCGCAGCCGGTTTTCAAAGCTGCCGCCGTATTGGTCCGTCCGGGTGTTGGTGAGGGGGGACAGAAACTGGGTGAGGAGGTATCCGGCGGAAGCGATGATCTCCACCCCTTCAAAACCGGCTTCTCTGGCCCGCAGGGCCGCATCGGCAAATGACAGCTTAACCCGCTCGATATCCTCAAGGGTCATCTCTTTGGGTATGGCCTTGGAATAGGGGGAATATACCGCAGACGCCGAGATGGGGGTCTGGTTGCCGATTAAAAACGGATACGCGTAAGCCCCGGCATGAAACAGCTGAATCCAGGCCCTTGCGCCTTCGGATTTAATAATCCCGGTCAGTTTCTGGAATGACGGGATGGCTGCATCCTGGGCCAGGGACAGTACCACGAATCCGGCGCCCAGGTCGTCGACGCCCACCGGCCCGACGGTCACAATCCCGGCCCCGCCCCTGGCCCGTTCCCTGAAAAAGTTGTAATACCGGTCATTGAGGCAACTGTCATAGGAATACAGGAGCCCCAGGGACGGATAGGTGATCCGGTTCTTGATTTCCAGTTTATTGATGAAGATCGGGCTGAATAAATACGGATACATGGGTACTCCTTCCATCGATAGAGGTTGATATTTATAAATTTTTGAGTTTAATTTTTAAATTGAATTTGATTCAGTAATCGAATTCTATATTAGCAGAAGCAAAGCCCATGTCAATATTTAAGAGCCGGGAATGTTTGACACTTGGCCCTGCATCCGATATCCATAAAACAACAAGGAGAAGAAATGTATGAATATTTTGTTGACCGGCGGTGCGGGTTATATCGGGAGCCATACCTGCGTGACCCTGATGGAGCAGGGGCATACGGTCATCGTGCTGGACAATTTGTGCAACAGTCGGGCCGAGTCTTTGGCCCGGGTGGAGGAAATCACCGGCCGGCCGGTGATTTTTTATCCCCTGGATCTGCGTGACAGGGCAGGACTGCGGGAGGTTTTTACGCGCCACCCCATTGATGCGGCGATTCATTTCGCGGGTTTGAAAAGTGTGGCGGAATCCGTGGAAAAACCCTTGATGTATTATCAGAACAATATCGACGCCACCCTGGCCCTGTGCGAGGTGATGAAGGAACATGGGGTGAAAAACCTGGTGTTCAGCTCGTCCGCCACCGTGTACGGCAATCCGGAAACTGTGCCCGTTAAGGAAGACGCCCCCACGGCCCCGTTTAACCCCTATGGCCGGTCCAAGCGGTTTATTGAGGAAATTTTAACCGATCTGCATCAGTCGGACCCCGCATGGAATATCGCATTGCTCCGATATTTCAACCCCGTTGGCGCGCATCCCGGCGGACGGATCGGTGAAGACCCGTCGGGTGTGCCCAATAATCTGATGCCGTACATCTGCCGGGTGGCGGTGGGCAAATTGCCGGAGCTTGAGGTTTACGGCGACGACTACCCGACCCCCGACGGCACCGGGGTGAGGGATTATATCCATGTGATGGACCTGGCGGAAGGCCATGTGCGGGCGCTGGAAAAAATCATGTCCGGTTCCGGTCTGGTGACGTATAACCTGGGAACCGGCAAAGGGTGCAGCGTGAAGGAAATGATTGCGGCCTTTGAAAAAGCTTCCGGCAGGCGAATCCCCGTTAAAATAGTGGGCCGGCGTCCCGGAGATGTGCCCGCGTATTATGCGGACCCCTCCCTTGCGGAAAAAGAACTATGCTGGCGGGCCCGCCGCGGCGTCCTGGAGATGTGCGCGGACGCCTGGCGATGGCAGTCCATGAATCCGGAAGGCTATGGCAAAACCGGTTAGAGCCGTTGCCTTTGTATTTAATTTAAGATAGTTATATTTATCTGACTGAAATTTAAAAGATGTTCCCTGAACATACCATACAGCTTGCCATATTACACAACCGGCTTGAAACTTCCGATATGGAAAAATTGATCCCGGAAAATTGGGATTTTTTTGTTTCCGAAGCAGTCCGCCACCGGATCGCTCCTCTGCTCTATCACAAGATCAGGCTGGCCGGAGCAGAACCAATGTTTCCGAAGGATGTGGTCCGGAAACTTCGGGGAAAATATCTGGTGAATGCCTACCGGAATACGGTCCTGTTTCACCGGTTGACTGAGCTGGTTGCCCGGTTGAATGATGCGGGGATCCCTGTTATTCTTTTGAAAGGCGCTCATCTGGCGGAGTTCGTATACAAGGATATTTCACTCAGGCCCATGTCGGATCTGGATATTCTGGTCAGGGAAGAGCATCTCTCCGAAGCGGTCCAAATCGCTTTCAGCGCCGGTTACCGGTTCTTTTATGATAAGGAAAATGCAAAAGAAAAATCCGGCGAGAGCTACTGTTATGATATATCGGAGTATTACAAGCACTTTCAGCCGCTGATTCACACGGAAACACAGAACTTGCTCGAAATACACTGCTTTATTTCCGATATAGGGACTCCTTTTGAAATCCCGGCATCCGAACTCTGGAAGCATGCGCAGCCTGCCGATTTGAACGGGAATAGCATATTTATTTTATCCCCTGAAGATTTGATCATCCATCTGTGTCTGCATACCGCCTATGACCACCTGTTCGGTTTCGGAATGAGCGCGCTTTATGACATCGCAATCACCATAAACCATTACGGGGAAAGCATTGACTGGAGGGAGATCCGGCGCCGTTCCGTTAAGTGGCGAACCACCCGGTGTGTTTCACTCGCGTTATATTTTACAAAAAAATGGCTGGACGCAGACATCCCGGATGAAATGTTTGAAAATTTTCTTGTCGATAAAATGGTTCACATGGCAGAAGAGCGCATCTTTGCGGCATCCGAAGCCGCCCCGCTGCATCCGCATTTTATCCAGTGGCGCAACCGGAAGGGAATGGGCGAAAAGGCCCGTTATGTTTTGAACGTGCTGTTCCCGTCCCGGGAATTTATGACAAACCGGTATTTGCGGCCAAAACATTCCCGGATTTTGTTCGGAAGTTATTTTTTCCGGATTTTTCAGGCTGTTAAAGGAGTATATGATATAGCAAGCACTGCCTTGCATGACGACCGCTATGTTTCCCGTCTCAAAACAGGGGATAGCGATTTTCGCCTGCGGGAATGGCTGGCAGAATCATAACCCTATATGGTTAAATAATTTTGTTGCGTTACGGATTTGATTGATGCTTTTGTCAGAACAATGGACACATCGAACGATATCTCCTTCGGTAAGCCATGAAATTGAATTGTTTTAAAATTTTAAGACCGCATTGACATGTATACTTTTTTTAAAGAAATCGCCAAATTGCGTCCTTTATTAACGCGCCAGGACAAATGGCGGCTCGTTTTTTTGCTTGGTCTGATGTTTTTGGGTTCGATTCTCGAAGCTTTAGGCATCGGCGCAATCCCGGCTTTTGTTACGCTGATTACAAACCCTTCAGCGATATTGAAATATCCCTGGGTGGGCAAATGGTTTTCTGTTTTTTCCGGTGAGCCGCCTGCCTCCCTCCTTATATGGGCATCAATCGCGCTTGTCGGGTTTCTTGTCTTCAAAAATATATTTTTAACCATGGTTTTTTATATCCAGTCGAAAATTGTCATTTCCCAAAGGGTCAAGCTGGGCGATCGCATGTTCAAGGCCTATCAGTCAGCGCCATACGAGTGGTACCTTCAGAGAAATTCGTCGGAGTTGTTGCGGAACATCCAAAACGATACTGCCCAGATTGTGAGTGGCGTGCTCATGCCTTTTCTCAATCTGATCATGGGGCTCACCATGGCGGGTTTTGTCATGACCGCCATGATATGGAATACGCCGGGTTCTGCTTTTATTGCTATTGTGATAACCGGAGTGGGCATTTTTGCCGTTATCCGATTCTTTCAAGCTTGCTTTCAGCGTATCGGCAAAGTTACGCGGCGAGAATATGAGAAGACGATAAAAGCAATCCAGCAAGGTTTTGGCGCTTTTGTTGATGCCCGTATCATTGGCTGTGAGAATTACCTCAATAAGGAGCACCGGGACAGTTTGGTGCGCCTGGCAAAAGCCCAGCTAATACAGTTCACAATACATAAAGCAATACCTTACTCAATTGAAATCTTTGCGATTCTCGGCTTGCTGGTTATCCTGTTTTTTCTCATCCATTCAATGGATTCTCTTGAGCCAATCTTGCCGATGATCAGCCTGCTTGGCGTGGCAATGATACGACTCAAACAATTGGCAACACAAATCGCCAGCGCCGTCAATGATATGAATACAGCCCGCGCATTCATTCCGGGCATCGTAAGCGATATGCACGAACTCGATGTGATTGAGTCCAAAAATCGGATGAGAGAGGTGGCTGCAAAAAAGATTGGTCATTTTAGCCGCCTCAGCATTGATTCCGTTACGTATTCCTACCCGGAAACAGATTTAAAAGCTGTTCAGGGAATTTCTCTTGAACTCAACCGGGGTGAAGCGATTGCCTTTGTCGGGGAAACCGGCTGCGGTAAATCCACGCTGGTTAATCTGATTCTTGGATTAATAGAGCCACAGCACGGCCATATTACTGTTAATGAAACGGATATTTACCAGGATGCCACGGGCTGGCGAAACCTGCTCGGCTATATTCAGCAATCAATTTATCTTATCGATGATACAATCCAGGCAAACGTTGCTTTCGGAATCCCCAATAATGAAATCAATCAGGAGCAACTCTGGACAGCATTGCGTTCAGCCGGTTTATATGAATTTATTATGTCCCAACCAAATGGACTTGAGACCATTGTCGGTGAACGCGGCATTAATCTTTCAGGTGGTCAGCGCCAGCGCATTGGTATCGCCAGAGCCCTCTACCAAAATCCCGAAGTGCTTGTGATGGATGAAGCGACATCCGCCCTGGATAATAAAACCGAAGATAACGTAATGAAAGCCATTAAAAATCTGAAAAAAGACCGGACGCTTATTATGGTTGCCCATCGCCTTAGCACTGTCAAAGATTGTGATCGCATTTATTTTATGCGGAATGGACGAATAGAAGATGTTGGAAAATTTGAGGAATTGGTACAGGCATCGCCCGGTTTCCGTGAAATTGCCCGGAAAGCGAATATATGAATATGCAAATCATTAACTGTTGGGACTAAATTTTTTTGAAAAACATGGCTTCATTCGTTAAGCAGATTTTGCGTTCACTTGGGTTAAACGTATCCCGATTAAACCGGTCGCCATACCATTATCTTCTTGAAATGGAGCGCTACAAAGAAACGATTGTAGATTTGCTGGGTAAGGAATTTAAAATCGCTGATTCAAAATCTTTTTATTGGAGTTATCAAGAGATTTTTATCGGCGGGATATATGGGTTTGATTGCCATAAAAAGAAACCATTTATTATAGATTGCGGCTCCAATTACGGAACAAGTGTGGTCTTTTTTAAAGAACAGTATCCGGAGTCCCGCATTATCGCCGTTGAAGCCGATCCAAAGATATTTAACTTATTGGCGTGGAACATCGGGTGCAGGGAATATGAAGATATTACGCTGCTTAATAAGGCTGTATCGATCAAAGAATCAGAGGTTTCTTTTTATCGTGAGGGCGCTGATGGCGGAAGGGTTTACCCGTTTGAAAATAAGCGCGAAATGGTATCCGTACAAACAATTTCACTTGATAGTCTAATACGTGAACCCGTTGATTTTTTAAAAATGGATATCGAAGGCGCCGAGTCAGAAGTAATCTGTTCCAGTGAAAAACTTGGCGATGTAAGTCAGATTTTTATTGAATATCATTCGTTTACAAATGCGGATCAAACGTTGCATGAAATTCTTCAGAAGCTATCCGCAAACGATTTCAGGTATTATATCCATACCCAATACTGTTCTCCCCGTCCGTTGACGTATGCGAAAGTGGCGGATGGAATGGATCTGAAATTGAACATATTTGCAAAAAAGAATAAGGCATAAGGCATTCGCCTGTATCGTGATTCTTGGATAAACATTTTCAATTGATGAAATATTAATATGTGCGGCATTGTCGGCATCTCACCTGTTGAGGATTTGGATCTCCTGCACGCCATGAATAAAGTGCTCATTCATCGGGGGCCGGATGATCAGGGGCATTACCATGACAACTCCACAGGTGTTGCATTGGGCATGCGGCGACTGAGCATAATAGACCTTGAGCACGGCCAACAGCCTGTTTCAAATGAGGATAAAACCATATGGGTTGTTTGTAACGGCGAAATCTATAATTCCCCCGAGATCCGCCGGCGACTGAGTCGGCAGGGACATGTTTTTCGCAGCCGTAACTCTGATGTAGAAGTGCTGGTTCATCTCTATGAAGATCACGGTGTTGATCTTCTCCATCAGCTCAATGGCATGTTTGCCTTTGTTCTTTATGATCGCAAGAATCAGTTGCTTTTTGGGGCTCGGGATCGCCTCGGCATTAAGCCTTTGTATTACAGCCAGAATAACAATAAGTTTGCGTTCGCCTCCGAGATGAAGGCGCTTCTTACACTGCCCTGGATATCCCGGGAATTAGACAGGCAAAGTCTATCTGATTATTTCAGTTTTCAATTCATCCCTGCACCGAGATCTCCTTTTTCAGATATCGCGAAGTTGCCGGCCGGCCACCATTTTGTGTTTAGTCTGCGGGATAAGAAGTTAGATATATCGCCGTATTGGAAGCTCAAGGTCGCTCCGCTTAAGCTTTCCCGGCAAGAATGGATTGAGAGAGTGCGGGAAGAGCTAACCGACGCCGTCATGCGATGGACGTTAAGCGATGTTCCGATTGGCGTATCACTCTCCGGCGGGATCGATTCATCCGCCCTGGTGGGTTTGCTCGCAACCTCTGGTTTCAATCATATCTGTACGTTCTCGGTCGGGTTCGAGGGCGAAGATGTGCAACGCTACAATGAGTTGGTGCTTGCCAGGTCGGTAGCTGAACGATGGGGCACAGAGCATATTGAATGCCTTGTGAATCCGTTGTCTGTAATAGAAGATATTGAGAAGATGGTGTATCACCTTGATGAACCTTACGGCGGCGGATTGCCCTCCTGGTATGTGTATCGCATGATGGCAAAACACGTCAAGGTCGGTCTGACGGGTACGGGTGGTGATGAGTTGTTCGGCAACTACGCAAAGGCCCGGCATTATCAGCATCGGAAGCGGAATGCATTACGCGGCATCCTGAAGGCGATTCTGAAGCATCGTTCTTTTGCGGAAGCAATTGATTATTTTCGGTTTCCTCACGCCGCTTATTCCTGGATGTATTTTCGCGATTTTCATAAGCGATCTGTATTGTTTCGGGATACAGACATATTGGATGGGCTGCGCCCATCGGAAGATATTATTGAACATATCTGGCTGGAATCCAAGACCCAGGATATTCGTGATATCATCCCTTTAATTGATTTTCCGAACCAGTTGGCGGAAGAATTCCTCCAGGTAACGGATCGCTTTTCCATGGCACACGGTATCGAAGCGAGAGTACCCTTCTTGGATCACACGCTTGTCGAAACCGTCATGCAGATTCCCGCCAATATGCGTATCGGACAAACGCATCCGAAACAGTTTCTGCTGGACGTTGTAAAGGATCTGATCCCTGAAGAGATTTTTCATGCGCGCAAACGAGGCTTTGTTTTACCCCTCAGGGAATGGACGAGGAAGGAATTGCGAGATGTGATTGAAACGTATTTATCCCCTTCCTATCTCAACCGGCAGGGGATTTTCAGTGAAAGGTTATATCACAAAATCGTTTCCCCACACTTACAAAGCACACAGGACCATACTGATTTTGTTTGGACCCTGTTGATGTTTCAATTGTGGTATGCAGGCTTCGCGATAACATAAAAACAGTAACCATAGACTCATCGTAATCAAAATATGCGTATCATTCAAATTAGTTCGGCGGATAATAAAGGGGGCGCTGCCCGGTCCGCTTATCGCCTGCATAAGGCGCTCATTGACCATGGCATCGAGTCGCTTATGTATGTTCGAAAAAAAACCACCCAGGATGAATCCGTTTTTACCTATGAACCCAAAAAATCAGCGATTAAAAAAATCGGATTCCGTATCCGCAGACGCTGGGAAACCGGCGGGATCGGGTATTTCACAGCAGGCGACTCGGTCTATAATGGATTCGCTCCGCCCATGGCCCCATTTGGGTTAGCGCCATTTTTACAGTTGCCGGAAACAGATATTGTGAACCTGAACTGGGTCGTGGGGTTTTGGGATTTTCGCATCCTTCCCCGTCTTAAAGAAAAATGCAAGGCTGTCGTATGGCGGTTATCCGATATGAATCCGTTTACCGGCGGTTGTCTTTACGATAATTATTGCGGGCGTTTTACCGATCAATGCGGTTTCTGCCCATGTTTGCAATCTCAAAAGCCTGATGATTTATCCCGTCGATCTGTAATTTTGAAAAAACGTATTATCGAGGCCCTGCCCCCCGGTTTTTTACATATTATCGCGCAAAGTAACTGGATAGAAAAACAAATAAAAGCAAGCACCGTATTCAGGGGCTGTTCCGTTACCCGGATACCGAACGGTATCGACACCCATCAACTGAAGCCTTATAGTTTACAAAAGGCACGCATCGAACTCGGTTTGCATCCGGAGCACGCAGTCATCCTTTTTATTGCACAATCCCTTGCAAATCCCCGCAAGGGAGGAATGTACTTTACAGAGGCGATTAAGTACCTTGCAAATTATTCTGAAAGGCCGATAACGGTGTTGGCCCTGGGAAAAGACGGGTTGCCGCCCATAGATAATGTAAATATTGTTCAGATACAGGATGTTGAAGATAACAATACACTTTCCCGGTGTTATTCTGCAGCAGATGTATACGTCATTACATCCTTGCAGGATAATCTGCCAAACACGGTTCTGGAATCAATGGCATGTGGAACCCCGGTTGTCGGCTTTGACGTGGGGGGCGTTCCCGATATGGTGAAAAACGGTGAAACCGGTTTTCTGACTCCGGTTAAGGATATAAAGGCATTGGCGGTAAAGATAATTGAAATCATTTCAAATGAGAAATTACGATCACGCTTGTCCGGCAAATGTCGTGAATATATAATCAAAAATTTTTCTTTGGAAACGCAGACTCAATCTTACATCAATTTATACGAGTGTCTTTTGCGCGAAAGAAATGGGCAGTAATTTTTAGCGGAACTCATAAAAAGAGTTTGGCTATAAAGGCGGATTTCGATTTGACAAGTCCAAACCGTTTAGCACGCCGCGTAAGGTGCTGGATATCTCTATACTGATAAGTTTGGAGATCGGGCTGAAGGAGGAATGGGAATAGTAATACACCTGACTAATCCCACCGTAAAAGGAGAAACCATGCAACAATCGCATTTTGAGAGATACCTATCGGACTTGTACGAACTGGAAATCACTGAAATGGATGATTATGACGAAGTCATCAAAGGAAGATTAATCCCAAAGAATGGCAACAAGAATGCAATTGATATTGTTAGGGCGATCCCTCGTTTTGTTTTTTCTAATAATTACGCTGATAATTTTGGGCTACAGTGGAATAAGTTTAAATCTACCCAACTTGATAGCTCAACAGGTCTGCCTTTAACTGCCAACCGGTTTTGGTCGAATACGAAATGGGAACCTGAGAAGCTTTTTGGAAAAACAATACTGGAAGTTGGGTGTGGGGCCGGAAGATTTACAGAGGTGCTTTTACAAGCCGGAGCAACAGTTGTGAGTTTTGATTATAGCAACGCTGTAGACGTGAACTTCGAGAATAACTCAAAAAAAGGCGACCTTTTTGTTTTCCAGGGGGATATTTATGACATCCCCTTCCCGGATGGTTATTTTGACTATGTTTTTTGTTATGGCGTGCTTCAGCATACCCCGGATCCAATAAAAGCATATAAAGCCATATTCACAAAACTGCGATCAGGTGGGAGAATCTCCATTGATTATTATCGTAAAATGAAGAAGCCATCCCCCTGGTCTACTCCAAAGTATGTTTGGCGGCCAATTACGTCTAAGATGAATCCAGAGAAACTTTTAAAGATAGTACAATGGTATATCCCTTTTTACTTACCAGTTGACACCGTGATACGCAAAATTCCCAAAATCGGTTTTCTTTTTGCTGCTCTAATCCCCATTCCATGCTGGAGCATCAATGCCGCTGGGCTTAGTAGAAAACAGCGTTTGGAGTGGGCTATTATGGATACATTTGATGCATTAGGGGCGGCATATGATATTCCAAAGACATTGGAAGAAGTGAAAGGAATGGTTGAGTCCCATGAAAATGAAGAACTGGATGTTTTCTACGGCAGTAATGGAATCGTTGCAAATGTGGTCAAAAGATAGGTGGCCAAAGTTTCTGCGCCTAATGTTCCGGCGGGTTTAAAGCGCCTGACCGGCAAGCTATATGAATAGGAAGTAGCCATCATATGGAACATGACATTTCACCGCTTGTTACTGTCGTTACAGTCACTCGTAATGCTGAGGCATCTATAGAGCGAACAATCGTTAGTGTGTGCTCTCAAGAGTATGCCAATATTGAGTATATTGTGATTGATGGCAATTCAAGAGATAATACATTCGCTATTATCAGAAAATATTCAGACGGCATTTCGCAATTCATCAGTGAGGAAGATAGCGGGATTTACGACGCCATGAATAAAGGAATCCGTCATGCCTCGCCTGAAAGCCGTTTTATTACATTTTTAAATGCCGGAGATGTGTTTTCCGATTCAGTTGTGATCAGAAATATTGCCGCATATGCGATGTTGACAAATTCACATCTTTACGGGAATTTTACAAAAGATGGGCATGTGGTTCAATCGCCGGAGAAAATTAATCAATATGTGTTATCAACAGATATGGTTTGTCATCAGGCCATCTTTTTCCGGACGGCAACACACCAAAAATATTTCTATGATATCCGGTTCAAGCTTTGTGCGGATTACAAATTGTTAATAGATCTGATTCGTGCAGGTGAGCAATTTTTTAAAATAAATCAACCCCTCGTCAATTTTGATACGAGCGGTATCACCCAAAGGGATCGAGCAAGCCTGCATGCAGAAAAGAACAGAATTCGAAGAATGTATACCAAAATATTCCTGTATTATCTGCTGAAGCGGACCGTCCGGCCGCTGCGTAAATATTTTTACAGAGGTTTCGCTCCCGGAACCAATGGCATATAAATTGCCAGTGTTAAGGGTGATATCAAATTTTGAACCGATGCCATGGAAAACACATATAAAGACTGGATGAAGGCGGAATTCGAATCCGGCGTAGTTTCTGTTATTATGCCGACCTATAACAGGGGGGATGTCATTGAGAAATCCCTTGACTCGGTTCTGGAACAATCGTACCGGCCTATCGAACTCATTGTGGTTGATGACGGGTCTGCCGATAATACCAAACCGGTCATTATCAATTGGAAAAAAAGACACACAGAAGACGGCAAATTTAGCATCCACTACCATTATCAAAGGAATGCCGGACCTTCCGCCGCAAGAAACATGGGTTTGATGGAATCGCACGGTGAATACATTCAATTCCTGGATTCCGATGATGTACTGCACCCCCAAAGGTTTGAAAAATTGGTCGCCACTTTCCAAGATTCGGAATGTGATTTCATTCAAACCGGGTTTGACGGGTTTTGCGCCGGGTGTGGTGAGGTCATTGAACAACATTATGGCAATCCCTCGGAGGATCAACTCATTTTAGCGCTGAGGGGCCGGCTTTGGGCCAACACGTTGCGTTCCGCATTCCGGCGTTCGCTTGCAGTCGCCACAGGGCCATGGAATGAGCGCATGACCTGTTTTGAAGATTATGAATATGTGGTCAGAGCGCTTGTACAATCGCGGAAAAGCATTGCCATTCGGGATGTTCTTGCCAGTGCGCGACGTGGCGGCGGCCTGAGAGTCAGCGACCAGTTGATGACTTATACGGGCAGAACTTTTCGAATCATGTGTGAAGAGGCGCTCTGCTATGGAGTCCAGGGCCGGGTGAATATTCCCGTTCAGGCCAAGCAGGCGTTCGCCTCCCGGCTCTACGCGCTTGGGTTCCGTTCCAATGCCAAGGGGTGGCCGGATCTGGGAAAACGTTGCGGCGAATTGGCGGAAAGTCTTGGAGTTGAACTCGATGCACTTGGCAGGCGCAGGCGACTGGTATATCGTTTGGGGAAATGGGGAGGGCTTGCTTACGAGCTCTTGGGACGGTTTAAGGAATGGGTGACTCATCCCAAACATGTATCCCGCATGGAACATGTCTGTCATAAAAGATGATACGTTTTGCTTGGAAAAACAGGTGGAAAAAGTTAACAAGATTATCAAAAATATTTTAAATAAAATAACTCCTTCCCGATCTCTTAATTTGCGATCAGCAAAAAATTTTCGAAAGCTTGCTGATTTACTTATTATCGATTGTAATGCACCTCGTGTGCTTGTTGTTGGGGGCCGGATACTTGGCTGTGGTATCAATGACCTATTTAATGTCAAGGCAATTCAGGCTGTTGAGACGGATATTCAGCTCGGGCCGCGTACGGAGTTGGTTTGCGATGCTCATGCCTTGCCTTTTAGGAACGGGGCGTTCGATGCGGTTATCATTCAGGCGGTATTAGAGCACGTCTTCGACCCTGTGCAATGCGTCGAAGAAATATCACGAGTGCTTGTTGAACACGGGTATGTGTATGCGGAAACGCCATTCATGCAGCAAGTTCACGACGCACCTTATGATTTCCATCGGTTTACTTACCTCGGCCATCGCCGTCTTTTCCGTCATTTCACAGAAATCGAAAGCGGGCCCATTGCAGGTCCGGGTACGGCGCTATTTTGGGCATATGTATCTTTTTTGTCTTCTTTTTCCGACCGTAAATATATCAAGGCTGTTTTATTGCGCCTCGCCTTATTTACAGGGTTTTGGATCAAATATTTTGACTATTTTCTGATCAATAAAAAAGGCTCCTGGGACGGCGCCTCGGTCTATTATTTTATGGGACGCAAATGTGGCACCCATCTTTCTGACCAGGAACTGATCGCTTTGTTAAGATAAGAGGATATGCATGCAACAATTGAAAGTATTGTTTTATCTCCTCGGCGACCGAAACAAAGCGAGTTCTCGCGTCCGGGGGTTCTGGATGGCGGAAGAGCTTGAAAAACTCGGTATCCGGTGCAGTGTTGTTTACGGCCAGAGTCGACTGTCATTAGTGCAATGCCTGAGAAAATTGCCATTTCATAATGTTGTCTATTTCCAGAAAAACTGCTCCAGGTGGCATGTCCGTTTGATGGAAATTGCAAATTGTTTAGGCAAGAAAACTTTGTATGATTTGGACGATATCCCTTCCAGGACCAACAGTCCGGTCACTTTGCGGAATTCCGGGAAGATGATGGCGCATGCCTCCGCCGTAGTCGTCGGCAGTCAAGCTCTTCTGGAATATGCCAGGGAATACCAGTCAAATTCTTTTTTATTACCGACCAGTATCAAGCTGGAAAATTATGTGCCTTTTGAAAAGGTAGAATCCCGTGAACCTGTCAGTCTGGGTTGGATTGGCAATGGCGCATATTACGGCAATGACCTGGTCGAAATTCTTCGAGAACCTCTGATGGTTATCGGTTCGCTGCAAAAAATACGCTTAAAAATAGTGGGGGCTTGCGGTAATAGGCAGCTTTACAATGCTTTTTCGGACATCCCTGGGGTGGAGACTGTTTTTACAGATCAGATCCGTTGGGGTGATCCAGCGGCTGTGAGAAGCTATTTAGCGGATTTTGATATCGGCCTGTATCCGGTCCTGGAAAATGAATTTAATCGCCACAAATGCGGATTCAAGGCCTTGGAGTACATGGCGATGGGGATTCCGGCCGTTGGCAGTCCTGTTGGGGCCAATACTTATATTATCAGTCATGGTATGGACGGATACCATGCGGATGGGGAAAAAGAGTGGATTGATGCGCTGACTCTATTGATATCGGACAACATTGCACGTAAAAAAATGGGGCGGGCGGCAAGGCATAAAATTGAAACACAATACAGCATTACGGAATCCGCCAGGAAACTGAGGGAAATTATGTTTAATCTGAAAAATTGAGGGCCAGGGTGTAAAAAAAGTCTTTTTTATGTCGCGCCTTTGCATGTAGCCCGGAATATCTATAGGGAAGCCTCGCCTTATGATCAGATCTTATGAAGATTATCTCTACTATCTGAAAGCAGACCAGTCAGCTCGTCACCAGAAAATTTCTTTGCGGACTTTTTTATTCAAACCTGAAAAACCTGGCCCTCAGGGCCAGGTCAGAGTATAGTGGCTTTGCCATCTATACGGCTCAATGTTACTCAGAGGTAAAGTTGTCCCCACAACAATACCAAGGAGTAACACAT
>JBAQUK010000251.1:0-5155 GCA_049297455.1 Desulfosalsimonadaceae bacterium | reverse complement strand
ATGTCGCATATAGCTTTTATCAATATCGATAATATTTTGCTTTAAATCTCCCTGTCCGATGGGAAAATCCAGTAAAATTTTTTACCGGAAAATTAAAAACCGGGGTTTTCGGTCAGGCACTATTTAGCTTACGGCACATCAATTACCGAGAGCGGCCATGCCACCGCTCCGCATTTAACTTATGTGGAGCAGGTCGGCATCCGTCTTGGCGCGGATGTTATCAATCTGGGAAGCAGCGGTTCGGCGTTTTGCGAATCTGAAATCGCGGATTATATTGCCGGGCGAAAAGACTGGGACTTCGCGACACTGGCCCTTTCCGTCAATATGCTCAAATTCCCGATTTCTTTTTTTTATGAACGGATATCCTATATGATCAACATCATCAGCCGGTCAAACCCTCGGCGGCCCGTTTTCTGCATTACGATCCTTCCCTATTCACGAGAGTTCGGCGATACCTTCATCGGCTTGGAAGATAAAGGTTCGCCTGAGGACTATCGGGAAGCACTGCGCAAAGCGGTTCAACATTGTCCTTGTGAAAACGTATTTTTGTTTGAAGGCTCCGATATTTTAAAAGATATCGGGGGACTTTCACCGGATCTCCTGCATCCCGGTGATCAGGGGATGATTTTCATTGGGGAAAATCTTGCACGCATGATTAAACCCTTGATTGAATCGCTTTATCAATAATTTACGCGCTCATGTACGAAAACTTACCATCCGAAAAGCATCAATTCTCTGCTTTTGTCTTTTGCCTCCCATAGCCCCAAAAAGACCTTAAAAAATGTCACATATGACCACAGGGTAAATATGACCCTTTTTTATAGGCCTTTTCGATATCCCAATAAATATTTTTTAAACTGATTATTCTTAAAATTCATAATGATGGATGACATTCAATTGAGTGGTGGAGATCTGGCACAATGATTGAATTTAAAAAAGTAATGAACAACATCATAAACAAAATTAAGGAGAAAAGCATGGCAGAGAACCTCGGTAATCGCCTGGCTGCCGTCGCTGTTGCGCAAAGTAAAGGCAGACCTGATGAAAGACTTAACTACTTGTTTTCCATGGCATCGGCCTTCCTCCTTTCAGGTTTCTTTGCCGTCACCATCTTGTTAAACGGATGCGCGACCCCGGACCGCCCGGAACCAGCCGCCGAGTTAATAGAACCCGGAACCTTCGCCGTGCCCGGCAATCAGGCATGGACCTCCACGGGCATCACCCTCGACCTCAATCATAAGTTGCTCATCGAGGAAGCCGAGCACCCGGGTCAAATATTGATTAAGGGCGATCCAAAGCAGGCAGTCAGTGCTCGAGGAACCTATCTTTTCGATCTTGAGTCCGGCCCTTACCCGCTGGAACCTAACCGCGTCCACGATGACATGCGTTATCCCGGCTACTGTCTTATCGGCCGGATAGGCGAGAACGGCGACCCCTTTTATGTAGGATCGCTTTTTCAGGGTTTGGCGCCCCTGGCAGGTGTATTATGGCTGGGCATTAATGATCCGGCCCCTGGAAAAAACCGTGGCGAATTCCGGTGTCGGATATCACTGAACTACCCTGATGCGCCCCTGCCTGAGCCTGCTTTTACCGAGGGGGAAACCCGCATCGAGGCGCTGGATAATCCGGATGCGCCGAAGCCAAAACCGGAGACGGTAAAGCCGTTAAAGCAGCCGAAACCCATTCCCGATGCCAATGTGGTCATCATCTATGTGGATGGCCTGCGACCCGATGTTGCGGTGGAGATGGCGGAGTGGGGGCATATGCCGAACTTCCGGAAACTTTTTCTGGAAAACGGCGTATGGGTTCGCAATTCTTTCACCGTCCAGCCATCCCTGACGCTGACCAGCTTCTCATCAATGATCACCGGCGATTATTCCAATCGTCATGGCGTCAAAATGCAGGCCTACTATGACCGGGAGGCCGACACATACGTCAACGGACTCAGTGTTCGCTACTTCACGCGTTTTGCCAACGAGGTGAAAGCCCGGGAGGTGAAGACCATCTACGACTATTTTCCGGACAGTTTCGGCAGCGGCGCAATGCCCTACGAACCGCTCCGGGCAAACGTGCTTGAGATGAACCTGGTGGAGTGGCTGCACCGGGCCGTAAACACAGCCGACTACACCAGCAACATCAAAAATGAGATGGATGCTGTGCAGACGCGCTTCGCGCTCGACCTGGCATCCTCGCCGAAAGTCAAGGTGATGTTGGCATGGCTGCCGAGTACCGACGTCGTCAGCGAGCATACACCCCACGCCCAGTTTGGCGGCGCTCGCCCGACCATCGCCCGCATGGATGAGAACCTCGGACAAATCGTTGAGCGGTTCAAGAACCGGCATCGGTTCGAGAAGACCTACTTCATCCTGGTGTCCGACCACGGTCACTCCGGCGGTCATGACATCGTCAATAAACGCTTTGACGTGAAACGCGAGGTCTTTCACGCTTACTTTCACATGAACGTTGTCGGTACATGGCATCGGTTCGACTATCCCGGCGCACCGCCGGAACGCCTGGGCGCAGTGTCCGACTCCGACGGTGCGGTGGGTATCTTCCTGCCGTTGAACCGTGTTGATTCCGATGACCTCTCCATCCCCGATACCTATAAACAACTGACCCATTACGGCCGGGCGGACGGAAGCTACGTGAACGCCGTGGAGATCTTTGCCGAGTACAGTTCAACAGGCCGCTGGCCGGAAAAGGACATCGCAAAGCGGCCCGTGGATTTCGCCGTGGCCAAGGTGAACGCAAATACCGTCCTGTTATACAAAACCATGAACCGCCAGGCATTGATCCGTGCACGCGTGAACGCCGACGGCGTGTTTGAGTTCAAGTATGAGCCGGTAAGAAACTATGCGTCCGACAAGCCGCTTGCGCCGATCACCAGCGGCGACCCGCTGGGCTACCTGGACAACAAGGAATTTCGTGAAGAAGTCCGAAACGTGCCGCGCTGGATGAAAAATTATCACACCGGCACGGAATGGCTCCAGGCCACCTATCGAACGGAATATCCAGGATGTGTGGACACCTTAAACCTCTATTTCCGCTGGGACGGCCCCGTGACCAAGGAGTCTCCCGTGCCGGCCCAGCCGGATATCCTGCTGTTTGCGAACAAAGGCTGGGTATTTGAGCCGAAAATCAATCTGGAAAACCGGAACGAGGCCACCATCGGCAGCCGACACGGCATGGCCTTCCGTGAGTCAACCAACCACTGCCTCTTTTTTTCCGGACCGGGAATCAAAAAAGGGGTGATCGTTGAAACCCCGCACCGGATGGTGGACATCATGCCGACAGTACTCCAGATGACCGGCAAAGACCCGGAAACTTCCGGTATGGACGGCCGTCCGATCCGGGAGATATGGGAGGGACTCCAATGAACCGCAAGAATTTATTAACCGCGTCCTGGATGGCGATCCTATCTCTGCTCATAATTGGCTTTGCTGGCTGCGCCTTCAAGGTGGTTCGACCGCCGCTGCTTTCCGTTAAATCTTTGGAAACCGGCGAAGTGAGGGTGACAAAATACCCCGCTTACGTCGTGGTTCATGATTCCGATTCTTTCTGGGATGGGCATCAGATCAAGGACAACCTGATTGGGCTCTCGGAAGGGGAAGTTATACACTGGCTTGATCTGATGGCCGACGGCATGACGCCTGGCCCCCCGCATCGCCCAATGGAAAACGGCATCGAGTGGACCAAAAACAGCTATGCCCAACTGCCGGACTGTGCACCGGTGCGCATCGTGGGCGGCTTGTTTTCCGCACTGTTCATCGAGAAGACCACCCTGTTGTCCGGCGCCACCAAAATCGTCTATGCACCCACCGAACCCATGTCGTATTTCGTGTTTACGCGAGTGATTTACCTGACCGATTGGGTCCAGGAAACCCTGGGAGAAATGAACACCGGGGTTGGATATCTTGCCCCCTGGCCGGGCCCGTTCATCCCCCTTGCCGCGACCGCACCCGTGAACAAAGGTGTTGACTGGACCCAGAGCGGCGCGATTGCCCTCTATGTACATGTTTTTCACAAAGTGAGCGTCGGCCTGGATTACGCCATTGACGGCGGCGAGGCGGCGTGGGGAGGCGTAGTATCATGCTTTCTATGACCAGATACCTGCTTATGTGGGCGATTGTGGCGTCGATTGGGCTTTATGCAGCAACTGCTATTGCCGAGAACAAAACCAACATCGTGGCGACTGACATCTTGACGGGCGTTGTCCCACTCACCGGTTTGGCAGCCGCTTATTTCAAGGACGATACCGAGGGCCAGAAACAATGGCTGCGCAACATCTGCGTGAACCAGGTTCTCATATCGGGCCTCCGGGTCGCATTCAACGAAACCAGCCTGGGTGAACGACCCAACGGCAGCGAGTATGGTTTTCCCTCCGGACACGTGGCGGCCGTGATGGCCGGTGCGACGTTTCTGGACAAACGCTATGGCTGGAAATGGGGCGTACCCGCTTATATGGCGTCGGCATGTGTCGCTTATGTTCGAATTGATGAAGACCAGCATCACTGGCGCGATGTCATTGCCAGCGGGGCAATAGCGTATGGCGTTGCCATGCTCACGGTCACACCGGAAAATGCGACCTATCTTGCGCCGGTTATCGGACCCGATTTCATTGGCCTGCGATGGGAGCGCTCTTTTTGACGTTCCTGCGCATCTGAGCGGATTCATTTCTTTATTGGCTAAATGCAGGGGGGCAGGCAATAAAAGGAAATCCGTCAATGAAATTGGGCTTGTGCAGGGTTTTTTTTACGATTATTCTATTTGCCGTGCTGCTTGTGGCAGGTTGCAGATCGACCTTATTTTGTGATCGACAAGTTCCTCAGTCCAATGTCACGCTGTCGCCACCTGCTCACATCTGGGCGGTTCGGATAGAGAAACTCGGCTTGCCGAATCTCCATCGCGTCTCGGACGACCTTTACCGAGGCGCGCAACCGACAACGGAGGGGTTCCGCCAGCTCAAGGCGATGGGCGTGAAGACGATTATCAACCTCCGTTTCTTTTACGATGACCGGAAGAAATTTTTCGGCACGGACCTTGGCTATGAGGAGATTCCGATGTATGCCTGGCACGCAGAGGATGAGGACGTCGTCCGCTTTCTGCAGCTTGTTGCAGACAGAAGCCGTGCGCCGTTCTTCATACACTGTCAGTA
>JBAQUK010000250.1:0-7049 GCA_049297455.1 Desulfosalsimonadaceae bacterium | reverse complement strand
ACAGATAGATATTCACCGGATGGTAATTGCTGCTGGTGACTTTCAGGATAAATGTATAATTCCCTTCAGGGGTTGTTTCGGACGGTGAAAAACCGATGCCAACTTCCTGCTTTTCACCCACATCCAGGGTTTCGACACCCGAAGGCTTTACCAGATAAACCCATGGAGGGGGCTCGGCACCGTCCTGCATGGCAAGGCTGAGGGATACATCCTCCATGCCGGCGACACCCTTATTTTCAAGGGTGATCGTCTCGGACGTCGACTCACCCCGTTTCACGCCGGTTTCGATATGATCCGGCGTGAAATACAAGACCGGAGACGCTTCGGAAAAAAAGGTATTAATCTTGATTTTATCCCAACCGGCGAGATTTTCATCACTGACTAATTTTACAATAAAAGAACTTGTTTGCGGAGCCTCCTTATCTCCCCATACTTTGAATGAAACAGTGGAAGTTCCGTCCGATCCCAATACCGGGATCGAATCTCCCGGTATCACATGAATACCTGACGGCAATGTACCGTTTGCCTGGTCCCGGGCCTCGAAAACGACCCGAAGGTTGTTCACGGTGGTTCCCGCACCGGCGGTGGCCTTCACATTGACCGTGTATTCATAATTCCAGGGAATTCTTACATTGAACTCGGAATATTGAAGGGCCACCTGACTGACGACGAACTGTTTCTGAACCGGCCGGTCCAGAAGATCGGGGTGGACGGCGCAAACCGAATATTGACCGGCTTCTCCTTTCTGAGGGGTGAACTGATAAGTAAAATTGCCGGTTTCATCCGTGAAAACAGTATATTTTCGTTCAAACCCATTGAGCGAGATGATCAGGTTCAGCGGCACACCAGCCAAGGCATCGCCAGTCAACCGATCAACGGATTTACCGGCAATCGTGATTTCCTGGTCACCGTTGGATGTTTGGGGGGTGACGGATGTGATGTCGCCGGTGTATGTGGTTTCAATGAGGGTGATATCATGACGCACGTTCAATCCCTGCATGGCGACCTGGTCGTCTTTCCCCAGGTGATGATGCACTTTTGCAATGGAGAGCATGACCGTCAGGTTGTCCGGGGCATCCGTCGGCACGGCCAGATCCACCGGATCGGACGTAAACGTTGCGCCTGCCGGAATCCGCGCCACGGTTTGATTGTTCGAAAGTTGCACCACATAATTATGATTGCCGGCCTGCCGGAATCTCCGGGCAAAGACAATGTTTTCATCCGCGTCCTGCAGAAACCAGGTAATTTCATCCGAATCGTTTTTGCCGAAGCTTTTCGCGGTGACGATTTCGATTTCTTCATCACCGGTATTCTCCAGAGCAAACCGGACCGTGCCCGTCCCGCCCCGGGTGAATTCCTCGTTTTGGATACTAAGCTTAAGCATGCCCTGGCCCACGGAAATTTTACCGGTGCGAATGATCCGGACGATCTCGCCGGCGTTCGGCGTGATTTCGACGATTGTCTCAAGATCCGCGGAATCGGGAAGGTCTGCGTAGCCGCCGACAATGACGGGGACGGTTAAGGTTTCGCCGGCGGCAAGGTTAAAGGCGGCCGAAACATGATCATGAGCGGCGATTTTTACCTTCAGCCGGATATTATTGATCGCTGCTGACGAGTTGTTGGTCACGGTGTAATCCAGGCGGTTCATGATGCCGCGTTTAACGACAACACCTTCCGCCAGGAGTGCGCTGACTTTAGGCAGCGTGATGCTTCGGGGCAGGCTCTCCATGTTATTGGTGTCAACAGCGACAACCGAATATACGCGTTCATCCTGTGCATAGCCCGCATCGGTGAAGGTTGTGCCCGTCAGCAGAGACGGGTTCAATTTAACCTTATTATCGCCTGCCCCCAGATAAACATCATATCCCGCGATGCTTCCACCGGCATCCGGATGGGACCAGGACACCAGGGGGAGGTTATTGCCGGCCTGAACAAGGGTCAGGCTGGAGACGGGCAGAAGGCTGAAATTCAAATAAAAACTATTGGACGGTTCGGACTCGTTGCCTGCTTCGTCAACAGCTGTCACCACATAGCTGTGATCCATTTTGGAAGGGGCCGGATCAATTGCCTCTTTTGTGTTCTGGGGAATCCCGTGAATCAGGGAGGTGAGTCCGTCAATGGATGTGATGGTTGCCGCAGAAGACCGGTAAAGCGAATAGGTGACCGATTCATTATAAGAAGGGGTTTCCCATGCGGCGTGAATGCCCTGGGGGACCAGTTCAAGCGCCAGGTTGACCGGGGCGGGCGGAGTGACGGCGTCGGATTTGACGGAAACCGGTTCACTCATACCGCTGACGGATGTCTGATTGTTTTCCTCGCGGATACTGGCAATGGCATACGTATACAGACCGTCTGCGGACGGGGCGTCCTGGAATTCAATCGCTGCCGGGGACAAAGGATCGCCATATGCCGTCAATTCGGATTCCCCCGGCCCACGGCGGTATAGCTGGTATCCTGCGGCGAATTCAACTGCATGCCATGAGAGCTTTATCTTCCCCGCGGGCAAGGATTGACCTTTAAAATCTTCTGGAAGTCCAAGCGGCGGCAGATCGCCCTGATATACCTGGAATGCATTTTTACAGGTGATGCTGTCGCTGGTGTTATCCAGGTAATCCCGGCCCGTATATATAAAGGACAGGGTTTCCGCGTCAGGAGAACCGGCATTGGCAGGCAGTGTCAGTTCGCCTTGCCAGGTCTGGATATCGCCTGACTGTGGCGGATCGATTTGAGTCAGTGTAAGCGCGGATTCAGTGGGGCCTGAGCCTGAAAGAAGCCACTTGATATCCGGCGTTTCCCCGGTTTTAACGGCTTCGTTTAAGCCGAAGATTGCGGTTACGGTGACCGGATTTTGTGAGTCGTTCTGAATGGGATCACCGGGGGCAACAACAAGCCGGGTAACGGCCGGGCCATCCGTATTAATCAGAATGGATTCCCCCTGATTAATCACCGTGCCCCGGTTCCCGGCCAGATCCCTTGCCGAAAATACCGCCCAGGCGGTTGCGGATACGGTGGAATCCGTGATGGTAAAAGAGCCGGTATATTGGGTGTCGGTATCTCTGGCCAGGGCTACGGCGATGGGGATACCGCCTTCGGGAGTGATGCTCAGAAATGGCGTTGCCATGAGCTTTTCACTGACCGTGAGAACCACATCCACTTGGCCGGGCGCATAGGCCCCGGTTCCGGCATCATATTTTCCCTGCGGCAAATATGAGATACTCCCGGCGACCGGCGGGATGCTGTCGGATATTGCCGATGCTTCATCGGAAATCGCGCTTTCATTGCCGGGTGCATTGATGGCCGTAACGCGGTAATAATAGGTGCCGTCAGCGGTCGGAAGGTCGGTATATGTGGTGCTTGTTACAAGCTTGGTTGGATTGAGTTTGGTCGCCTCACCGGTTGAGGAAAAGGAAGCGCTTGACCGGTAAATGTAATATCCTGAGATATTTGTATCGGATGTCTTCTGCCAGGTGAGCCGGATCTGGCCGTTTTCCTTGCTCTGGGCGGTCAGGTGAGTCGGCGTCTGGGGAATGGTCATATCCAGTGTGACGGTAACCGTGTTGGAAAACGGTCCTGAACCGGCGCGGTTGGCTGCTTTCGCCTTGACGGCATTGGCGCCCGTGTCAATGGTGATTGTTGCGCTGAATTTTCCGGTCCCATCGGCAGTCACCGTATTTACAATCGCCATATCGTTTTTATAAAGCGTGATGACGGAATTCTTTTCAGCCGTTCCGCTGACAACGATCTCTTGCTTATTGGTCGTATAACCGTTTGCGGGAGCGGTGATCACCGGTGAGGGCGGCGGGCTGAGGGTGGTGCTTATGCTTCGCTGCTCGGCCGTGCTGTTGCCAAAGGTATCATACGCTGCAATTTCAAGTATATGGCTGCCGTCCGCAAGCGATAACAAATCCAGATAGCAACTATAAGGAGACTTTAAATCCGAAAAGAGCAAAGCACCGTCCAGGCGAAATTCCACACGGCTGACGCCCGCCGTGTCCGCAGAAGTCAGAGTGATGTTGCCGGAAGTGCTTATGGACAAACCGTCTGAAAGCACCGATCCCTGGAATTGCAGGTCGGTAATGGTTGGGCCCTGGGTATCGGCAACAGGGGTTTCCGTCGCCGTGGAGACTGCCTTGTTTTCTCCGTCCGATATGTTGATCGCCGTTACGGCAAAATAGTACGACGTATTGTTGGTAAGCCCGGTAATGGTTGTGGATCGGCCGGTGAGCTTAGTTGCCGGGGTCATGCCGGCCACACTGGAAAAATCAGTGGTGCTATAATATACTGCATATTGCTTCAGGAGGTTTGACGGGGAAGAAGCATTCCATGAGAGTTTAACGTATCCGGAAAACGGCTGAGCTATAAGCCCCGTTGGGTTTTCAAGGAGCGTTGCCGTCTGTTTGATGATACCCGTGCTTTCATTCGGGGGGGTATTGTTGTCAATAGCGGTGATCTTAAACTCATAGCCGGTGGCGGAGGAAAGGCTTATCGCCGGAGATGTATCAAATGTATTTTGATTCGCGTCAAGGACCGAATCATGAAGTTCACTGTTAATATATATCCTGTATCCCAGCAGGTCTCCCGCTGTATTTACCGAATGGGTCCAGTTCAATACCAGCCGGTCGTCGTATGTTTCGAGGACTTTCACATTTGTGGGGTTCTCCGGGGGAATGACATCAATGGGCGTTGCCTGGACAGCCACACCGGTCACCGACGGATCCGCGTTGCCCGTCTGGTCCACCGCGACCACCGCAAACCAGTATGGAGCCCCTTTGGTCAGGCCTGTTACCGTATAGGTGAAATGATTTTCATCCACCGTTTCACGAACTTCTAAACCGCTGACATTGTCGAAAGCGGCATCGCTGAAGTAAATCCGGTAATAATCGATGTCCCCGTGCAGGGCTTCATTATAACCGGTCCAATCAAGCGCCACGGTTCCGCCGTTGCCGGCGCCGTCCGCCTGAAGCGTATCCACTTTCTGGGGAGGCATATCATCAATGGTGGTAAAAGAGGTTTCAGATGAATACGGGCTCCAACTGCCCCGGCTGTCACGATAACGCACGTGCCAGGAATATGTTGTTAACCAGTGAAGCGCTCCTTCGGGAATGGTTATCTGATTTAAATTTGTAAAAACCTCATTACTGTCATATACGGGATCTGAGTAACTGCCTGACACCTCCCTGATCTGCCATTGGGAGGATCTGTGGGTATCTGAGTCGGAATCGTTAAACTCGTTTGCCCTTAAAGTGGGCTGCCGGTTGACTGAAACGTTGCCATCTTCCGGAAATTGATTTTGAGGTTGATCCGGAAGCGTATTCTCGAAAGTAACCGTTATCGTATCTGCCGGACTTTGATTTGAGGCGGCGTCCATGGCGACAACAGTGAAATGATTTTCACCGATGGCCAGCTCGCCTTCATAAATCCAGCTTGTGGAGCCCGGCGTAAATGTAACGCCATCGGATGCGCCGTTCACCAGAATTTGGGTCGTATCTTCCGTACAAGTCCCCTGAAGGACAGCATGAGAACTTTGGACTGTAAAATTTCCACCTGAATTTGTCGTTATTACCGGCGCACCGGCGGGTGTTGTGTCCAGAACAATCGTGATTATGGAGGCCCCGCTTTGATTTCCCGAAGCATTTTGGGCGACGGCCTTGTGAATGTATTGATTCCTTCCGCCAAGGTTACGGAATAACTCCAGGCGGAATCACCCGGAGTATGATTAACGCCGTCCGATGTGCCATTGATCAGGATCAGGGCTGCATCCGGCAGGCAGGTACCCTCAAGGGTCATATCAGCAATATCGGTTGAAAAATCGATGCCATCATGGGTTGTAATGACGGGATTAGCAACCTCGGGGATATAGATGGAACCGGACTGCCCATCCTGCTTGCCATCCCCGCCCGTTACGGTGATATTCGCAATATTGTATGTCGTTGTTGGATGTTTGTCGGTGTAAAACAGGGCGATTCTTCCGCTGGCGGCGCCGCCGCCGGATGCCGGATCACCACCATTTCCGCCATTGGCGCTGATCGTACCGCTGCCGGCAAGTTCGCCGACTGTCAGATGGATAAATCCGCCAGCTCCTCCACCACCGGAGTAAGAAGCATTATATCGTAGACCATTATTTCCGCCCGCCTGGATACTCCCATTATTTTCAAGCCGGCCGCCAACGGTCAGCCTGATGCCGCCACCGCCGCCACCGCCGGCCACATTTGTACCGGTGCTCTTGCCTCCGCCGCTGCCCATCTGAGATGGATCAACAACTGAATCATAGCCCGAACCACCAGCGCCGCTGGTACCATTACCACCGTTGCCGCCATGACCACCTCCGCCACCACCACCGGAACCTGAAGCGCCTTTGCCCGGACCTTGATCGGTGGCATAACCGCGGCCGTTCACATCGATCAGGCCACCGTTTTCTATGGTCACATTGCCGGAAACCGCCATGTCGATAATATAATTCTGGGAATCGCTGTTCGAACTATGGGTCAACACCCCATTTGCCGATATGGTTGCATTTTCCGCTAAACTTTTCGAATTGGCATAAAAAAAGGCATTTTCAATGGTGCAGTCGGAAACGGTCAGTTCATCAACCGCTTCGACCACAGCCTGGTTGCGAATAAGCACATCGGGCAAAATCCCAGACACTTCTGCAGTTGCCCCGGAATTGCCGTTATTGTCAAAAATAACCTGACCTTCGCTCGAGGTATTCGATTTGACATAAATACTGCCGGCCGCGCCGTTTTGCTTCCCCGTACCGCCATATGCGGAAATAGTATCCGCATGATTGTTGGTATTGTAATCAATGGCGATCCTTCCTCCGGCGCCGCCGCCGCCGGAAGCTGGATCACCACCATTCCCGCCATTCGCGCTGATCGTGCCGCTGCCGGCAAGTTCTCCGACTGTCAAATGGATAAATCCGCCAGCTCCGCCACCGGCACTGTGAGTGTCGCTATATCTTCCACCACTATAGCCGTCTGCACGGATAGTCCCATTATTTTCAAGCCGGCCGCCAACGGTCAGCCTGATGCCGCCACCGCCTGCACCGCCGG
>JBAQUK010000249.1:0-4456 GCA_049297455.1 Desulfosalsimonadaceae bacterium | reverse complement strand
AAGATCGTTGAGAATAACAGGAAAAAAGAATACCATGCTGACAATCCTCCTCTATGGTTATGAGAGGACTCTTCATTTTAAAAGGGCGGAGGGTCGTCAAAACTTCACCGCCCTTTTAAAAAAAAAGGCCTCTTTCTCAGAGGCTCATTTATTCTGGTAATCGCTTTAATCTGTCAACGGAATCTAAAAATCCACCGCCTGTTTTGGTTCATAGAATGTAAAGATTAACAAACAAGGGAATGGTTTTTTGGCATAAAGGAGACTATGACAGTGCAATACCCTTGTTCACGGAAGCAATCAAACTCGACCCAAACTTCGTCGAGGCACTCTCCAACCGAGGGGCAGCCTACAGGAAGAAGGGAGATGTGGCTTCAGCAATTGCGGATTACTCTAAGGCAATAGAAGTTAACCCGAATGACGCAATGACATTCTACAACCGAGGGGTCGCGTATCAGAAACAGCAAATAAATGAAAAGGCCATTGCGGATTACACAGCAGCTATTCGGCTGCAGCCGTACTACCCAGGTGCGTACGTAAATCGTGGGGCTGCATACATGAGTGTCAACAAGATTGCAGAGGCGAGGAATGACTTCAAGAAGGCCGCCGAGCAAGACCCATCTGGAGAAGCCGGTCAAAAGGCTAACAAAGGTCTCGAAATGTTAAAAGCCTATTGAACCGAATCGCCAAAGGAGTCCAGGCGACGCTGTAAACATCGCGCCTGGCTCCAGTCGTTCGCTGACGTAATCTTGTCGGACCAAATTATCTCATTGATTTTTCAGAAAAATCAACCCAAAAGTAGCCGTTTTCAAGGCTTGGGCTGCACTTTTCAGGGGCAAAAAGAGGGTTGTAAGGAGATTGGGTCTCCCGAAGTTCATAATCAACGTCCCCTGCGTCCCCTTGTCGGACCAAATTAACTAATTGAAAATTAACGCAATAGATGTATTTGAGGGGGAAGTTATGGTCTTAGAACCACCTTTTGGGCGGTAAAAAAGTGGTTTTAAGCAAGTTCAACAATTAAACCAGGAATTCGGTGGACATCCATACTGGTGCGCTGGTGCGGCCGGGCAAGGTCGTGTAATTCAGCGGGTGGAAACCCCGCCCCTGAAGGCAGGCCAGCCACCGGGTAGCGAATCCTTGGAGGCTGACTGGTAACAGTCAGTTTTAAGCGTAGGACAGCGAGCAGATAGGCCGTAAGCCGAAAGGTTGAAGGGATTGAGCCCCGTAATTGTCGCGTCGGGAAGGACGACACTTTCGGTATGGTGGAAGTCAACACAGGCATCGCCGTTAAAGGCAAGGTGATGGCTGCTTCCTCGGGGTCAGAGACCATGGCATGTTTGACATTGTGATTACACGGCAACCCGGGAGGCCCTGCGTCTCTCTCGAATATAAGAGAGTATGCCGGACAACTGAAGAAGGAGGAAGGCAAACTTATACAGTGCAAAAGTTCTTCTCTTGAAGGCCAGGAACTGGGCTGGGAGTCAGTCAAGGAAGTCGTAGCAGCGCACATGCTTAGCGCTAAGCATGTGCGCTTTAGTAGGGCCGGGACCGGATTTTTCAAACGGACAAAACGATATAGTAGTCTGATATAATATAATATTTTTTGTGTTTAATCAGGCTCTGCGACATATTGTTGGGAAAATTTTAATGAGATATTGCCCAAAATATTGGGATATATCTCACAATCATAAATAATTCCTGACTACAGTCGTTAATTGACAGAGCGGCTTTTTTGATATAAACACAAGGTGAAATGTTTTTAATCAGACGATGATTTATGGAAATTTATAATGAATATCAATATTTTAAATAATTATTGGCGCTGGTGGCGGGAGTTTATTAATCGGAGGGGTGTTCTGCGGCCGATTCCGGCATGAATTGGCGCTAAAACGGGATGGATTGTTTAACCGTGGGACACTGGCAAGGGTTCCGCGGTTTTTTTTATCAAAAAAGCGGCTGAAATGATTTATTAAAGGGAGATCGTTGTTATGCTGATCGTCATGCGGAAGGATGCGAGTCAACAACAGATTGATGCGGTGTTGCAGGCGGTGGAATCCAAAGGATGCAAGGCCCGGCCCATTCCGGGCGGAGAACGGGTGTCTATTGCCGTGCTGTTTAATCAGGGAGCAGTCATGGAGTCCTGGTTTGAGGACATGCCGGGGGTCAAACAGACGATTGCCGTCACCCGGCCGTATAAACTGGTCAGCCGGGAAACCAAACCCCAGGACACGGTCATTCAGGTGGGGCCGGTGACGGTGGGCGGCGGCCGGATGGTGATTATCGCCGGACCCTGCGCGGTGGAAAGCGAAACCCAGGCCATGACCATTGCGGAATGCGTGAAACGGTCCGGGGGGGATATGTTCCGGGGCGGGGCGTTCAAACCCAGGACATCCCCGTATTCTTTTCAGGGAATGGGCGAAGACGGGCTGAAAATTCTGGCAAAAGTCCGTGAAACCTATGACTTGCCCATCGTAACAGAAGTGATGGATCTGGCCTGTTTCGACATGGTGGAGGATTATGCGGATGTGGTGCAGATCGGCACCCGGAACATGCAGAATTTCAGCCTTCTGCGCCGGGCAGGGGAATCCCGGAAACCGGTGTTCCTGAAACGTGGCATGTCCGCAACAGTTGAGGAATGGCTGATGGCCGCCGAGTATATCCTGTCCGAAGGCAATCCCAATGTGATCCTGTGCGAGCGGGGGGTACGGACGTTTGTCCGGCACAGCCGGAATACGCTGGATCTGTCCGCCGTTCCCGTGGTGCAGCGGGAAAGTCATTTGCCGGTCATGGTGGACCCGAGCCATGCGGCGGGGTATCGCGACCAGGTGATCCCTTTGGCCCGGGCAGCCGCGGCAGTCAGCGCCCATGGCCTCATGATCGAAGTGCACAATGAACCGGATAAAGCCACCAGCGACGGGGCCCAGTCCCTGTACCCAAAACAGTTTGAAGATTTGTGTCGCCAGATCCGGGCCATTGAATCCATATTAAAAGGATAGTTCCGGTCGGGGTTAGAGTCCCGACTCGGTAGAGGGGCATATATTGAAACATATTGAAATTAAAGGTGTTACCGGTCATTCCAGCATCATTGCGGGGGAAAGTCTGAAAAATTTGTATGCCTATCTGCCGGATACCCCTGTGGTGATTATTACTGACGAAATTGTGGCAGGCCTTTATGAAAAGGATTTTCCTGCGGCCCCGGTGATCCGAATCGGCATGGGGGAAAGCATCAAGACCCTCGATACCGTGGGCCGCATCTACCGGGAATTGATCCGGCTTGAGGCTGACCGGTCCGTGTTTCTCTTAGGTATCGGCGGCGGCATTGTTTGTGATGTCACGGGATTTGTTGCCTCCACATACTTACGGGGGGTCCGGTTCGGGTATGCGCCCACCACTCTGCTGGCCCAGGTGGACGCCAGCGTGGGCGGCAAAACCGGGGTGAATGTGGACGGGTATAAAAACATGGCGGGGGTGTTCAGTCAGCCGGAATTTGTACTCTGTGATCCAATGGTATTGAAAACCCTGCCCGAACGGGAACTGTGCAGCGGGTTTGCGGAAATCGTCAAGCATGCGGCCATCAGTGATGCCGATTATTTCACTTACTTGGAAGAAAACGCCGCAAACGCCCTGGCCCTGGATCCGGAAGTCCTGGAGCGGATCATTTATGATTCCGTGGCCATTAAGGCCGGGGTCGTCAACCGGGATGAGACCGAAAAAGGGGAGCGCCGGAAACTCAATTTCGGCCATACTTTCGGGCATGCGGTGGAAAAAACAACCGGCCTGCCGCATGGTGAGGCCGTGAGCATCGGCATGGTGGCGGCAGCAAAATTGTCCGCCGCCAAGGGCCTGCTGGGGCCGGATGATGTGGACCGGATAATGGATTTGCTGGCGCGCTTTCATCTGCCGACCCGGATTCCGGCGGGACAAGGGATAGACAGGGAGCAAATTCTGGAAGCCATGGCCAGGGATAAAAAACGTTCCGGCGACGGCATCCATTTTGTGCTGCTGTCAGCCATCGGGCGGGCGGTGGTGGAAAAAATCAGTCTGGCGGAACTGGAAGCGGTTTTCTGATTGAGCCAACCGCTCTATCAACCGGCGTCATTGCCTTGATCGGGCGTCCGAGAGAATTGTGTTCAGCCGAAGATCAAGAAATCGCTGGAAATGACGCAGATTACCGGTTACAAGTTCCAGTCCGTGATAAATTGTTGTGGCAGCGATTTGAATATCCGCATCCGGGAGAATGGCTCCTGATTCTTCAAGCCGCGCCCGGATTTTACCAAAGATTTTAGCGACGCCGAGGTCAAAAGGAAGAACCGTGATGGCCGGGAGAATGCGTTGTTGAACGAAGCCGCTACGCGGCGGAAAAATCAAAAATGGTGTATACTCCACGTATCTGTCCAATTTCGGGCATTTATAAAAAAGGAGTATACATCATGATCCCAACAGAAGTAAACCGGTTTGA
>JBAQUK010000248.1:0-15500 GCA_049297455.1 Desulfosalsimonadaceae bacterium | reverse complement strand
CGAATATTTCAAATTAAATCAGATAGTTATAAGTTTCGAAAATTTTATTTAACTGACTGTTTTTATTAAAAATTTGACCATGTCCGCAATTTGCGGGCCATCGCTGAAAACCGGGAAACTTCAGATGGTTAATACTCAATTGCTAATGAAGAATGGATAATGAATACGGAGGGAGAAGGCGCAAAAACGGGACACCCCCATAAAAAATGTGGGGGTATCCCGAAACGGGTTGCTGAAACCTGACATTTCTCCAATTTTTCCCCTTGAAATTTTGAGCAAAAGCGATAAACTCTTACGCTCGATTTGAAAAAACAGCAGACACATCATAAAGGGTATGCTTATGAAATACTGGCGGGAGCCCCTGGACACGGGTGAAATCGATGTTGTCCGGGGGAAGGTCTATATCATCAAGGATCGCTGCAAGGGCTGCGGGTACTGCATTGAGTTCTGCCCCAGGGAAGTCCTGGAATTTTCGAAGGAATTCAATAAGAAAGGATACCATCCGCCGGTCGTTAAATCCGATGGGTGTTTAAACTGTCACTATTGCGAACTCCTGTGTCCGGAATTCGCCATTTATACGGTGGCCGACGATGTTGAAACGGGCGAGGAACCGGTTGCAGCGGAAACTGAAAATCAGGAAAACAGGCTGAAGGCTTAACGGCTTCAGGAATAAGCCAGCTTTCGGTTTTTACCTACAGCCTACCGTCTAAATATCTATCTACCTAATATTAAACGGAAAAATTGATGGAACCCAAAGTACTTACAGGCGAACATTTTATCAACGGCGACGAGGCGTGCGCGGAAGGCGCGCTTGCCGCGGGGTGCACGTTTTTCGGGGCCTATCCCATCACCCCTGCAACGGAAGTGGCGGAACGCATGGCCGAACGGCTGCCCGATCTGGGCGGCACGTTTATCCAGATGGAAGACGAGATCGCGGCCATCACCTCCATTCTCGGGGCCGCCTGGACCGGCGCGAAATCCATGACCGCCACCTCCGGGCCGGGTTTTTCCCTGATGATGGAAACCGTGGGGCTCGCCGTGGTCACGGAAACCCCCTGCGTGGTGGTGAATGTCCAGCGGGGCGGACCAAGCACCGGCCTGCCCACCATGGGGGCCCAGGCGGACATGATGCAGGTCCGGTGGGGGTCTCACGGGGATTATGAAATCATCGCCCTGGCCCCGTCTTCGCCCCAGGAAATGTTTGATCTCACCATTCTCGCATTTAATTTAAGCGAAAAATACCGGGTGCCGGTGTTCATCATGTCCGACGAGGTGGTGGGGCATATGAGTGAAAAGGTGGTGATTCCCCAGGCCTCCAAAATCAAGACCGTTTCCCGGCCGCGGCCATCCGGGCGAAAGGACCGGTTCAAACCCTATCAGCAGGGCAAAAACGGCGTGCCGCCCATGCCCACCATCGGCGAGGGGTACAATGTGCATGTGACCGGACTCACCCATGACGAGCAGGGGTATCCGGTCATGTCCGTAGACACCCAGAAGGAGATGATGACCCGGCTTTTGGGGAAAATCAGAAACAATCTCCATGACATCATCCGCACCCAATCCTATCTGCTTTCGGACGCGGACATCGTTATCGTGTCCTACGGGGTGTCGGCCCGCACCAGTTATACGGCCGTGGACGAGCTTCGGGCCATGGGCATCCGGGCCGGGCTCTTCCGCCTCATCACGGTCTGGCCGTTTCCGGAAGATCAGATCCGGGAATTGGCCAAGCGGGTGAAGGGCTTTGTCACCGTGGAAATCAACATGGGCCAGATCAGCCGGGAAGTGCAGCGATGTGCGGGTTCCGCGGTCCCTTCCTATCTGGTGGGCCATACCGGCGGCACTGTGATCACGCCGGATGCGGTCATTCAATTGATAAAAGAGGTTTTCTGAGAGGTTTGTATATATGGCGACAACAAAACGGCAAACAAAAGCAAAGTCCGCACCAGTGGAAGAGATTCCGAAACATCCCCTGGAAGACCTGATCCGGGTTGAGCGCATTCCCCATATCTGGTGTCCGGGGTGCGGCATCGGCACGGTTTTTTCCGCCTGCCTCAGCGCGATTGCCCAGACCGGCATTGATTACCGAAAATTTTCCATGGTGTCCGGCATCGGGTGTTCGGGCCGGGGGGCCGGGTATGTGCGGCTCGATTCCTTTCACACCACCCACGGCCGGGCCATTCCCTTTGCCACGGGCATCAAGATGGCGGACCCGTCCCTCAATGTGATCGTGTTCTCCGGGGACGGGGATCTGTTTGCCATCGGCGGCAACCATTTTATCCACGCGGCCCGGCGCAACATGGACATCACGGTGATCTGCGTCAACAATTTCATTTACGGCATGACCGGCGGCCAGGTGGCTGCCACCACGCCCCACATGGCCAAATCCGCCACAACGCCCTACGGCAACCCGGATTCGCCGTTTAACCTGCCCTGGCTTGCCATCGCATCCGGCGCGACGTATGTGGCCCGCTGGACCATGATCCATTCCAGGGATCTGACCCATGCGTTTCTGGAAGCCATCAATCATCGCGGGTTTTCATTTATCGAAGTGCTGTCGCCCTGTCCCATCAACTATGCCCGGCGGAACAAAATCAAAACCATGGACATGGTCCGGCAGTTCCAGAACAACACCATCATTAAAAACCATGCGGACCCGTCGGAACTGGACATTGATTTTCAAAAAGGGGTGGTACTGGGGAAATTCATCGATATCGACAAGCCAACCCCGGATGAGATTCTGGTCAAAATGCGGGACCAAAGGAAAAACACATGACACAAACCAATAAAACCATGCGCCGGGAGATCATTGTCACGGGTTTCGGGGGCCAGGGCATCATTCTGGCCGGACGTATCCTGGGGCAGGCTGCGGCGCTGGGCGACAAGAAGGAAAGCACCCTGGTCCAGTCCTACGGGCCGGAATCCAGGGGCGGGGCATGTGCGGCCCAGGTGATTGTTTCGGATACGATCATCCAGTATCCTTACATCAAAACCCCGGACATCCTGGTGTGCATGTCCCAGTCGGCCTATGAAAAATATATCCATGACCTGAAACCCGAAGGAATGCTCATTACGGACAAGGATCTGGTGAAGCCTGCCGGTGACCGCGATTTTCTTGATATTCCCGCCACCCGCATGGCCGAAGAGCTGGGCCGGAAAATGATGGCCAATATCATTATGGTGGGGTTCGTTACGGCGGTTTCCGGCGCCGTTTCCCTGGAAGCGGCCCGTGAAGCGGTGACGGAATCGGTCCCCAAAGGCACGGAAAAAATGAACATTCAGGCCTTCACCAAAGGCTATGAATACGGCCTGTCCAAGCTCAAAGGCCGGGCCCGGAAAACATCGGACGCCACAGGAGCAACCCCATGAAGCGGCCGGCCACAAAACATTCAAAGGAACGTCTGCACCGCGTGGTGGTGATCGGCGCAACCCCGGCAGGCATTGCGGCCGCCAATAAACTGGGGGAACTGGGCATCCCGGTAACATTGATCGACGGCAGCGCCGATCTGGACGCCAAACTATCGGACGACGGTTTACGTCTGAAATCCGGGGTGGGATTCCAGCACGCCCACCGGCCCGGACTCATCCGGATTATGCGGAACCCCGGCATTAAATGCATTCTCCCTGCCAAAGTGACGTCCGTTAAACACAGCCACCAGGGATTCAGGGTCGGCATCAGACAATCGCAGACGTTTGTGGATCCGGACCAGTGTATTCTCTGCGGACGATGTGTGTCGGTGTGCCCGGTTCAGGACTGCGGCACTGAGACGGCGGTCCGCATGGGCAGCCGCCAGAGCCTGCCGGGCCGGGCCATTATTGATAAGCGGCGGATGCCCCTGTGCCGGGAAACCTGCCCCCTGGGGGTAAATGTTCAAGGGTATATGGCCCTGGTACGGAATCGGAAATTCGAGCAAGCCCTGGCCCTGATCCGGGAGCGGAATGTATTGCCCGGCATCTGCGGCCGGATCTGCATCCATCCCTGCGAGGCGGCCTGCCGCCGGGGAGACCGGGACGGCGCGGTGGCCATCCGGGACATCAAGCGGTTTGTGGCGGATGCGGTGCAAAACCCTGACACGGAACACCGGCCCCAAATGCGGCCTGAAAAAATCGCGGTGATCGGCTCAGGTCCGGCAGGGCTTGCGGCAGCCGCGGAACTGGCCCGCCAGGGCGTTCAGGTCACGGTATTTGAAAAGGAAAAAGAAGCGGGCGGTCTCCTGCGATACGGCATCGGGCCCCATCGTTTGCCCAGGGATATACTGGACAGGGAACTGGACTATATCAAAGGTCTTGGCGTCACCATCGTCACCGGGCATTCAGTGGATTTCAAAACCGGTCTTCCGGACCTGGCCCAAAAATTTGACGCGGTGCTTGTGGCGGCCGGTTCCTGGGCCGACCGTCGCCTGGGAATGCCGGGGGAGGATCTGGAAGGGGTTTATGGCTGCGTTGATTATCTGGTCCAATTTTATCGCGGCGCGGCGGACGTTTCCAAAGACAAAGTGGCGGTGATCGGCGACGGCAACGCAGCCTATGATCTGGCCAGGGTCTTGCGCCGGACCGGCGCGGATGTGACCCTCGTGTCCTGGTTTGAAAAAGACAAAATCCCGGCGGATCCCGATGAAATTGCGGCGGCGGATGCGGAAGGCATCCGGTTGATCGACCGGACCCGGGTGACGGCCTTTGAAGGAGAGAATGGGCGCTTCAAGCGACTTGTTTGCCGGCCCACCCAGCCGGGCCCGCCGGATGAAAAAGGTGTTTGCTGGCCCGTGACCGTCAATGGCGGAAAACCGTTTTTTCTTACATTTGACCGGGCGTTTGTGGCCATCGGCCAGACCGGGGCTTACGGCCCGGATTGTGGGCTTACGGTGTCGGAATGGAGTCTGATTCGGACAGATGATGGTTTCCGGACCCCCACTGCAAAAATTTATGCCTGCGGGGATGCCGTTTCCGGCGCCTCATCCGTGGTTCACGCCATGGCCCAGGGCCGGGCCGCGGCCGTTCGGCTGCTTTCGGATGTCTGCGGATTGGTTTCCCAGGAACCCGCCACTGTGCGTTCGGTGGACCGGGAATTTACCCCCGTGCCCCAGGATTTGCCGGCTGCTCCAAGAGCCCACATGCCGGAACGGGAACCTGCTGCGCGAAACGGCAATTTTCTTGAGGTGGCATTGGGTCTTACCGAAGATCAGGCCGTGATGGAGTCCTGCCGGTGTCTCCAGTGCGGGGCGTGTTCGGACTGTATGGAATGCGTGGCCGCCTGTGCAGCCATCGGTGCGATTCATCATGATGAGATGGAAAGCGAGTTTTCGGAACAGGCCGGAGTGATTATCATCGCGGACCCGGATATGGCCCCATTGGTGCGGGGGGATGACATTATCCGGGCATACGGGCCCGCCACATCCCGCGTGGATGTGGACGCCATGATGACCCGGGGATTTGCCGCTGCGGCAAAAGCCATGGTGCTGCTCTCCGGGACTTCCCAGGGTCAGCGGGGCCGGGGCCTGTCCTTTGCGCCCCCGGAGCCGGAACTGTCACCGGATATCCGCATCGGCGTGTTTGCCTGCCGCTGCAATGACGCACTGGGCTGGCGGCCGGAAATGAACCGGTTTATTGAGGATCTGACCGAAGATCCCGCGATTGTGCATTCGGAGGCGATCGTGTCCGCATGCGTGCCGGAAGGCATTGCGGCGATACTGAAAACCGTTCGCGAAAAGGGCATTACCCGGCTGGTGCTGGCGTCCTGCGTCTGCTGTCCGCTCAATTTTGTGTGCAGCGCGTGCACGGACCAGCGGAGCCGGTTAAAAAACGCCCTGTTTAATGCCACGGGCATCAGCCGCTCCATGGTGATGACCTGCAATATCCGGGGAGAAGCCCTGTCCGGTCTGGCCCATGATCCTCTTCAGGCAATGGACCGGTTTTACGGCATGATCCGCCGGTCCGTCCGGCGCGCCCTAAAGCTCAAGCCCTTTACAGTGCCGGTGCGGAATTATAATTTCACCATCGCCGTGATCGGCGACACCGAGGCCGGGGTGGAAAGTGCGCTGGCCATGGCGGATGCCGGCCGGGATGTGTTTTTGTTCGGCACCAGAGACAGGCCGCTGGCGTCCGATCTTAATCACCCGAATGTATTGTGTTTTATGGGATCTCGGGTTCAAAACATCACCGGCAGCAGCGGGTCGTTTCAGATCACCATTGATGGGAATAGCGGCAGTAATAATAATGATGTGAACAGCGGGCGGCAGCAAATTCCCGTGGGCGCGGTGATCCTGGGTGAAAAAATCCGTGGGGCCCGGGATTCTTTTAAACTGGATTGTCTGCAACCCGAAGGCGGGGTGGGCCGGGAGATCACGGCTTCCATGCAGATCGCCGGGGTTTCGGGCATTCCGTTTTACTATCCGGGCATGACCTCCGTCAGCGGCCTGTTCCTGGCGGACCCGCCGGGCATCCAGGTGTCGGACCGGAAAAAAGGGCTGGCTGCAGCGGCCCTGGCTGCGGCCATCATGCCCAGGGGCCCGCGCCAGAACAAAGGCTATACCGTGACGGTGAATGACGGTCAGTGTCGGGGATGCGGGCGGTGCGTGGCAAGCTGCCCCTACCGGGCCATCACCATGCGGCCCAATCATATTGAAGGCTGGTACGCGGTGGTGGATGAGGCCCTGTGCAAAGGCTGCGGCAACTGCATTTCCGTATGTCCGACCAATGCGGCGGACAGCCCGTTCCGGAGCCGGGTGTTTCTGGAAAGAACACTGGAGGAGATACTGGCCTGAGGGTTGAACGGATTTCGGGAAGGCAATTTATAATACTCAGACCATTCAGCCTGTAGCTGTTTAGGCTGTAGGGCGGTCTGAATAAAGCATTTTTAAATTGACCCATTCAGCCAGCCCTAAAGGTCTACAGCCTATAGCCTATAGCCTATAGACTGAACATACAGGAAAAACTCAATCTTATGCAAGAATCACACATGACCAATTATAAAATCATCCTGTTTTTATGCAACTGGGGAGCCCATACGGCCTACCAGACGCTTCTGGACCGGGGCTGGCCGGTGCCGCCGGAAATCAACATGATCCGGATCCCCTGTACCGGGAGAATCTCCAAAGCCCTGCTGTTTAAGGCATTTGAAAAGGGAGCGGACGGGGTGGCGCTGGTGGGGTGTAAGCCCGGCTCCTGCCGTTATGGTTTGGGGACTGAAAACGCGAACACCAACACCCATGACGCCAGGGATATTCTGGGTCTTCTGGGACTTGGCCGGGAACGGCTGCGGCTGGCGACCTTTTTGCCCGACGAAGCGGAAGGGTTGCGCGACTTTATTGAAACCTTTTGCGATACCGTCAAGGCCATGGGCAAAACGCCGATAGTCCCCGACCGTCCGCCTGCGGACAAAATCGACGGTGTCGGTGAAGCCGCTTCCGGCGTGCTCGCCGGCATTCTGGCGGCCCATAACGCCTATGGATGCCAGGATTGCGGCAAATGCACGTCCGCCTGCCCCCTGGCCCTGACCGGCAAGCAGTTTTCCCCGCGCGCCATGGCCGGTGCGGTGATTGCCGGTGATCTGAGCGTAAAAGAGATTTCGGAAGACATCTGGTCCTGCCTGACCTGCGGCATCTGCTATGAACGGTGCCCGTCCGGAGTGAATTTTCCGGATTTTATTTCCGATATCCGGGCCGTAATGAAAAACCGCGATGATGGGGACAGCCATCTGGCCCACGGCGGGTTTTTCCAGTCCCTGATGCGGGCCATGACATCCCCGGCCCTTTCCACCGACCGGTGGGGCAGTCTTCCGGAAGATATTAAGACCGATCCGGGGGCCAAAATTCTATTTTTCGGAGGGTGCGCGCCGTATTTCGACACTTTTTTCCGGGCCCACCTGAATGTCCGGACATCTGATATTCTGGAGGACAGCCTGCGGCTTCTGAACTTTTTTGACGTGGCGCCGGCTTTACTCGAACATGAACGGTGCTGCGGCCACGATCTGCTCTGGTCCGGGGACCGGGAGAATTTTCTGCGCCTGGCCCGGCTCAATGTGGCCGCCATAGAGGATCGGGGCATAGAAGAGGTCATCACCGCCTGCCCGGAGTGTTACCGCACCCTGGCCGAGGATTACGGCCGGTTCGGGGTTGCCGGAAATTTTAAGGTGACCCATTTGTATGAATTTCTGGAACGGGAAATCGACAACGGGGCCGTGACGTTTGCGCCCCTGGAGAACAAGATCACGTTTCAGGATTCCTGCCGCATGAGCAGCGTGGAGGGATTGCGCAACCTGCCGCGAAAGTTGATGGCGCGGCTTTCTCTGGAACAATTTGCGGAAATGAAGGACCACGCGGCCAGCGCCATGTGCTGCGGCAATTGCGCCTGGACCGGGTGCGACGCTTACAGCAAGGCCATGCAGGTCAAGCGTCTGCGTCAGGCCCGGGATACGGGCGGTGATCTGCTCGTGACCGCCTGCCCGAAATGCCAGATTCACCTTCAATGCGCCATGGAAGACCCCATTCACGGGAACGCGCTCAAAATGGAAATGGCGGATTTGACCAGCATCATCCGGCGGACCATCCGCTGGGAATAAAAAAGGAAACAACCAATGGAATTTTCTGGTGTGACGCCAATGGCGGCAACAAAGCCCCGCACCGGCGTGTATGTGTGCCGGTGCGGTTTAAATATCGCACAGACGGTGGATTGCGCGAAAGTCGCCCAAAACATGGCAAATCTTGAGGGTGTGGTGGTGTCGAAAGAAATCACCTATGCCTGTTCCGAACCCGGCCAGATGGAAATGCTTGAAGATATCGGGGACAACGGGCTGGACCGCATCGTGGTGGCGTCCTGCTCTCCGCGTCTTCATGAGCCCACTTTCCGGCAGATGATGAAAAAAGCGGGCTTAAATCCCTATATGCTGGAAATGGCCAATCTCCGGGAACAGTGCTCCTGGGTGCACATGAACGAGCCGGAGGCGGCCACCGCAAAGGCAGAAGACCTCGTCAAAATGGCGGTGGCAAGGGTCGGTCTTCTCTGGCCCCTGACCGAAGAAATCGTTCCCCTGACCAAACGGACGCTGGTCATCGGCGGCGGGATCGCGGGCATTCAGGCAGCGCTTGATCTGGCCGACACCGGGTATGAAGTGGTGATGGTGGAAAAAAATCCGTCCATCGGCGGGATGATGGCCCAGATCGACAAGACCTTTCCCACCATGGACTGTTCCATCTGAATTCTCGGCCCGAAAATGGCGGATGTCGGTCGACATCCCAATATAACGCTTTACACCAACAGTGAAGTGGTGGACGTCAAGGGATTTGTGGGTAATTTTAATGCCCGTATATTGAAAAAAGCCCGGTATGTGGATGCGGCGGCCTGCACGGCCTGCGGGGACTGCGCCAAAGTCTGTCCGGCGGTTTTTCCGGATGAATTCAATATGGGGCTCTCGTCCCGGCGCGCCATCTATATGCCGTTTCCCCAGGCGGTGCCGTCTGCTTATGCCATCAACATGAACGATTGTCTGGGACACGGATGTTCCAAATGCGCGGACGCCTGTCTGAAGCACTGCATTCATTTCCACATGTCGGATGAGGATCTTCAGGTGAATGTGGGCTCCATCGTGGTGGCCACGGGGCTTGAGCCCTACGATCCCAGAGAGATGGACGAATACGGGTACACCCGGTATGAAAACGTCCTCACCAGCCTGGAATTTGAGCGCATGGTCAACGCGGGCGGGCCAACCAATGGCGCGCTGGTGCGGCCCAAAGACCGCCAAAAACCCCGGTCCGTGGGATTTATCCAGTGTGTGGGGTCCCGGTCCCGGCAGAAAGGCGGGGTCTACTGCTCCAATACCTGCTGCATGAACACCATCAAAAGCACCCTGGTCCTGAAGGAGCATTATCCGGATATGGTGGTCAAGGTATTTTATATTGATATCCGGGCTTTCGGCAAGGGGTTTGAGGACCTGTACAACCGCAGCCGGGGCCTGGGGGTGCAGTATATCCGGGGGCTTCCGGGCTCTGTTGAGGAACTGCCGGACGGCAGCATGCGGGTGGCGGTGGAAAACACCAGTTCGGGCCGGGTGGAATATCATGATCTCTCCATGCTGGTGCTGGCCCTGGGTATGAAGCCGTCTTCCGGAACCCACAAGCTTCAGGAAATGATGGGCTTGCAGCTCACTTCCGACGGGTTTTTTCTGGAAGCCCATCCCAAGCTCCAGCCTGTGGATGCCGCCACCCGGGGCGTGTTTTACGCCGGGTGCGCGGAAGGCCCCAAGGACATCAAGGACAGCGTGACCCAGGGGTCGGCGGCCGCGATTCGGGCGGTGCGGCTCATGCATCGCGGGGTCATCACCACCGAGCCCATCACCTCCATGATCATGGAAGAGCATTGCGTGTCCTGCGGACGTTGCGCGCAAGTGTGTCCCTATAATGCCATCACCGTGGACACCAAGAAAAAGACCCCGGCGATCGTCAATACCGCGGCCTGCGCCGGATGCGGCACCTGCGCGGCCGAATGCGGGTTCGGCGCCATTGTCATGAACCATTTCACCGATGAGCAGATCACCAGCCAGACCGACGTGATGCTGGCCGAAAACCCGCAGGATAAAATCCTCACCTTCGCCTGCAACTGGTGCTCCTATGCGGGAGCGGATTATGCGGGCGTGTCCCGGCTCCAGTATCCGGCCAATGTGCGCCTCATCCGCACCATGTGTTCGGGCCGGGTGGACGAGGAATTCATCTGGCACGCGTTTGAAAAAGGCGCGCCCGTGGTGCTGGTCTCCGGCTGCCATATCGGGGACTGCCATTATATCGACGCCAACCACTGGACCGTGAAACGGATTGAAAAGGTTCACAAGAAAATGGAAAAACTGGGCATCCGCAAAGACCGCCTGCGCCTGGAATGGATCAGCGCCGCCGAAGGCATAAGGTTCGCAGGTGTTATGAACGACATGGAAGACCTGCGCCGGAGCGTGACGCCTGATGAAATCGCCGATACCATCCTGATTCTGGGAGAGCGGAAGAAAAAGAATTAGGCGGGAAAAATGAATGCCGGACAATTTCATCATTACAAACCGTTCTATTTCAAGCTCATCGCCCCGAGGCCTGTGGATGTCTGGCTCCCCGGCGCCGTGAAAATGAACACAAAAGAGCGCTATCCCGTCATTTACATGCACGACGGCCAGAACCTGTTTGATCCGGAAACCTCGTTTCTTCCGGGCATCGACTGGGGTATGGCCGGTACTGTTCACCGGTTGATACGGAAAAAACGCATTCCGCCCCCCATCGTCGTCGGTATCTGGAGCGCCACCGCCAGGGGCAGGGAATACGGACCGGCAAAGGCGGTTAACGATTACGCCAGCTCCGCGGAGCGGAAAAAATATCTGCGGGATTTCGGCAAGCCGGTGTCGGATGATTATCTCCGGTCCATTGTGAATGAATTAAAGCCGTTTATCGACCGAACCTTTCCCACCCGGACGGATGCGGCCGGAACATATATCATGGGATCGAGTTTCGGCGGGTTGATTTCCCTTTATGCGGTTTGCGAATATCCGGAAGTTTTCGGCGGGGCCGGCTGCCTGTCCACCCACTGGCCAGCCGCGGGTGGGGCCATGGTCCCGTATCTGGCGGATAACTTGCCGGATACTGAAACCCACCGGATTTATTTTGATTACGGAACCGAAACCCTGGATGCGCAATATGAACCCTATCAGGTTCGGGTGGACGCGGTGATGCGGCGGGGCAATTTTCAGGAGGGGGTCAACTGGGTCACTAAAAAATTTCCGGGCGAAGAACACTCGGAACGGGCCTGGAGAAAACGGGTCCATATCCCGGTTGAGTTCTTATTATCAAATGGTGTTGCGGCGACCTTTGGATAGTGGTAATGTCTCAAAACTGAAACCATAGGACAAGACATAAATGATCAACGGCATCATCGCACAAAAATTGCAAAGCCTTGATGGGGTTCTGGCCGAACTCCATTCTCTTGGCAGGATAACCCCCAGCCAACTGGATCAGGATTGGCGCACCAAAAAAGCGGTGGAGCGCAATTTGCAGATATTGGTGGAAATCGTGATTGATGTCTGCCAGCGGCTGTTGTCGAAAGACGGGCAGACACCCGCCACAACCGGCCGGGATGCTGTTGAGCGGGCCATCCGGTCCGGCTTTATCGGCCAGCGCGACGCCTATTACAAAATGGTGCAGTTCCGCAATTTTGTGGTGCACCGGTATGAACGTGTGGATAACGCCATTTTGGCGGGCATGGTGAATGACCGTTTGGTAGATTTTGAACAGTTTCGGGATGATGTGATGGACTATGTCCGGAAAACAATTGACCGCTAATGACCGGCAGCGCCTGGCGGACGCTTTATCCAAAAATCATCATATTGTGGCGGCCTGGCATTTTGGTTCCACGAAAAACGGAAATATCCGGCCGGGCGCGGATATCGACATCGGCGTGCTGTTTGACCGGATGCCGTCCCTTGATGAACTGGCGGATCTCCGGGCAGCGGTGCAGGACGCCCTGGACTTTGATGAGATTGATCTGGTGGTGTTAAACCAGGCGTCCCCCATTTTACGCTTCGAAGCCGTATCCGGCCTTCCGGTCTATACGTCCGATATGGAAGCCCGCGCAACGTTTGTTTCCTTGACTGCCCGGGAATATGAGGATGAAATGGCCCAGTGGCGCCGGGCATTGACGGCGTAAGCCGCTCAGCATCCCCACCGGGCTTCCGTGTCAAAAAATTGGTTCACCGCCGCAATGTATTGTTCCGGAGTGCGGGTTTTTTTGATTTTTTTTAAGGCGTTATGCGTGTCCTGAAACCCTAATAGAAAATACACCATCAGCCCTTTCATCCGATCCGTGATATGCGATGGGCCATACAGGGTCCGGCTGTACTCTTCAAACAGATCATCGTGAAAAGCCCTTATTTTCCCGATTTTGTCCGTGTCGCTGATCTCATCTTTTCCGGTTTTAATCACTTCAGGCAAAAACGGGTCTACCAGGGCCATTCGTCCGATCATCCACCGGTCAATTTTGGGAAAACGTTCTGATAACCGTTTGAAATCATCATTTGTCCGGATATCCCCGTTATAGACCACCGGATGCCGGGACAATTCCAGGCAGTCCCCAAACGCCGAAAGGTCCGGTGTCCCCTCATACATCTGCCGGCCCGTGCGCGGGTGGATGATGAGTTCCCCTATGGGGTAGTCATTAAAGACCGGCATCAGCGCCAGAATTTCATCCCGGTGTTCCCGGCCCAGCCGGGTTTTAATGGTCAGCCGCCCGCGCAGGGACGGGATCACCGCATCCAGAAATTCCCTGATCTTGTCCGGAAAAGGCAGCAGGCCCGAGCCCCGGTGCTTGTTGGCCACCTGGGGAAAGGGGCAGCCGAGGTTCCAGTTGACCGTATCATACCCCAGATCCGTCAGGTAATTGGCCAGATTGGCGAACCCTTCGGCGGATTTGCTTAAAATTTGGGGAATGACCGGCATCCCGGTATTGTTCTCCGGCAGCAGACCGTGGACATATTTGGGGGTGATTTTATTTGCGTTGATGCAATTGATAAACGGGGCCACCGCCAGATCGAACCCGGCAAAATGCCGGGCGAAGGCGTTCCGGTAAATATGGTCCGTGCCGCCCCGGATGGGGCCCATGTAGAGGGTGATGGTTCGGTTCAATTGATTTCCCGGGTTTTGAAAAACTTCACATCCGGCCACTGCTCCATGCAGAATTTGAGCTGCCATTCGCTGGTGGTGAGAAAAGACAGGCAGCCTTCCGCGTCAAGGGCCAGGTTCCCATGGTATTTTCGTTCAAATTCCACCAGTTTTTTCTTGTTGTCGCATACGATCCACCGGGCCACATTATAATTCACCCCTTCATAAATGGCATCCACCCCGTATTCGTCTTTCAATCGGGCCATGGTCACGTCAAACTGCAGGACCCCCACCGCGCCCAGAATATAATGATTGCCGGAAAGGGGCCGGAAGAACTGGACCGCCCCTTCTTCGGACAATTGGGTCAGGCCTTTTTGCAATTGTTTGGTTTTTAAAGGGTTTTTCAGGATCACCCGCCTGAAATGCTCGGGCGCGAAATTCGGGATACCGGAAAATTTCAAAGGTTCTTTTTCCGAAAACGTATCCCCGATTTTGATGGTGCCGTGGTTGTGGATACCGATGATGTCCCCCGGAAAGGCTTCTTCGATGTTTTCCCGGTCCTGGGCCATGAAAATGGTGGCGTTGGCGATGGTGACCTCCTTGCCGATGCGGTGATGCATCACCTTCATGCCCCGGGTAAATTTCCCCGAGCAGATCCGGACAAACGCGATGCGGTCCCGGTGGGCCGGGTCCATATTGGCCTGAATTTTAAACGCAAACCCCGAAAACGCCTGCTCATAGGGTGACACGTCCCGGGTCACGGCGGCACGACTCCCCGGATGGGGGGCCATTTCCACAAATGCGTCCAGCATTTCCCGGACCCCGAAATTATTGATGGCGGAGCCGAAAAAAACCGGGGTCTGGCTGCCGGTTAAAAAATGCGCCAGTTCAAAGGGATTGGCGGCCCCTTCCAGCAGCTCGATTTCCTCACGCAGCTCATCTGCCTGGGTGCCCAGATATTCATCCAAAGCCGGGTCCGACAGGTCTTGGATCAACACGCCGGGCTGGTGGCCCAGCCGTTCCTGGCCGGGTTCGAACAAATGGAGCTGCCGGTGAAACAGATTGTAAACCCCCTTAAACCGCTTGCCCATGCCGATGGGCCAGGAAAGGGGCGTGCATTCGATCTGGAGTTTGTCTTCAATATCGTGCAGGATTTCCAGCGGCGTCATCCCCTCCCGGTCCAGCTTGTTGATAAAAGTGATGATGGGGGTGTTGCGCATCCGGCAGACTTCCATGAGTTTTTCCGTCTGGGGCTCCACGCCCTTGGCGCTGTCGATGACCATCAGCGCGCTGTCCACCGCCGTCAGCACCCGGTAGGTGTCTTCGGAAAAATCCTGATGGCCGGGGGTGTCCAGCAGGTTGATCTCAAAATTCCGGTAATTAAATTTCATGACCGATGAGGTCACGGAAATGCCGCGTTCCTTTTCAATGGCCATCCAGTCGGAGGTGGCGTGGCGCGCTGCTTTCCGGGCCTTCACGGACCCTGCCTGCTGAATGGCGCCGCCGAACAGCAGGATTTTTTCCGTGAGGGTGGTTTTTCCGGCATCCGGATGGCTGATGATGCCGAAGGTCCGCCGCCGATCGATTTCTTTCTGGTTAAAACGGTCCATAACTTAAGTTTAATAAACTCCTGGGTGGTTTTTTATTTAAATGCAACGCCCGTTTGATGCCAGCGGCTTATCACTACCCTAAATCATGAGGCAAAATCAATGCGTGGAATTTACGAAGACAAGGCGGACGGCATTTGAGGAAACGCACCCTAGGAATGTGCACAAAATAACTTATGCAACCTATAAAACCGTCGTTCCAGAAAGGGCAACATAATTCCATTGCCCCAGATGTTCGTCAAACACGATCCGCATCGACTCCTTGAACCCCTCTGCCACT
>JBAQUK010000247.1:0-10560 GCA_049297455.1 Desulfosalsimonadaceae bacterium | reverse complement strand
ACCGCCCTTTTAAAAGAAAAAAGCCTCTTTCTCAGAGGCTCATTTATTCTGGTAATCGCTTTAATCTGTCAACGGAATCTAAAAATCCACCGCCTGTTTTGGTTCATAGAATGTAAAGATTAACAGGCGGCCATATCGTTGGGGCACACAGCGCTACAGTTAAAGCAGTATGACCAGGCGATACAGGCACATGCAAAGGCAATTGCGGTATTGCAAGAGATCCGGGTACAGGATGGCCAAGATGAAAATCTTGAGGCGGAAGGAGAGCTCCGGTTGAGTCTGGGGCAGGCCTATCGTCACAGCGATCAAGCCCATGAAGCGATTCAGTGTTATGAAAGAGCGGAAAAGATTGCCGAGGCCTTGCATAACCCAGAAATGAAATACCGTGCAGTGGGCAACCGCGGATTAATTTATGCAGATACCGGTCACTATAGCGAATCGATTACCCTTTTAACCGGGACACTTGAATATTATAAACGAATTAATGACCATCGATTGCTGGGTCATGCCCAGTTTAACTTGGCCTATGCCCATTACCGCAAAGGAGACCTGGTAAAAGCTAAAGCAATAGGAGCGGAGGCATTACGTTATCTAACCATGATAAATGATTCATATAAAGAGGAAGTTAAACGTCAGATTGATACTTGGGAGAAAAAACCAATTGAATCAGACAAGGCTTAAAACTCGATTCCGATTGCGATTAACAGCATATTGCCTGCGCTGTTACATTGCAATGCCAATACTTTCTAACGGTAGATAAAGGGATTCTAAAAAAACTACCGGAATACTCGGAAATAAAAATAACAAATCCGGTAAATTTTATAATTGAGTGGGAGGCTAAACCATGAGAACTGATTCTGAAATAAAGATGTTAGGTTTTGAAATATTAAGCAATAATCTCGGAAGGGTTGAAACTGAAAGGTTCATTGCTCTTATTCAAAGAGAAAAATTTGATTATACAAAATGGAGAGAGAATCTTTTTGACGGATTAAGCGGAAAGGAAATAAGCAAAAGAGCAATGGAGTTTCAAGATACATTGAAAAATAAGTGAAAAAGCCAACCAGTCAATCAAGCGCGGCTATCGCCGAGTGGAATTTGGGGACGGTCATGCGTTAATGCATTTACGGAAACCAGTCTCCTGTCCAACCCACAACCCAAACAGACCGTTTTTTTTAGGCCGCATCGATTATCCCCGGCAACCCTCTGTCATCTTTCCTTTTCTTGGTGGGCAAGAAAAGTAACAAAAGAAACCGTCCCTGCTGCGGAAAGCTCCCTGATCCGACTGTTTTCACGGTCCATGCGCCTGCCAACTCAACCCATGGGCCGTCACTTCGGATGTTTAAGGGTGATCCCGGAATGGTGCAGGAGCGGACCGTTCCCTTTGCCGATGCGCGAATCTTTGGATATGTCGATGAGGCGGTTGGTGAAAGCAACGGCTTTGTAAAACGCTTTGGTCGGCGCGAATTTCCGGGCCAGAAACGCGGCAAAGGCGGAGGCGAAGGTGCAGCCGGTGCCGTGGGTGTTTTTGGTGTGATAGCGGGGGTTTGTCTCAATATAGGCGTTGATGCGGCCGCCTTCCCTGAGCATCAGCGTATCCATCACGGTTTTTCCCGCCGTCTCCCAGTGTCCGCCTTTTAAAACAACCCCTTTGAGACCGGGGAACCGCGCCATCAACGAAAGACCCGCCGCCTGGATTTCCTTCATATTTTCGATTTTTCCTCCGCATAATATCGCCAGCTCATTTACGTTCGGGGTGAGAAAATCCGACCGGGGAATAATGTGATGGATGAGGGCTGCGATGGCCGGATCATTGATGAGATTGCACCCGGTGGTGGAAATCATGACCGGGTCGCAGACCACCGGGCAGCCTCCCAGATACGGGGCGATGACTTCACAGATTTCGGGGTTCGGCAGCATCCCCAGCTTGATGACGTCGATCCGGATGTCGGACAGCACGGCATTGAGCTGCTGTTTGACAAAATCCGCCGGAACGGGCATGACGCCTGAAACCGTCAGGGTGTTCTGGGCGGTCAGGGCGGTAATGACCGCAGCCCCGTAGACGCCGGTTGCGGTAAAGGTTTTCAAATCCGCCTGAATGCCGGCCCCGCCCGAAGGATCTGACCCGGCGATGGATAAAACAGCGGGAATCCATGAGGGGTTAACGGACGGGTTATCGGATGGGTTGATTGGGGATGCGGACATACACTTGGCCCTGAATCGGTGAATGAATTATAATAAATTAATTTAAAAGCTTATGCCCGATCCTTGACGTACTGATACACCGCCGGATGGGTGCATACTTCATAATACACGGCTTCCGTCAGCCCGACCACGCTGAAATCTTTTAATGCCACCTCCGGAATCAGCGCTTCCCGGATAACCAGGCGCTGATAATTACCGGCCACCGTGGGAAATTTACCGGTATACAGGGTCAATGGTTCCGGCTGAATCTTCGGAATCCGGCATTCAAGCTTGTCGAGATGGATTTCCTTTGCCAGTTTCCGGAATCCTGCTGGCGCCAGGGCAATGCCTTTCACATTGTACCGGAGCACTTTTGTGTTAAACAACACAGCGGTCTCCGGGTCCAGCTTCGGCTCCATTTCATACACGTTAAACGGCAGTTTTTTCCCGGACAGTTGCTGGCGCAGGGTTTTGTCGCACCGGGACAGCCGGTCCGCGTCATTGATGGCCGGAGAGATCATGATCTGGTTGTCTTCATCATAAAAAAACGTGGGCGGAGAGTCGGCGTATCCGATGCCGATGCCCAAGTCCAGGCGCGGCAGCCTGCTTTTCCGGTTTCTCTGATTGTAAGCCCTTACAATCATGAGGATGCTCAGCGCCAGACCGCAGGCCCGGGAGACGCTGTACCACCGGCCCGGCGTATCCTGATATTCAAATATGGTCAGAATAATGGCGTCCCCTTCGATAAACACCTTCACCGCGCCATACTGGGACAGGATCTTGCCGATGGGATCGAAAAGATTGAGGCTGAAATTCGACGCCGGGTTCAGTTTCTTGGATTTCATCTGCTCCACAATGGCGGTGGACCCCCGGACATCCGCCTTGAGGACCACGTGATGCGTAATGGGCTTTTTATCAAAAAAATCCTCATGGGGCAGGATAAATTCATACAGCGAATGATTGCCCCTGGACAGGGTGATCAGTTTCTCGTCGGTGGTGATATTGATGCAATCCGACGCCTCTTTCATCAGGATATAGTTTTTCATATCCCGGTGATACACTGAAAAATCCCTTAAAAAGCGCACCAGATATTTTTCCCGGGACTGCCGGAAAGTCCACCGGATGCCTCGGATGGTTTTATTCAACGACGCCAGGGGAAAGGATTTGCCGAAATATTTTTTAAACCGCTTTAACTTTCGGATGGTATTTTTTCTGGCTTTGGGAACCACCAGATACTGGAGACATTCCTGGGGGGACAAGGGCGGACAATACTTGTGAAACATGGGCTTCATGAGATAGGCCGCCGCCACCCCGCCCATCATGTGCTCTTTTGAAATAAGAACAAATATTTGATTTAATAATTTTTTTTGGATAAGAAGGGTGTCTTTGACGGCTTGAATTTTTCGGGGATCGGCATTTCGGCGTTTAAGTTGCTTTAACGTATCCTGAGTCTGAAAATGGTTAAATAATTTATCTATATTATCGACCTGTTTGATCCAGCCATCCACTTTTGCATGATAAGGAGCGCCGTAAGTTTTAAAGGATGCCTGAGACTTGATGTCGAAAGGTTGTTCGAATGACTGTACACTGTTATCCAGTTGACTCAAAAAAACCGTTAGCAGGTTGATCAATGTATTGTAATTGACCGGGTCTTCCAGCCGGTGACCCAGCAACACATAGTTTTCAATCAGGAAAAACCCGTCCGATCCGGATGAGGCATGCAGAATCGGGTTTGAAAACAACTCTTTCGGAAGCGTCGCCGATTCTCCGAAATTGGCGGCTCTCAGCTTATTGACTTCCTGCTGCACCTCGATAAAATATTCGAAAAGCTCGGTGCCCGCCTTCCGGATAATCTGATTTTTCCGTTGAATGACGGAGGCGACTTCTTCCCGCAGTTTGAGGGTGGCTTCCATCTGATGGGAAATTTCCTGCCTGCGGATGACATTTTTACAATGTTGAATGGCCTCGTCATACTGAAACTGTATTTCTCCGGTCAAAAACTTAACCAGGGCCGTCTGGGCCAGAAAGTCGACCTGTAATTCCTGCTGCGCTTTTGCCTTATTAACGCCGTCTGTCAGAATTTCCGTGCACAGTCTCTGGAATTCCGAGGTTTCCTTAAACCAGTTCGTTTCCGGATTAAAAATAAACGATTCCGACACTTCCGCATATTTCATAATCAGTTCAAAGACATACTGCTCGGTGACCTTGCGGAATTCGGCGCTGATGAACACGTCGTACCGGACGTTATCCACCCCGAGCTTGAGCCTGTCAAAGGGAAGCTCAACGCTGTAGGACTCTAGTTGGAGCTTATTTAATTCAACCGGAGTGACCATTATGAATATGAATGCGATTCCGTCGGAAATGCGTTATTCTGGACATCCTGAACATATGCCTTAATGCCGGTCGCGGCCTGCTCTCTTAATGACGCGTATTGTTTGACGAATTTCGGCAGGCGGCGATCAGTCATCCCCAAAATATCATGCATCACGAGAACCTGACCGTCGCAATGGGGTCCGGCACCGATGCCGATGGTGGGAATGGCAAGCGCTTGAGTGATTTCACGGGCGATATCCGCCGGAATGCCTTCCAGCACCACGGAAAATGCACCGGCGGCTTCCACGCTCCGGGCATCCGACAACAGCCGGGCCTCATCCCGCTGCACCCGATACCCGCCCATCTGGTGGACGGACTGGGGCAGGAGACCGATGTGGGCCTGAACCGGAATCCCGACAGCCGTCATGGCCTTGATGGTTGAACAGACGGCGGCCCCGCCCTCCAGCTTCACCGCAGCAGCGCCCGCTTCTTTTAAAAACCGGCCCGCATTGCATAGCGCGGTTTCCGCCGATGTCTGGTATGACATAAACGGCATATCGGCGACCACCAGCGCATGCTGTGCTGCCTTGGCGACAATTCGGGTATGGTAAACCATTTCATCCATGGTGACCGCCAGGGTATGGGTATCACCCTGAACCACCATGCCCACCGAATCCCCCACCAGAATCACATGCACGCCCGACTCATCGGCTATTTTTGCAAAAGGATAATCATAAGCGGTCAGGGAGACGATTTTCTCCCCTTTGCCCTTCATGTCATAGAGGGTATTGATCGTTATCCGGGGGGCCATAACACATCTCCGTTTTTTTGATTCTCTATTGACTTAATCACCTGTGTTCCCTATTAATATCGGATTACACGAACGGCGATCAATTCTATCTTATTGATCTTGTTGCAGTCTAAAAAAATTTAACAATTTTTGCAAACAGTAAATATACGCTGCGCGGAAGGGCGAAAGAATCATTGAAATGATACCCCTGATCAGAGGATTTAAAGATATTCTGCCGGATGAAACCCCGACCTGGAAAGCCATTGAGGATACGGCGATTGCGCTTTTCCAGGCCTTCGGGTTTAAGGAAATCCGGCTGCCGATTGTTGAAAAATCGGAATTGTTCCAGCGGAGCATCGGTGAAAACACCGATATCGTTGAAAAGGAAATGTATACGTTTTCCACCGGCAAGGGGGAGATGATCACCCTGCGGCCCGAGGCCACCGCTTCCGTGGTGCGCGCCTATATTCAGCAACAGCTCTACGCCAAAGACCCGGTCCAGAAACTTTACACCATCGGCCCCATGTTCCGGCGGGAGCGGCCCCAGAAGGGTCGGTACCGGCAGTTTTACCAGATCAATGCCGAGGTGTTCGGGATTGATTCCCCCTATATCGACGCCCAGCTCATCGTCCTGCTCTGGAACCTGCTTGAACGGCTTTCCATCACCGGTTTATCGGTTCAGCTCAATTCCCTGGGATGCCCGGCCTGCCGGCCGGCGTTCAAACAGGCCCTCACGGACATGCTGGCGGCGGGAACAGGCGCTCTCTGCGCGGACTGCCTCCGGCGGAAAGACAAAAACCCGTTGCGGGTGTTGGATTGCAAGGTGCCCGGCTGCCGGGAGGTGATGCGGAACGCGCCGTCGATGATCGATTATTTATGCGACGATTGCGCCCGACATTTTTCACAAGTTCAAAGCGCGCTCACCCGTCAGCAGATTCCGTTTGTGCTGAATCCCCGGCTGGTGAGGGGTCTGGATTATTATACGCGCACGGCATTTGAAATTCAGACCGACGCCCTGGGCGCCCAGAACGCCATTGCCGGCGGTGGGCGGTATGACGGCTTGGTCAAGGCCCTGGACGGCCCTGCACAACCGGCCATCGGGTTTGCCATCGGACTCGACCGGCTGGTGGAACTCGTCAGCCAGACCCTGCCCCAGAACCCCCTGCGCCCGGAGGTTTTTATCGCGGCCATGGGCGAGGAAACTATAGAAAAAGCCTTTGACTGGTCCTGCGCCCTGGGACTGGCCGGAATCAAAACGGAAACCGATTTTTCCGCCAAAAGCCTGAAAGCCCTGATGAAGCGGGCGGACCGGTTGGGCGCCGAACATGTTCTGATCGCGGGCAGTCAGGAAATGGAAGCGGGGGTGCTGGTGTTAAGAAACATGCGCACCAAGGAGCAGGTGCCCGTTCCCATGGATGGAATGGTCGATCATATCAAACAATATCTGAAAGATTATAAATAAGGAGAACACAGAAGTGACGGAACCATTGGGAGACATGCGCCGCACGCATCATTGCAGCGAGCTGGGCGCAAAAAATATCGGCAATGAAGTCGTATTAATGGGCTGGGTGCAGCGCCGGAGAGACCATGGGGGCGTGATCTTCATTGATCTGCGGGATAAAAACGGCATCACCCAGGTGGTGTTCAACCCGGACAGCAACCCGGCCGTCCATGAAAAAGCCCACGACCTCCGGGGGGAGTTTGTCATCGCGGTACAGGGCCGGGTGGAAGCCCGGCCCGAAGGCATGGCCAATCCGGAGCTTGCGACCGGCGACATCGAAATCATGGTGACTGACCTCAAGATACTGAACAAGGCCCAGACCCCGCCGTTTATGATCGAGGACAATATCGAGGTGTCGGAAAGCATCCGCCTTCAGCATCGCCATCTTGACCTGCGGCGGCCCAAAATTCAGCGCAACATCATCACCCGCCACCGGGCCACCATGGCCATCCGCAATTTCATGAACGCCAGTGGCTTTCTGGACATCGAAACCCCGGTGCTGACCAAGAGCACACCCGAAGGGGCCCGGGATTATCTCGTTCCCAGCCGCATCAACCAAGGCATGTTCTACGCCCTGCCCCAGTCTCCCCAGCTTTTTAAACAACTATTGATGGTATCCGGATTTGACCGGTACTACCAGATCGTGCGGTGTTTTCGGGACGAAGACCTCCGGGCCGACCGGCAGCCGGAATTCACCCAAGTGGATATGGAAATGTCTTTTGTGGGCGAGGAAGACGTGATGGCCATTGCCGAAGGCCTGGTGTCGGCGGTTTTCAAGGAAGTCAAAGACATCACCTTAAAAATTCCCTTTGACCGCATGACCTATGCGGAGGCCATGGAGCGGTTCGGACTGGACCGGCCGGACCTGCGTTTCGGTCTGGAGCTTACAGACATTTCCGATATCATTAAAGATTCCGGCTTTAAAGTGTTCGCCGACGCCGTCAAAAAAGGGGGCATGGTCAAGGCCATCAACGCCAAGGGCTGTGAGCATTTCACCCGCAAGGAAATCGATGACCTGACGGCTTTTGCCGCTGTCTACCGGGCCAAGGGACTGGCCTGGATCAAGGTCCGGGAAAACGAATGGCAGTCGCCCATCACCAAATTCTTTTCAGAAGACGAAAAACGGAAAATGGCCGAGCGTCTGGACATGCAGCCGGGGGATCTGGTGTTTTTTGTGGCGGATCAGGCGAAAATCACCAATGACGCCCTGGGCAACTTAAGGAACCATCTGGGGGCAAAACTGGGACTCATTGACCCCAATGAATTCCGGTTCGTATGGGTCACCCATTTTCCCATGTTTGAATATGATGAGACGGAAAAACGCTACCAGGCCACCCACCACCCGTTTACCTCGCCCCTGGAAGCCGACTGGGACCGGCTGGAAACCGACCCGCTGTCCGTCAATTCCAGGGCCTACGACATGGTACTGAACGGATCGGAAATCGGCGGCGGCAGCATCCGTATCCATCAAAAAGATTTGCAGATCCGGATACTTACCATGCTCGGCATGGAAAAAGAGGAATATGAGGGGAAATTCGGATTTCTGATCGCAGCTCTGGATTCCGGGGCCCCGCCCCACGGCGGCCTGGCGTTCGGGCTCGACCGGCTGATGGCCATTCTGTGCGGCAGCGATTCCATCCGGGAGGTCATTCCCTTCCCCAAAACCCAGAAAGGCGCCTGCCTGCTGACCGACGCGCCGTCAGCCGTCAGCCGGGAGCAACTCATGGAATTGGCGCTCAAAATCGATCTGAAATAACCAGTGATTGAGATAATTTTTTCTTGACAAGAACCGGTTTTGTCATTAATTAAAGGATTCTTAATTTTCTGTTTTAAATTGTTCCCCAGTAGCTCAGTCGGCAGAGCAGGTGGCTGTTAACCACCGTGTCCGTGGTTCGAGTCCGCGCTGGGGAGCCAGCTTTCAATCCCGTTTTTTTGCGGGTTTATATATACAAAAGCCCCGAGGGTGAAAACCTTCGGGGCTTTTTTTATCTAAGGACTTTCTATGCTTTTCATCAACTCACCCGCAATATTGATACTTTCAATACGCATGATGCTTTCCTGGGCGGAGCCGTAACTTAACAGATTAATGCTGCCGTACCACACGATTTTCTTGTCCATGACAGTGAATTTTTGATGGATATTGGATTTAAAGACAATGCTTATGCCGTTATTTTTTAACAAGTCCAGTGTTACCTGCAAACCGGGATGATCCTTCGGTTTAAAGTCCTCCGGGGACCGGGTCACAACAATGATGCGAAGTTTTTTGCCGATGGCGGTCTTCAGGTGCTGAATCATCTGAAATGTGTGGTTTTTTCTGATAAACGGACTTACAATGAGAATTTCTTTTTTCGCTACGGAGAGATCGTGGCTGAAAACCGGCAGGAAATTGTTGTTATCGAAAATGATATCCAGCGCTGCCGGCGGGATGTCCTCGCCTTTGGCCGCGTATCCCATGGAAGCATACCCGGCGAGCCGTTTTTGATACATTTTTTCCAGCATTTTGACCTGAATATCCACATAATCATAAATGCGGACGTCTTTTTTATCTTTAAACAGCCGGTGCAGCCTACCGGCATACTGCTGGAGCGTACCTTTCCAGGATATGGGCATGGCCAGAAACAGCGTATCCAGACGCGGTTCATCAAACCCTTCCCCGATAAAATGACCTGTGGCCACCAGAAGGAGGTTCTTGCCTGGGGTGTCGGTAATGCGTTTAAAGGCTTCCCGGGTCGTTTTTGCGCCCATGCCGCCGGTCAGGGTCACAACATCCGGAACGGATTCCCGCAATTTTTTCCCGATCAATTCAACGTGAGCGGTCCGCAATGTTAGCACAATGCAGTTTCGCCCGCTTTCATAATTCCTAAGCACATCCCCGACAATCTGCTGATTCCGGAATTCGTCCTCCGCGATTTCAGAATACAAGGCCTGGATGGACATTTCTTTTTCATCTTTGTCTAAAGGAACCCGCAGGGCGGTAAAACGGGGGATGATGTAATGGTCAAAAGGCCTGTTCTCGGCTTGTTTTCTGGGATTGTCCCGGTATCGAATGGGGCCGCAGTGCATGAACAGAATCGGGTGATGCCCGTCTTTTCGCGTCGGTGTGGCGGTCAAACCGTAAATATATCGGGCGGTGGCGGTTCTCAGAATATTTTCATAGGAAAACGCCGATGCATGATGACATTCATCGGCGATAATCATCCCATAATTTTGAACACATTCCTTCACCTCTCCCTGTCGGCTTAACGACTGCATCACCGCCACGTCCACAATGCCGGTTAAGGTGTCTTTCCCTGCGCCCAGTTGACCGATGATACATTCGTTTTTCTTTCGTGCCCGTTTCGTGCCAGTCGCCGTGGCCAGTTCCGGCAAGGATTCATTGATTGTCAAAAAATCCGATAATTTTTCCTTCCATTGGGAGAGGCGGTTGACCTTATCCACCAGGATAAGGGTGTTCACCTTTCTTTCGGCGATGATCTTAATGGCCACAATGGTTTTGCCGAAGGCGGTGGTTCCGGAAAGAATGCCGATATCGTGATTTAAGAGGTGTTCAAGAGCCAAATTTTGTTCATCTCTCAACTGGCCCTTGAAAGCCACGTCGATTTTTCGACCGCAATCGGTTTTATCCATAAATCGGACATCAATACCAAGGGATTCGGAAAATTTTAAAATACCATTATGCCGTTCTTCTTGCTCATGCTCTTGCTCCTAATCTTACTTTAAAATCTCAATAATAAGAGCAAGAGCATGATTAAGAGCAAGAGCATGAAAACGGTAT
>JBAQUK010000246.1:0-25425 GCA_049297455.1 Desulfosalsimonadaceae bacterium | reverse complement strand
CTGTCCGCTGTGAACCAGCTTTTAACGCAAGTTAAAGGACCGCAACGATTAAAATCCCTTATTCAGAAGGCTCTCAACGGCAGTAGTACCGTAGGATCTCATGCAATATGCGGGTTTGCTGGGATTTGATTTTTTTTCATTTAACATTTAAGTTATACGGTGTCAATGCAAATTGATAGACTGGCGATTTCTCATTTGCCTGACGGATATTAGGAGAATGAATACACGAAACGGTAGGATTAATCCATCATAGATTGACGACTGCGTCTCTGCGGGAGAAAACCAAAGGGTCAAGCAACAATCCGGAAAATGGCCCATGCCGGAAAAAAATTCCGGCCTGCATGTCACAACCCGGCCCCTGTTTCCCCGGCGATCAGTTCACAAAAATCATGGGTGATCACAATCACAAATCCCGCCGGAAACAGGCATAAGAAGGGGATGGCGGGCCACGTTTCCCTGCCCCAGGCAAAACACACCGGGGCCAGGGTGTAAACCAATAGCGGAATATTGATCATCAGATTCGTCAAAACATGCCGATTAACACGGGAATAGAACTGCCTGACGGGCATGTTGTCCAGAATGCCGAACTTGGGTGTCCGTGTAAACATCCCGCCTTTCTGAATCATCCCCTTGATAACCGCCATCGAAAAGAAAGGCGCCAGCCCGATGCTGACCGCAGGCAACAGCGACAGCACGAAAAGCGGATGTTTCTGCCGGGTTCGCCATCCATAGAGGATATAATAGGCCAGCACAGCAATCCCGGTCAGCAGGAACAGCGGCAGGTCCATCCAGACGATCTGATACACGCCGATACCGATGCGGTTTAACAGCACCGGATAAAGGGTGAGGGTGGCGATAAACCCGAGCATCCAGCAGCAGTTGGCCAGCAGATGGGCCGCAGCTTCCATTTTAACGGCAACCGGCACATTTGCGGCAAATATTTTCGGCAGCAGTTTTCGCGCGGTCTGGATGGCCCCCTTGCCCCATCGCTCCTGCTGGGTGCGGAAATCCGACAGTGTTACCGGCAACTCCGACGGCACCACGACATTATGCGCATACACAAACCGCCAGCCCGCGAGCTGGGCCCGGTAACTTAAGTCCAGATCCTCGGTCACGGTGTCGGACTGCCATCCGCCGGAGGAAAGAATGGCGGCTTTCCGCCAGACCCCGGCCGTGCCGTTGAAATTGAAAAATAGCCCCCGTGAGCACCGGACCGCGTGCTCGATGCCGAAATGGGTGGACAGCAGCAATGCCTGGAGCCGGGTCAGCCAGGAATACCCGGCATTCAGGAACCCCCACCGGGCCTGGACCATGCCGATATCCGGACGGTCAAAATAAGGAAGCGTTTGTTTTAAAAAATCGGGGCGGGGCACAAAATCCGCGTCAAATACGCCGATATATTCGCCTTTTGCCCGGTGCAGCCCTTCTGCCAGTGCCCCGGCCTTGAAACCGGTCCGATGGGTCCGGGAAATCGCGACTATATCCAGCCCTTTTGCCGACCACCAGGCCGCCCGCTCCGCCACAATGCCCCGTGTCTCATCCGATGAATCATCCAGCACCTGAATTTCCAGTTTTTCCATTGGCCAGTCAAAGGCAGCCACTGCATCAATAATCCGGCCCGCCACCAGGGGCTCATTAAACAACGGAATCTGAACGGTCACCACCGGCACGTCTTCCACGGAGAGAAACTTTGGACGTTCATCCGCATCCGGCTGCGTCTGCGTCAACCAGCAGCGAATCAGCCAGATACGATGAATTCCGTAGAGCGCCAGCCCGGCAATGGCAAGAAAGTGTATGACCGTCAACAGGTTGAGTATGTATGTCCACATGGACCGGGGAAATAGCACACCTGGTTGTAAACTTCAACGGCTCCGGCAGGGCATTGTTTTTTTCGATAGCCGGGCGTTATTTGATAGGAATTATCAATTTGACAGATTGAAATAATTTATTAATATCTTTGTAATTTATTCAACCCTATTTTCAGATGAAAATGGAACATCAAACCAATCCACCCACCAGCGATTATTACCCTGCCTTCCGGCCTGAACTGACGGCCCTGAGGTCGCATGTTGCCGACACCTGCATCAACTGCCCCAAATGCATTTCCGGGTGCGCATTTTTAAAGGAACACGGCACGCCCGGAACAATCGCCGCCGCCTATGACCCCGCCGACCCCCTTTGGCTGGGTCTGCCATTTCAATGCAGCTTGTGCGGGTTATGCGCCGCCGTCTGCCCGGTCAATCTTTCTCCGGAAACCATGTTTCTCGAAATGCGGCGGGAAGCGGTGGACCGGGACTTCGCCCCGATGGCATCCCACAAGGGCATCCTGGCCTATGAGAACCGGGGGGTTTCCAGAAAATACTCCTGGTACAGCCTTCCGGAAGGCTGCCATACGGTTCTGTTTCCGGGCTGCACCTTTTCCGGCACCCGCATGGACACCACCATCGCCCTCTACGAGCACCTGAAAACAACCATACCCGACCTGGGCATTGTGCTGGACTGCTGCTGCAAGCCATCCCATGACCTGGGCCGGAGCGACTATTTTAACGAAATGTTCTCCGAAATGCGGACCTGGCTGGTTGCGCACGGCGTGCAAACCGTCATGGTGGTGTGCCCCAACTGTTATAAGGTTTTTAAAACATGGGGCAGCGGGCTTTCGGTGATTTCCGCCTATGAATTCCTGTCCGTTCAACCGGTTACGGAAACAACATCGGGAAATGCCATGCCGGGCCTTGAGCGCACGGTTGTGTCCATTCATGATCCCTGCGTCCTCCGGAACGAAGACGCCGTTCACACCGCAGTGAGAAACCTCGCCGACATCAGCGGGTTTGACGTTACGGAAATGGCCCGGGCCAAAAAGAAAACCGTGTGCTGCGGTGAGGGCGGGTCCGCGGGATGCATGGCTCCGGAATTTTCCCTGAAATGGGGGGAAGTGCGCCAAAAAGAAGCAGGGGGCCGCCGGCTCTTGACCTATTGCGCGGGATGCGCCAATTTCCTGAACAAAAAAATCCCCACGGACCATATCCTGGACGCGATCTTTTTCCCGGAAGCCGTGGCCGGAGGCACCCGAAAAGCCGCCAGAGCGCCCTTCACCTATCTCAACCGGCTCCGGTTAAAGCGCTATTTGAAGCGGCATCACCCCGGAACCGTCACCCGGGAAAGAAATTTTACTCCCGCCCCGGACAAGAGCGGGAGCCGGACCGGCAGCTTAAAAAAATATCTCATCCTGGCCCTCATCCTCGCAACCATCGCGGGCATTCATTTTTCCGGAATCCTTCGCGCTTTCGATGCCGAAACCCTTCGCCGGACCGTGGCGTCCTGGGGAATTCTGGCGCCCGTGGCGTTTATCCTTTTATACGCCATCGCACCGGCGTTGTTTCTCCCCGGCCTGCCCATCACCCTTGCGGGCGGCATTCTTTTCGGGCCGTTCTGGGGGGTGGTTTACAGCATCACCGGCGCGACCTGCGGGGCCGGCGTCGCCTTTCTCATCTCCAGGTATATGGCCCGGGGCTGGATACAGGCAAGACTGACCGGTCCCCGATGGCAGGCCCTTGACCGAAGTGTTGAAAAAAACGGATGGAAAATCGTGGCCTTCACCCGCCTGATTCCCCTGTTTCCCTTTAATCTGCTGAACTATGCCTTCGGGCTGACGTCCATCCGGTTTCTGCCCTATGCCGTCACGTCTTTTGTCTGCATGCTCCCGGCCTGCATCGCCTTTATCGTGTTTTCCAGCTCGCTTCCCGACATCATCAAAGGCCATGTGTCGCCGGGGTTCATTATCGGCATTCTGCTCATCGGCCTGGTGTCGCTGATCCCTGCAATGACCCGGAGATTCATGCCTGAAAAAAATAACAATTTGAAATTATAAATTATTACATGTGGAAGGTATTATGAAAAACAACATCCGAATAATGGTCCGAGTCCTCTTACCCGCCTGCCTCGTTCTCATGAGCGCCGCAACCCTGTACGCCGGGGCCTGGACCATGGAAAAAGGCAAAAGTTACCACCGTTTTGCGGCCAATTATTATCTGGCGGAGGAGGAGTATGACAATGACGGTGACAGCCGGGACATGCCGTTGAACGGGGAATTCCGGGATTTCAACCTGAATTACTACATGGAATACGGCATTTTTGATCAACTGACGGTTCTGGGCTCCCTGTATTATAAGGATATCCGGAAGGACGACGACGTCATCACAACCAAAACAAACGGCTTGGGCGACCTGGATCTGGGGCTTCGCTACCGCCTGCACTCCGGGGATGCCGGTATTTTTTCGATTCAGGGACTGACAAAAATTCCGGATCTGTATGATGAGGACGACGCCCTGCCCCTGGGCAACGGCCAGAACGATTATGAGCTGCGCCTGCTCTACGGCCGGTCCCTGTGGCCGTTTCTGCCCGGATACGTGAATCTGGAAGCGGGCTACCGCTGGCGCGTGGAAGATCCGGCGGACGAGTTCCGCTATCTGGTGGAAATCGGCTCGGATCTGGGAAAGGATTTTTACGTCCGGACCAAACTGGACGCCATTGTCAGCATGGACAATGCGGACCCGGGTATGGACAATTTCGGCAATCCCGCCAGCACCCTGGAGTATAATCTGGCGAAACTGGATGTAACGGCGGGGTGGTGGATGACCCGGACACTGGGCCTGGAACTGGGGTACGCACCGGCCCTGTGGGGGGAAAACACCGCCAAGGGCGCGACCTGGACCCTCGCCCTGACCTTTCAGCCCGGAAAATAAAAGCCGTATCTTTATTCAGATACATCTATAGCAAAAATTACCACAGAGGACACAGAGAGCACAGAGAACGCTTTAGCAAAACTCTCTCCGTGCTCTCTGTGCTCTCTGTGGTTCAATCCGCTTTCCTTCGGGCGAAAGACCTAGAACAGGATAGCCTCAATGACCAATTTCAAAATTTACTATTTTCATATAATCACCCAGGCCCTTCCGGCGATCATTTTATTCATCATGACATCATTGATGGTTATTCCCACCCATGCGGCCTGGGGATTTGATCTGCGGCGAATCGAAGCCCCAGCGGCTGCCGCAAAACAGAACCAATTGGTGTTTTTAGACGCCAGACCTCTGAAAATTTGGCAGGAAAACCATATTCCCGGAGCCCTGTCCTTTTCATGGGAAACCTATACCGGCACCGATGCGGGCGGGGTTAAATACCGGATTTTTCCCCCTGAAAAACTGGCGGCGGCGCTTGGGGAAATGGGTATCCGCAACACCGACGCCATTGTGGTTTACGGAGACGCGGACAGCAGTTGGGGCGGGGAGGGATGGGCGGTCTGGATGCTGGCCTGGCTGGGGCACCAAGGGCCGGTGTATTGTCTGGACGGCGGATTTGCATCCTGGGCGGCGGATAAACATCCGGCGAGCAAAGCCACCGGCAACCGGCGTACGCCTGCGGTTTATGCATTTCAGCTCCAGCCCCAGGTGAACATCAGCGCAAAAGAAATCACGGCCCGGAAAAAAAACATCAATCTCATCGACACCCGCAGTTATTTAACCGAATGGCTGCCCGGCCACATCCCCGGCGCGATCCATATTCCCTGGGAAAAATTTTACGAAGGACCGCACCGGCGGGCCCTTTCGCCTGAAGCGCTCAAGGCATTGCTGATAAAACACGGGGTGGACCTGCGAAAGCCCGTGGTCTATTACTGCACCGGCGGCATCCGCTCGGGTTATGCCTGGATGGTCCACCAGCTCAGCGGACTTTCTCCCGAAGCCATGAATTTTGAAGGCGGCATGGAGGAATGGAACGCCATCAGCCGGAAATCGACAGCGAAATCCACGGCACAAGATTAAATATGAGAATCAGCAGCTTAAACCCTGCCATGCCCGCGTAATGGACGGCGTCGAACTGCTCCCTGCGCAATTTGAACCATTTGCCGTGCAATGCATACATCCAGTCATGGGCAACGGCAAACACCAGAAACCAGACCAGAAGAATGCCGTAATTGATGATGGTACACCACATGAGAACATCACAAGCCACCTCAATGTTCATAACCGTCCTCCTTTCACACGGGGTCAGCCGGATGCGTTTATTTCCAAAAATCGGCTCCTGAATTCGTCCCTGCCCGGGGATTCTTCTTCTGCGCATCCGAATCTTTCGGCAGATTCGAGGGCCCGGGAATCATCAATGTTTCCTTGGTAAGATCCATCACCATATCCTGCGGCGGACCGGCTGTTTTGATTTCCGGGATAATGATTTCACGGGTTTTCCCGTCCGGGCCGACCAGGGGAACAATTCCGGGGTAGGGCTTATCCAGCATTTTCACGCAGATTTTATAACACCCGCCCGGCGTCAGGCCTTTGATTTTATGAAAAGAAAAAGATCCGAAAACCGGGAATGCGGTCCGGGGCAGACCGGACGGAGGCACCAGCCTGTCCAGGGCGTCCAGATAATATTTTTGGCCGGCCGGCACAACCGGCTGAACCGGCATTCCCTTCTTATCCAGATCCAGACTGATCTTTCCCGTGGTTTCACAGGGATAGAGTTGCAAATAGGATCCGTCGATGACATATCCCCCGATGTCATTGATATTGGAAATAGAACCCCTGATGGTTACTGTCGCGGGTTTTTCGGCGGTAGACTTGGGAACATCTCCGGCAGCCGCCGGCCCGGTCCCGGCCAAAACCATCCAAATTCCCATCCATATCCCAAAAATCGCCACCCGTTTTCTTATGCTACAACTTTCCATAAGCCAACCTCTTGTTTTTATAAATCAAAATTTTAATCATCTTCCATTTTTTTATGCAGCCGGACGGGCTCGGCCTGTTTCTTGCGCATCCGCAGGTTCAGCATTTCCACCCCTACGGAAAACGCCATGGCAAAATAAATGTATCCCTTGGGCACATGCACGTCAAACCCTTCCACCATCAGGGTCACGCCCACCAGGATCAGAAACGATAACGCCAGGATTTTAATGGTGGGGTGGGCTTCCACAAAATCGCCGATGGGTTTGGCGGCAAACAGCATGACCCCTACTGCGGACATGATCGCCACCGCCATGATGGATACATGCTGGGCCAGGCCCACTGCCGTGATGACGGAATCCAGGGAGAACACCACATCTAGAAGGGCGATCTGGATCAAAACCGGGCCCACACCGGCGGCAACCGGCTGATGGGCGGTTTCCACGGCCCCCTCCAGGCTGGAGTGGATTTCATGGGTGGCTTTGGCCAGCAGAAACAGGCCGCCGCCGATCAATATCACGTCGCGCCCGGAAATCTCCTGGCCCAGCACCATAAACCAGGGGGCGGTGAGTCCCACCACCCAGGCAATGGAAAACAAAAGGACCAGACGGCTGACCATCGCAAGGCCAATCCCGGTGTTTCTGGTGAAATTCCGGCGGCTTTCCGGCACACGGCCCACCAGTATTGAAATAAAAATAATATTGTCGATGCCCAGAACGATTTCAAGGGCGGTCAGCGTGCCCAGCGCAATCCACGCCTCGGGGCTGGTAATCCATTCAAACATCAGATCCGTTCCTATACCTTTATTTATCCGTTAATTTTAAAAAATTGATCTCAACCCGCTCCCATCATTTCAGTTCCGACGTGCAGTTCGGGCACCGGGTGGCCTTGACGGGAATGGCCGAAAAGCACCGCGGACATTCCTTGGTGGCGGGGGCTGCCGCAGGTTCCGGTTTTTGGAACTGGAGCTTGTTGATGGCCTTGATCAGCAGAAACACCGCAAACGCCACAATCAGAAAACTGATGACCGCGTTCATAAAAAGGCCCACGTTCATGGTCACCGCACCCGCGGACTTGGCAATCGCGAGGGTCGCGTAAGGCCCGGCAGTGGCGCCCTGTTTCAAGGTGATGAACAGGTCCGAAAAATCCACGCCCCCGAGCAGCAGCCCGATGGGCGGCATCAGCACGTCGTCCACCAGGCTCTTGACGATGGTTCCGAACGCCCCGCCGATGATGATGCCGACGGCCATGTCCACCACATTGCCCCTCATTGCAAATGCCTTGAATTCTTTAAACATGCGCGGTTCCTCCTATCGTTGCTGCTTATTTTTTCAATCTGATGAAAATGAAGATGCATTATGAAAAAGCCCGGCCTCCCATTGAAGACCGGGCTTGCTCCTAAAAAATCCGATAAAGATATTTACGCCTGACCCGCCGGCCGGTATTTCCGCATGGCCAGAATACCGGCAATGACAACAACAAACGACAGGATCATGATTCCCCATTCGTTGACTGTTGGAATCGACCCGGAAGATGTAACAATCAATTCAACGTCATCAACAAAAAAATTGGTAGTGCCATTATTTCCCGCAATGGAATGGAATTCAATCAAGTGCTGGTCGCCGTCGGCATATTCGCCTAAATCAACACTCACCGGCGCATATCCCGAAACGCCGCATAGTGGGGATGATGCGTAAACGATCCATTCCTGATGGCCGTCCACCCGGACTTCCAGAAAGTCCGAAGGGTCACTGCACACGGGCACTTCAAGCTGAAACGTCAGCACAGCGGTTGCCCTGGATGAAATGGTGACCGTCTGACTTATGACGCCTTCTTCATAAGCGTCAATCCCGCCAAACCATGCCCACCAGTCGCCGGTACGGGGGCCCGTGCCCATGCCCGTTCCACAGTCCGAGATGGTACACAAGGGTGTGCCGAAATTGGTGGAAGATTCGTTCCAGTCCGGATTGGGGGATCCGTTTTCAAAACTGCCATCCACAATGACATTTTCCGGAACGCCGGGCGCATTAATTACCGGCGGCGGCGGATTGGTGGCCGGGAAGCTGTTGGGTTCCCCCGGAAGTATCTGACGGCATTGACGCGCCGCATCCGGCGCCGCAGATACCATCTGGGGAATCATCAAAAGTGCCAGACTTAACATCCCAATCCAGAATAACGCTTTTCTTTTTTGCATTTCTCCCTCCTCCCTCTATAAATTGAATAAAACCAGATCATTTTGATCTGAAATGAACGGCTGAAGCATCGGATCTCGTTTAGTTGGCGCCGGCCGGAGCGGGCAAGGGGCTGCGCCATCCGTTTTTCCGCGCCAGCACCGCCTGCACCGTCACCACCACCATCCATGCGGCCAGGGCCAGATAGATGAGGCACGCAACCGGCGCAATGACGTTCGGGCCGGCGGGCAGGGCAAAAACCCCATCTTTGATCGTGGCGATCACGAACATGCGCACCAGGGACCAGGAACTCAGGACGACCATGATCACCGCAGGGATGAACGCCACCAGCCAGGCCTTCCTGTTTTTCGCCGTATTGAGCAGCCAGATGGTGATGCCGACCAGGGCCAGGGCCGCCAGCAGTTGGTTCGACGCCCCGAACGTCTGCCAGAACACCTTCCACGCCGGCACCGGGTTGCCTTCGGTGTCTTTTAACGTGATCAGGATCAGGACCATGGGGGCGCCGCCGGTCACCACCGTGGCGAAGATGCGGCCGAACCAGCCCTGCCAGCCGGTCAGTTCCTGAATGATATACCGCCCCAGGCGGGTGCAGATATCCAGCGTATCATACACAAAGGTGGTGAACGCCATCAGGCCGAAGGCGATGCCGAAGGCCGGGCTGATGCCGATCAGGTCCATGAAAGCGCCGATCCCGGAAGCGTAAATGAAGTTCGGCGATTTTTTCAGCAGTTCGCTGTCCTGGGTGAGGATCATCAGGGTGGACAGGGCGATGACAGCCACCACCGCTTCCATCAGCATGGCCCCATAGCCGATGAGCTTGGTGTCGCTTTCCTTCCGGATCTGCTTGGAGGATGTGCCCGAGCTGACCAGGGCGTGGAACCCGGAGACCGCGCCGCAGGCGATGGTGATGAACAATACCGGAAACATGGGGAACCAGAAGCCGTCGCCGCCGATGGGCCGGGTGAAGGCCGGGTAGGTGATCTTGAATCCGCCGAACAATACGCCGATGCCCGCCACAATAACCGATGCATACAAGAAATAGCCGCCCAGGTGCCCGCGGGGCTGCAAGAGCATCCAGACCGGCACGACCGCCGCCCCCAGACAGTAGAGCAGGATAAACACGTTCCAGACTTTCTGGGCCTCCAGCGGGCTTGCCAGACCCAGCATCTGCTGCAGGTTAAAAGGGATGTACGGGCCCACCCAGATGGCTGCGGCCACCAGCGGCAGGAAAATGACCGTGGCCCAGGCCAGCTTGAGCCGGGTGAAGCGCAGCAGCAGGCCCATGATAACGGGAATCGCCAGGTAAAGGAGGGATGAAGTGGCGATGGCCCCGCCGCCCACCCGTTCGCCAGTGCCGATGTCGATGGTGTTCACAAACGAAGAGGCGGTGATGTCGGTGAAGGCCACCATGATCATCACCAGGGTGACGAAAATAAACAGATTAAAAAGGACCCAGGCGCTTTTGGAAACATTCCGGCGCACGGTATCGGTGATGGAATTGCCCTTGTTGCGGATGGAGGCCACCAGTGCGCCCATGTCATGCACGCCGCCGATGAAGATGGACCCCAGAATGATCCAGATGATTGCCGGAACCCAGCCATAGGCGATGCCGGCGATGATGGGGCCGGTGATGGGTCCGGCGGCCGCAATCGCCGAGAAATGCTGCCCCAGCAGAAATTTGGAATCGGTGGGCACAAAATCCAGGCCATCTTCCATCTGGACGGCCGCCGGTTTTCGGCTGTCGTCCAGTTCATACACTTTCTTCACCAGAAACTCACCGTAGGTGAAATAGGCGACCAACATCACCGCCACCACCCCGAGAACAACGATGATAATATTCATGCTTCTCAACCTCCTGACGTTAGACAACCCAAAACCATTTGGCGCTATACCGAAAACGCTTGCTCTTCAGCTCCATCCGATTTTCCAAAACAGCCGTCAAGTCCGATCCCTCCATTAATAACAAGGATTTATATATGACAATGATGAAGGTGGCAAGCGCAATCCGTTCAGGCCAGGTTTTTTGTTTTATGCGGAATTTATTCTTTGACCGGAACCGTTTCCTGGGAAGGTTTACCTGTAAATCGTCTTACAAGTCAAATCCGGCTGAATTTGGGCAGGCTCTGCCGCCGATGGTGAAATGCCAATTGCGATGCGGTCCCGAACCCGATAGTTTCTGTGGAATGGGGTGATAACTGCGCAAAGATCAATTTTGGGGATTTTGAAACGATTACCATCAGCCGTTTTTCTTCTACTTTTCTTGGTGGACAAGAAAAGTAAACCCAACCCGTTAAAATTTCAGATGATTCACCCTTCCGTTGCTCAGACAGTTTCCCCCTTCTTCCACGAAAAACAGCCCGCCAGGGACGCAGCGCGATGGGCATTCCCTTCGGCCCGGAAACCGGAACGCCCGTATTGGAACCGGCTTACGGTTTCAGACGGTTTAAATGTACGGCAGGAATCATTTATTTCCGTGAATTATTATCGTTTTTAATGGTCTTTTGACAGATCGATTCACCGGAAAAGGCGACACATTCCCGCCGGTGGGGAGCCCATTGCGATGCGGCCCTGAGTCGGTGGTTTCCGTGGATCACGGGGGCAAACTGTCTGAGCGGATAAATGCCGATGAACCTGCCGGTTGCGATAAACGAGTCAGGCATAACAATCCTGCGACATGCCACTGCATATAGCGAGTTTTTGCCCACGCCACGGAAACCACCGGCTCAGGGAGTTTTCCGCAGCGCAGGGCGGATTTCTTTTGTTACTTTTCTTTGTCCGCCAAAGAAAAGTAAATCAGAAAAAGAGGTAAATTGTAAATGATTAAAACTCCTCTTGTTCTTCGAACACTGGCAATTCTTGCCAGTGCCACCCGCGGCAAACAAGCTCGATCCGGTTCGCAGGTTTTCCGGCCCAGTCTTGCCGTTCTTGCTCAGTCATGTGTGTCCTCCCCCTTCTGCCTCATTTCGTTTTACCATGCAAAACGCTTATTTCTTCTCTTAATCTGGTCCAATCCTCCAACACGTTTATTTCTTCCTTCAATTTCATCGAATCTCCTTTTATTTTTTTTGCTTTTTGTAATAAACCAGCACCTGGTAGAAAAAAAAGAGAAGAAAACAAAAGGGATAGTAAGACAACAAAAAGGGGGGATTCCGTAGGCTTTTGATTTAATAAGTTCGGTATAGAAACCATAAGAAAAAAAACAATTCCTAAAAAGACTAAGAATATCCCAAATGTATGCCGCAACCTCCAAGAACGAGTCATTTTACTTTGCTTAATTTGTTTATCTTTCAGAGATGCTTTATGTTCCAAGAATTTCTTATCGTTTTCGACCTGGGTCTTTTCAAATTTGTGACCACAGAAGCGGCAGGCTAAGGCTTCAAGTTTAATTTCCTCGGCACAGCTTGGGCATGCCTTTAGTCCAACTGAAATATCTCCCTTTTTTATCTCCCCGACATATGTTTCAGGATGAGGTCGCTCTTTATATGCTTTTTGCTTTGTTTCCAAAATCTCAGCTTCATCAAATACATGACCGCAATACCGGCATACCTGAGCTTCGAACTTAACGTCCTCCGCACATTTTGGACATTTCTTTGAATCAATAGCAATGTTCTGAATCCGTGAAATCGCCTGCCGCCGGACTTCCTCTTCCTGGTCGGTTCGTGCGATCTGCGCAAGGAGTTCCTGGTCCTCTATTTTCCCGACAGCTTCTATGCGTACTTTACTGCTGCCGCTAAAGAGCGCGAATTCGGTGAGCACGGCCTGATCGGAAACACTGTTGACGTACTGCGTAGAGTTGCCTTCGCCGATGCTGCTCCCGATGTCCAAGAAGTAAAAGAACACGGGTAAACCGATGGAAAACCCAAGAAGGTACGGGAGTTCGAAGTCGAGAGGTTTATACTGAAGCTGCCGCATCGCCAGAGACGAAACCGCTATCAGACCCCCCGGAATAAGGACACAGATAAGGGCGCACTGCCAGGATCGACGTCCGAATCTTCGAGGCCAGTACGTGGAACGATATCGGGCTACAGCAGTTGGAAAGCCAGTTCCGACCCCCATAAAGACAGCGAAGAAGATGAACATAGGAGTCCATTGGTCTTTGGAGACAACTGAGCTGATGGTGAAAAGAATGAAAAGAACAATCGACGATCCGAATGAACCGACCACGCCTGTCCAGACAACGCTGCGAAGAGAAAACGGAAAAAAACCCGGATTTACCGTTGATTCATGTTTCATGTGCTTTCTCCTTCACGTCTAAATAGCGTTTTATCCTTCATCCCGACAAAGAACTAAGTTGGTTGATTGATCTGCAAGCTTGTTCTGCTGTCCGGGATTCCTCAACGGCCGAGATGCCTCAATCAGAATGATGGATAAAACTAAGTTGAATGAAAATCGCTTGTTTACTTTCGCCGTAAACCGAAATAATTATGGGGATTATATCGCCTTCGGAGATTGTTGGCAAGCCTTAAAGACGGCTTTCCAGGCGGGTCGAAAGGTATGAGGAACCGGTTTCATATCGAGAATTCCGGCAACTGGTGACGATTTTAACCGAAACGCCATCCGCGCCGGAAATCGATCCGCCTGCCTCGGAGGATGCGTGATTTTTTTACTGGCAGCATATGCTGCCAGTAAACCCCGGATTTCGGAATTTTCGTTATTTTATAAAAATTTCAATATTTTATGAAACAATTGGACTACCGCGAATGTTTGGTGCGTTGCACATATCGCCTGCGTTCGCCTTTTTTGATGGTTCATACCGTTGCCGATGCCCCCGCATTTCAGGGAAACGGAATCCGAAAATCAGGATTCCCCTGATTGCATGTCTTCCGGAATTCTGTTAATCGGTGCTCACAACTTTTATCAGAAGGAGCATCAATTGAAAAAAATAACACTGTTTTTGATCGGGATTGCGGTTTGTTTTGTTTTGACCGGGTGTGATGAAAAATACACCATTTCAGAGAATATCCCGGATGCGGAAAACGCCGTTTTCACCAGCACCGGCCGCCTGTTTGTGACCGGGGGCACCAATATTTATGAAATCGATGGGGACGGGACCGCGTCATCCCTGTGCGAGGAAGGGAAATACAATTTCACCGGCATGGCCCAAGTGGGAAACTGCCTTTACGCCGTTGCCACGGAATACCGGTTTGACGGTTCCGTAGCCGCATGCGGGAGCCTCAATGTCTTTTCCCCCACCGCAGTGGCGGATTTTGTGGGTTGCATTGCTGACATGTTCAAACGATCGGTCCTATTGTGCGCTGAAATCGTCCCCGGCGATCTCAGCTTTACTGAAATCTACACCATGCAAAACGCCCTGATTCCCAACGGCATGGTGGCGGATACCGCCGGAAGACTCTATATTGCGGATGAGACCTTTCTGCCCGTGGGCAAGATTATCCGCCTGACGCTGGCCGGCCCCATGTCGGTGTCGCGTCAGGAAACCTGGCTGGATGCTTCAAACAAGGTCTATTCCCCGAACGGCATGGATATTCGCGGAAACAAGATTTATTTCACGGATTTCAACCTGTGGTCTTTCAAACAGGCGTCCGTTAAAACGGTTTCCATCGGCGCAAACGGCTCGCCCGGAGCGGTTGCCGCCATTTTTGAAAGGACCGGGTTGTTTGACGATCTGGCCGCCGGAACGGTTTACGGCACCAACGTGGTGGCGGTGGCGGATTTTCTCAAGGGCACGGTGGTGGGGATTAAGGACAACGGCGTCAAGCAGAGCAGCCCCCTGGCTGAAACAGATTTGGGGCTGTTTGCGTCCCCGTCTTCCGTAACCTTCGGCAAAGGCCCGAATTACACCGGCCTGGATTTGATCGTCACGGAAAAAGGAATGATGTTTGAGCACTATTCCGATTTCGGCAACAGAGTATCGGGAATGGTCATCGAATAAGCCGAATCCGCCCATAGGGGCTATGGACCAGAATCCCGTTGGGATTCCGTTCAGGCTGCATGAAAAAATATTTTAAAAAATTTCAGAGCCTGTGTAAAAGGATGTTAGGGATTCGGAATTTACCAATATACCCTTTTCATGCTCTTAATCTTAATCATGCTCTTAATCTTAATCATGCTCTTGATCTTATTCCTGAGATTTTAAAGTAAGATTAAAAGCAAGAGCATGAGCATGAGAAACGGCATGGTGGTATTTTAAAATTTTTTGAATCCCTTACCTGATGTCGTATTCGATAATGTCCGTCAAGCCGCTGTCCATTTTGTTTTCCTTCTCCCGGCCGAAAACGATCACCCCTTTTCCGGCCAGCGGATGTTCCCCTTTATTGACATATACCGGATCGGCGTCTTGGGAATAAATGAACGTGCCGTTGGTGCTTTTGTCCTTTAACATGAACACCCCGCTCCGGCTTTCAATATGCGCGTGGATTCGGGAAATCCAGGAATACTGAATGACGACATCGTTAAAATCCTCACGCCCGACGGATATCAGGGGTTTATGGGTATCCACCACAATGACCTGCCCGCCCCTCATCAGATAGAGACTGGAACAAACGGCCCTGGAGAGTTTCCGGCAGTCGATGACCATGGTGGTGTTCTGGTCTTCATAAACGATTTCAAACAGTTCAAGTTCGCCGGAAATGTTTTTGGCCGTGATTTTGGTGATGTACCTGGTAAACTGGCTGGAATCCTCCGGCAGGTTTTTAATGGCGGCGCGGGTGGTGACGATCTGCTGGGGATTGGCGTAATCAGCCACCCTTGCGGTGACATTGACCGCATCGCCGAAAATATCGTCGTCCTCCATCACAACAAGGCCGTAATGAATCCCAATGTGGATGTTGATCGGGGGAATGTCCCTGCCGTTTGCGGAAAAACCGTCTTTCCAATCCCTTTCTTTTATGGCAATCTGCATGGATTTGGCGGCTTCAATGGCGTTGTCGGTTGCGCCGAAAGTGGAGATTATGGCGTCACCCACGGTCTTGATGACCGTTCCTTCAAACTTGACCGTCAGGTCGGACAGGCGCTTGAGGATCTTTCCCACAATTTCCTGGGCCGCCTGGTCGCCCAATAATTCGTAAATATTCGAACTTTTTGAAATATCGGCAAATAATATGGTTAAATGGCGTGTGTGCCGGGTCATGTCGCTATTGCTGGTTTCAGTGGTTTATAATTAATAAATCAAGCGCTTACTTTGATTCCACCCGAGTATAAAAAATACCGTAATAATTCAGCGAATACTTTCTTTTCGTCTGATCCTTGTGCCAGATGTCTTCGGCTGCGATCCGGTCCCCTTGCGCGTATTCATCCGATTCCATCTCGGTATACGTATTGATCCCGATATTGACGTCATAAGGCACATTCACGGGTCCGGGGAAATAATAGGCGATCACATCACCTTTTTTGACAATAAACGGGCTTTCGAAATCGATGGTTTTTTTACCTGGGTTCCCGGCATCAAACGTTAATTCTTTGGTGTAGATGACCACATAGTCATTGCCCACCGGCCGGAGCAGCTTGATGACCACATCGGACGGGCCCCTGAAATACCCGCCGATCCCGTTGATCTGACCGCCGCTGGGAACGGGATGGGCCACATCGATGATAATCAATTTTTCGTCACCGGTATGTTGTCTCGGCATTAACTCCTCGCCGATAAAGTCCTCCAGGGCGATGTCGGTCAGAAAATTGGTGTTGTCCCGCATTTGTTTCTGCATGAATTCCCGGACCTTGGTGTTGATTTCCCTGACGCGCGCATCATTGCGGCCTTTCTCGTCCGAGCTGATATTCAATTGCCTGTTTAATTCGGCAATGTCTAAGCCCAGTTTTTCAATGGTCTTGTTCTGCTCGGCGATTTTCTGGTCCTTCTCCCGAATGGACGACTCCTGTTTTTTGATGATGAAGTCCTGGTCCGTCAGGGTTGTCTTGCAGGTATCCAGTTGTTGCTGAACATTCTGGCAGTTCGCCGCGCATCCGATGGTTGTCATGGCAACCAGGACAAACAGAAATATCCACCGCATAAACATTACCTCCGTTGGGGTGTTAATTGTATCGTGGTTTCCGATAATATTTTGCCGCCCTGCCTGACGGACAGCAAGTATTCGCCCTGGGCAAAACCTTCAATGGGGGCCATGATATCAATCGGTTTATTGCCGGAACGGCCGTCCAGAATCAGGGGCGCTTCCATCGTTTTGCCGCCTTTTTGTTGCAGCACAATATTGACGACGCTGTCGGGAGACATATTCTTATAATAAATACAAATACTTAAGTTCTCAATGGAAACCGGGGCCCGGGTAATCCGATTTTCTTTACCGCACCCGGAAGCCGTGGCAAACACTTCGACATTGCTTTCCATTTTGCCAGACAACTGGGCAAATATCAATTCATTTGGCAGGATCTGCACCGCCTTGCCCAGAAGGTCCGCTGCCGCCGAAGCATCGCCGTTGGCATCCATATCCTTGATGAGCACTTCAATCCTGTTTTTCGCCTCCGCCCGGTTTTTGTCTAAATTCAGCGCTTTCAGGTAATAGTCCGCCGCTTCCAGGTTGGATGCGCCTTTATCGCCCTTTCCAATCAGAATGTCATACTGGGCGGTCATGGCGGATTTATGCATTTCAGGAAAATGGTTTTTCAGAAGCGCCGTGAATTCATCGGGGATCAGCCGGCCGTTGGCTTTTTCAGCCTGAATGTCAGCCTGGACCTGTGCCTTCACCTCCCGAACCAGGCTCGTTATCTTCTTGCTCCCATACCGTTTGGCGGCGGCATTCATTGCTCTGAACAAAGCGGTATAAGGCTCTATTTTTTCTATAATATTCTGATTTTGTTTAATTTTTGATAATGGGGCGGCTGTTTCGGCCTGAATGCCCTGAAGCCGCTTGATATCCTGAAGCATGGCATTAAACGGTTCATGATTTGGTGCGATATCCATGGCCTGCTTTAAAATCGCCTGGGCTTCATCCGGTTTGCCGTTATCATCCAGGCTTTTTGCAACTTTTTCAATTTTGCGCTGTGCGACGGCAGCCGCCGGATTCAGCTTCAGGGCGTTTAAATAATAATCCGCTTTTTCCTTTGATGCGGCGCTTTCATCGCCTTTGGCGATGAGGATATCATACTGCGTACTGAACATATTCTTTTCATCCGGAAACTGCCCGGAAACAAGGGCCAGAAAATCAGCGGGAATGGCTTTATTCCGGTCTTTCTGGGCCGCGATGTCTTCCTTGACCTGGTCCATCACCTCACGCTTTACATCCGTCATGCCGGCCTCCCCATATTCCTCAATGACGGACTTTAAATTGGAAAACAGCATCCGGTAGGCGGGAATTTTTTCAGAAAGCGGCCCTTTCTGCCTGACCTGGTACAGGGGAACCATCACATCCATGGCGGCAATCCGCATGGTTGCCTGTTTATTCTGGGGAAATTGATCCAGCACTTTCCGGTAATATTGCAAGGCATTGCCGCTTGCGGGCGTTTTGAACTCTCCCCGGAAAGCATGCATGTCTCCCGTGATCAGCCACTCGCTTATCTGCAATTCCGCATCGTCCGGAGCAACGGACCGGGCTTTTTCGATCCATTTCAGCGCCTCGGCATGGTTTTTTTCTTTCCGGGCGGTTTCCGCCATGTCTTTACATGTGTCGATGATGCCGCTGATCCCCTGCTTTGCCCCCGGATCATCGGGGTCCATCTCCAGGATCTTTCGATAATAGGAAAGGGCATTGTCCCGCTCGGGGGAGGTTAACCGGTCTTCATTCACAGCGTCCCTGGCCGCAATCAGATAATCGAGTTTCTTCAGCCGCAGATGATCCGGCGCATATTTCAACCCGGTTTTTGACCATTTTCCGGCCTCTTTAAAACGGCTCCGGGCCAACTGCCCATCGGCCGATTCTAAGACGGACTCAATGGCCGCCATTTTTAAATATTCAAACGACTGGGAATGGGTGGTTTCAATCCCTTTGCTCAAGAGCGCCAGCAGCGCATCATATTCCCCAACCGTTGCTTTTTCGTTGCCGGAGAGTTCCTGCTGTTTTAAAACGGTCACATAGAGCAGGCCCAGCAGTGCCGATTGGCTGCCGGGGTCCGCGGATAAAACACTGCTGTAAACATCTCCGGCGTTCAGATACTGCTTGGATTCCAGAAACCGGTCCGCTTTCTGCACCATTTCGTTGGGCGGTTCCCGTAATTCCTTCCGGGCGTTTGTAATGTAATCGAGGGCTTCCGGATAATCCTTCTTTTCGATCCGGCCCATCAACTGCTCCGTGTCCGCAGTATGGGTCCATTTTTTTTTGATGGCATCCAGAATAGGGCGTTTCTTTGCCTGGACCGCGGGTTGGGACTTTCCGGCCGGTGTTTGCTGACGGTCGATAAAACCCGCGATATATGGCTGAATAAACAGCACAAGTCCGAAAAGGACGCAACCGATGACCACACCGAAAAAAACATTGGCAAGATTGACCTTGCGCCCGAATTTGCCCGGCAGAAGGAACGCCGTGGTGGTGGGAGCCCCTTCACCATCAAGCTTGCCGATGGCACGGAGAAGCTCATCCGCAGACTGGTACCGGTCATCGGGATTTTTCGCCATTAACCTGGAAATAATGGGCTGGAACCGGGAAAACGCTTCCGGCAACTGCGGAACCGGGTCCTGAATGTGCTTGAGGGCCACGGCAATGGGGGAATCCGCATTATACGGCACCGAACCGGTGAGCATTTCATAAAAGGTGACGCCCAAACTGTATAAATCCGTCCGCCAGTCAATCCCGCCCGTTCCCTGGGCCTGTTCCGGGCTCATATAATGGGGGGTGCCGATGCTGGTGCCGTCCATGGTGTAGCCGGTATCCACGGCCAGGTCCTTGACGATGCCGAAGTCCGTCAGCACCGCTGTGCCGTCGCCCCGGAACATGATATTCTGGGACTTGATGTCCCGGTGAATAAATCCCTTGTCATGGGCGTGGGCCAGGGCGGACGCAATCTGGCGCATGATTTTGAGGGCCTGCTCAACCGACAATTCGCGCTTAATGTTCTGTTTGAGGTCCCCGCCCTCCAGGTATTCCATGATGATGTAATATTTATTTTCATAAACGCCGACATCGTAGATGGAGACGATATTCGGATGCCGGAGCCCGGCCACCACTTTGGCTTCCTTTAAAAACCGCTTATCCGCCAGTTCATCGGCATGGGTGGGGGAAATAAGCTTGATGGCGACCTTCCGGTCCAGCAGTTTGTGCCTTGCGAGATAGACTTCGGCAACACCGCCGCGGCCGGCCAGTTTGCCGATTTCGTAATTGGGAATATCAATCATAAAATCCGTACCACAACCATTTTCTTCTGTTTATTAAAACAAGCCCTTAACCGTTTGCTTCAGCCGGGAGCGCAGTTTCGCCCAAAACCCGGTCTGTTTCAATTCCTCATTATTCATGGGCACCGTATCCCCCGCCGTCATTTTAACGGGGGCGTCATCACCTGCGGAAATCAGGGCAATGGTGATGTTGTCCCTCCCGCCGTTCGCCAGGGCGGCCCGGACCAGATAGTCCACTTTTTCCTGCTCATCCAGTTCAAGGGCCAGTGCTGCGGCAATGCCCCAGTTATCGACTTCCTTGGTGAGCCCGTCGCTGCATAACAGAATCTGTTCGTTCCGATGCAGCGTATGCGTAATTTTATCCACCGTCACATCATTGATATCCGCGGCTCCCAGGGCCTGAATAAGGACATCCTGATAGGGGTGGCGGGCCGATTCACTGGGGAGGATCACGCCGGTATCCACCAGATGCTGGACATAGGAATGATCTTTTGTCAGTTGTTTCAGAACCTTGCCGTCCCATAAATAGGCCCGGCAGTCCCCCACCCAGACGATTTCACAGGCACCCGCGGCAATCTTCAGGGCCACCACCGTCGTGCCCATCCCTTCAGGCCCTTTGCCTTCCCGGCTGGCCTGCTTGATGGCGTGGTGGGCCTGGGCGATGGATTCTTCCAGGGGGTATCCGGCCCTGGCTTTTTCAACAATGAAGTCAGCGGCAAGGGCGGACGCGGTTTCGCCGCCCTGATGCCCGCCCATGCCGTCGGCAACCACCCAGAGTCCCAATTCCGGCTCAATACGAAGGCTGTCTTCATTATGAGAACGAACGTTGCCGACATTCGTGCTGAAACCATATTTTGGATACGCCATATTCCGTACCTGAAGAGATCCCGGTTTTCGGTCCTTTAAAAACAAATTTTTAAAAACATGAGGGCAAAATAGTAGCTTACCGGCAACGAAACATCAATCATATTTATAAGCGCGGATTCCCCGCAACAAAATGGAACCGCGGGATAAATCTTGACATAAAAATTCCTGTTATATATACAATATATAACAAATCAAAAAACTTACTCATTTCATGATCCCATAAACCGTTGCCCTGCCGATGGAGAATCATTCGATGCAAACTGATCCGGTTTTGAAAATTGAACTGGCCATTAAGGACAATATCCTTAAAAAATATGCATTTACCCAGGATATCGTGGAGATCGGCCGGGTCCCGACAGCGGACATTTTTATCGACAACAGCGGCATATCCCGCTCTCACACCAAAATCGAGAGATCCGTGGGCGGCCCCTATATCGTCAGGGATATGGGCAGCACAAACGGCACCTTCCTGAATAACCGGCAGGTTGATGAAGCCGAGTTAAAAAACAATGACGTCATCATGATCGGCAAGTTTTCGCTGCGGGTGATCATCGAATCGGCCGGCAATTCAAAAAGCAGCAGGCCGATGGCGCCGGATGATTTTGACGGGACAACGGTTCTGAGCGCCGAGCAAATGGCGCAGTTGCGTTCAAGCATTGGAAATAACAAACATAAGGTGCTCGGCCAGACGATTCCCGTTCAGGAAAGCAGCGGTTCGGGCATGCCTCTCAGCCGAATGCTTTTATGGGGCGGGATAATTCTTGCGGTAATCGTTATCGCTGTTTTGCTCTTTAAATAACACGGATCATAAACTGAGATGCGCCAGCCAGTGATGGGCCTCTCGCACTTCCGCGCCATCCGGGTAGGTTTTTTCTCTGTTTAATTCTTTTACCAGTTGTATGCTTCGAACTTTCGGCAGGAATTTTTCAAAATTTTTAAAATTAGCGCTTAACTTTTCGTCGCCCCATTTGACTTCAATCATGAGTTCCGGCACGGCGTTTCGTGTGACAAGGAAGTCGATTTCCCTGCCGTCTTTATTTCTCAGATAGCAGAGCTGCAATTCTTCCCCAAAACAATCCGCTTTAAAATGAATTTCTTTTAAAAGCGCACAGGCCACCAGATTTTCCAGTTTTGCGCCGGAATCCCCATCGACCTGGCCGTTGTCGTAAAAATAATATTTGGGTGATTTTAGAATCGCACGGGCGATATTTTTATGAAACGGCGGCACCTTGAAAATCACATACATGTTTTCAAGTGTCGTCAGCCAGCGTTTGATGGTTTTGTCGGAGCACTGAAGATCCCCGGCAAGGGAGCTGTATGACACGGGACTCCCCACATTCTTTTTCAGGAGTTGTATCAGGGTTTCAATGGATGTAATCTGCTGAACATTTTCAAGACCAATCAGATCCTGCTTGAGAATGATATCCAAATGGGATTTTTTCCAACGATGATAAAACCGTTCACTGCCGTCAAGAAACGGCGCCGGGAACCCGCCGACGGTTAACAGTTTATCCAGGGCGGCTTCAAGGTCATCAGGATTTAATGATATCCTGATCTCTTTTAAATCAAGGGGATGCAATCGAAACTGAAAAAACCGGCCCGCCAGAGAATCCCCCACTTTCCGGTAGGTGTCCAGCTTGGCGCTACCGGCCACAAGAATGGACGGGGGAATACCTTCGGTATCATAAATCCCTTTCAACCAAGATTTCCAGTTTTTCAGTTTGTGAAGTTCATCGAAAATAACGAGACTCCGGGCGCGATCCCATGTTTTCTCAAAAAGGTTGATGCGGTGGTCGGAATTATCGAAATTCAAATAATCAAAATCATCGGTCAACATTTTCGACAAGGTTGTCTTGCCGGTTTGCCTGGGGCCGGTGATCAGAATGATTTTCTTATTTAAGTCTTCAATAACATAGGGTTTGAGATATCTTTCCATGTTGGCTATTCTGACACGCATTCCGAAAAAGTCAAGACTTTCCCGGAATTCACTCCGAAAAAGTCGGGCATCATCCCGTTGGGCCATGAGATCCGTAATGAATCCGAACTGCCGGCGGGATCTGTTCAATTGCTGTTTTTGGCCTGACGATGGGATGATTTTTACTGGCAGCATATGCTGCCAGTAAAATTTAAACCGGTTTCATCAATTCGCATGAGATGATTGTGCTCATCCGGATTTCGAGACGATTATCACCACTCTCGTTCTGTTCTACTTTTCTTGGTGGTCAAAGAAAAGCAATAGGGAAAAACGAGTAATTGGTATGTCCCCCTGGAATTCCATAATGAGGCAGGTGGCATTCTATTAATAAATTATTTCGAGTGGTTGGCTTGGGTCGACCCATCCACCGATAACCAGAGGTGTGCTATCGATATCCGGCAAGCTTGGCCACGGTTTTCCAGCCATTCAAACTCTCTGGTGTGATCTGAATGATAAATAGAATATTCATCAACTTCATGGCTATTCGTCTTCAGGGAAGCGCTCTTTTTATCGTCAAGAACAGATGCAAGCATTTCAAATAAGTAATGGCCGGTTACGTACCCGACCATCAGAGCATCCTGCATGGCCCAGGCATAGCCATCATACATTGGCAGCCGGTAATCCGCGAGGATGGTGTCATACCTTTCCCGCCGCAGTGCTTCATCGAATTCATCGCGTGTCTGGACATGGGTTATCCGGCAAGCGATGCCCGCTTCTTCGAGCTTGACCTGAACAAGTTCCGCGTCTGCCGGGTCATCTTCCAGGTGAAGAATGTGAATTGATGCGTCCATCGTTATCCTTTCTTTCGTCAGTGTCATTGCCCCTGCACACTGTCCGGTGGCGGTTCGTTGATCAGCGCCCAGAACACGCCGATTTGTTTAACAGCTTCGACGAATTCGGAAAAGCGAACCGGTTTCACCACATAGGCGTTGACGCCAAGCCGGTAACATTCTTCCAGATCCTGGGATTCGCGCGATGAGGTCAGGATGACAATCGGAATAAGATGCATTTGCCCATCCGCTTTGAGTTGCTGCAAGACCTGGATGCCGTCCAGCCGGGGCATCTTGAGATCAAGCAGGATCACCGCCGGATTCCCGGCGGGACGTTGCGCAAATGATCCGCGACAATACAGATAGTCCAGCGCCTCCAGACCGTCGCGGGCGATCACAACTTCGTTAACTATCTTGTGTTCAGCCAGCGCGGTGAGGGTAAGCTCGATATCGTTTGGATCATCTTCAACCAGAAGAATACACTTGAGTGTTACCATAAGTTATGTCTCCTGAATGGCTTGGGGCAGCGAAAAGTAAAACGTGGCCCCTTGGTTGACCTGTCCTTCGGCCCAGGTCCGACCGCCGTGTCGGTCGATGATGCGGCGCACGTTGGCCAGTCCGATACCGGTCCCTTCAAATTCATCCGTGCGGTGCAAGCGCTGAAAAACGCCGAAAAGCCTGCCCACATAGTTCATATCAAAGCCGACCCCGTTATCGCGCACAAAAATCACCGTTTCGGATTCCTGGGCCCGCATCCACCCAACTTCAATTTCGGCTTGCCGGCGCGGCTGGGTGAATTTCAAGGCATTTGAGATGAGATTGACCAAGACCATGCGCAACATGGCGCGATCCCCATTCACCAGCGGCAGATCGTAAACACGCCAGTGAATGTCCCTGTTTCCGGTCTCCGGTTCAAATTCCCGGATGACTTCCCGGGTCAGTTCGCCGAGATCAACACGCAGCTTGAACATCTGATTACGTCCCATCCGGGAGAAAGAGAGGAGATCGTCAATCAAAGTGCCCATGCGTTTTGCCGACCCGGAAATAATGTCCATATAGTGCAGGCCCTGGTCGTCCAGTGCCGTTGCGGTTCTCTTTTGGAGCAGCTCCAAAAACCCATCGATGTGACGCAACGGCGCACGCAGGTCATGCGAAACCGAGTAAGCAAAAGATTCGAGTTCCTTGTTCGCCGCTTCTAATTGAGCGGTGCGTTCGATAACGCGCTGTTCCAGTTCCAGAGTGAACCTATGGATTTCCTCTTCCGCCCGCTTGAGTTCAGTGATATCCGTAGCAATACTCTCTATCGCAATTGGATTTTCCTCGCGATTTTTTATGAGAACATTTCTCTGGTTAATCCATCGCACCTCACCGGATTTATGAAGAATCTGATATTCATAGAACGGCGGCACATTCCCTTTCAAAAGATTGCTCCATTGATCTTCAAAATATTGATGCCAGTCGGGATGAATCATCTTCTTGATCAGAACCGGATTGGCGTAAAACTCATCAGGTGTGTAGCCGGTAATCTCTGTGGCTGCTGCATTCACATAGGAATGTGCACAAAATAACTTATGCAACCTATAAAACCGTCGTTCCAGAAAGGGCAACATAATTCCATTGCCCCAGATGTTCGTCAAACACGATCCGCATCGACTCCTTGAACCCCTCTGCCACT
>JBAQUK010000245.1:0-3208 GCA_049297455.1 Desulfosalsimonadaceae bacterium | reverse complement strand
TCACCTATTTCGCCACCCGCCAGGACAAGCTGTTTGTAATCATTACGGCTCCGCCCATGACGGAAAACGAATACAACAATGATCCGGAACTGTCCAAAGCCCAGCGGGCCGCCAATGCCCGCGCCTTTAACAACTGGCTGATAAATGACTGGCTGGACGGATATACGCACAACAATGTGGCGGTGTTTGATTATTTCAATGTCCTCACCCATCCGGACAATCATTACCGGGTCGGCGGCGGATCTGTGGAACACGTAACCAGCCCTCTCTCCGGAAATTTTGCGTATTATCCGCTAAACGACTGGGACAGCCACCCCAATACCACCGGCCAGCAGAAAGCCACCCAGGAATTTGTTCCCCTTTTGAATTCTTTCTACAATACCTGGAAAAGCGGGATTCCGCCGGTTTCAAAACCGATTGTCACCACCAGGGTTTCATCCTCCGTCCCCGTGTGATGCGAAAAAAAACCGATGATCAAATCGCTGTTTCCATCATTGAAGAAACACGGCAACGATTCCCGAATTTTACTGAATGCAGTTTTGATAAAGGGCTCCACTCCCCCTACAACCAGGAAAAACTCCCTGAAACACTCGAAAAGGTTTATCTCCCCAGAAAAGGGAAGCGCTCTGCCATCAACAAAGAGATTGAAAATTCCGAGGCGTTCAAGACCGCAAGACGAAAACATTCGGCTGTTGAATCCTCTATCAATGCTCTTTAAAATCATGGCCTTGACCGGTGCCCGGATCATGGCATTTATGGATTTGAGCGCTACGTTGCTCTTGCTGTTGTGGCCCGGAACATTCAGATCCTCGGCCATATGCTGCAAAAAAAGTATTGAAAAAGCTGCTCCAACAGGAAAAGAAAAAGCGACTTGCAGCGTAATTAACTGAATTTATATGATAAGAATTTTTGTCGCGGGATACCTATGTCCAATAATCGGCTAACTGGCCATTTTTATAACCACTTATGCAAAAGGAACATGAAAAATCCATATCAATCAAAATTTTGACCCAATTTGCTCGCGAACGTGCAAATTCCCGCCCGGATTTTCGGCCTCAAAGTTAAAAATCCGGGGTTTTCGTTCAAGCACTAATTAATTGACCATACTGCATTAGTTTCTCCGGAACCATTCAAAAAATTTATCTTGTTCGAATACCTCACCATCGGGTAAAATACCCGATAAGATTTTATGCGGTTTTTTTGTCACCTTGTGTCACCTCATGAAAAAGGAGACGATGTTTATGGGCACATCCAAAGCAATGATTATCATTTCGTCTTTATTCCGGAAAGAAGAATTTATGAAAAGATTTATAACAATAGCGGGAGTAATCTTTCTATTGTTAACCGTATCGGGACCGGGAATGTGTGAAGTGCTTAATTGCGCAGGAACCCCTGGAGTTATCGATCGCGGCTCTGAAAGCTTTCAATACAACTGTTTGCCTTTCGATTTTGAAAATCCATCTGACTATTTGAATCCAGGCCAATATGCAAATCGTGCGGTATTCAAGATTTGTGATTGCATTGAAAATGTAATTGCTGGAGACGATTTGGATATTTCAATGGAAATTCTTGTGGATTCAAGAACAGGAAGCGGCCCGACCACCGGAGACCATGGTGTATACTGGGCTGATGTGAATGATGAGTATGATGAGTGGTGGGGTGGTTCATTAATCAAAATTCCAATGGATACCTATACTACACAAGAACAAGCCTGCCAAGATGTAACTTTGGACAAATACTTTTTATATCCACCAGAAGAGATTGAATATCGGTTGGCGAATGGTGTGCCTAGCGAACTTTATAATGGAGACACCTGTATACTTTATGCCAACGAGAGAGTTGTCCAGCTTCAAAACATCGAATCTATGGGGATTATAGCCACTGGATATAGGGTAACTAGGGATGATCAGCAGCAGAATAAAAGTTTATGGGCAATCGACATCCCCAAAATGCGAGTAGACCCGGACCGCATCTCAGGAGGAGAAAAAATCTGGGTTAGCATTTGCCTGTCACAAGATTATTACCCCTATTTTTATTGCTGCCAAGAGGTTTATATCGGAGAGCTTCGCTGCGAAAATACGTGTGATGACAATATCGGCGATGCCATCGGTCTGTTTGACCCGGATGCCAGTGCCTTTTATCTGAAAAGCTCTTTGTCCGGCGGCGCGGCGGATACCAATTTTCGGTTCGGCCCGAAATATTCCGGCTGGACTCCCATTGTGGGAGATTGGAACCGAAACGGCCAGGCGACCATCGGGCTTTTCAATCCCGGCCAGTCCCGGTTTTACCTTAAAAACACCAATGCCGGTGGCAGCTCAGATGCAGATTTTGGCTTTGGTCCCAAAGCGCAAAACTGGCAGCCCATCGCCGGTGACTGGGACGGAGACGGGCAATGCAGTATTGGATTATATGACCCGCTTCATGGCACATTTTATCTTAAAAATGCGCTTTCTGGCGGACCCGCCGATCGCTCATTCCGATTCGGACCGCTGAATGCTGGCTGGCAGCCCATTGCCGGGGATTGGGACGGCGACGGAACGGATTCCATCGGCCTGTACTCCCCGCAGACCGGAATGTTTTATTTTAAAAATGCCTTAAGCGGCGGGGCCGCCGATATCTCCCTGAGATACGGGCCGAAAGATTCGACCTGGATGGCGTTTTGCGGTGATTGGGATGGCAATGGAACGGACGGCGTCGGCCTGTTCAATCCCGGGACCAGCACGTTTTATTTGAAAAACAGCTTCTCACCGGGCAACGCGGAGACTGAATTTGGTTTTGGCCCGGACGGGATGGGGTGGATGCCGCTTTCCGGAAGCTGGTAACCGCCGGATTGGGGGAAATGGCCCCGGATCACATCAAATACATGAATTGCTTTCCAAAGCCGACAAATGCACAATACCGACCAGCAAAAATCAAAACAAAGGAGATTCCATGAAATTTTTTTTCCCCTTGATGATGATTGTTTTTTCGTAACTATTCAGCGAAAAAAAGTTTAAATGAAGTAAAAAAAGGCTTGACAAGGTATTAGGGGGGAAAAGTAAAAATGGCTGAAGTTTCCCGGTTTTCAGCGATGGCCCGCAACTTGCGGACATGGTCAAATTTTTAATAAAAACAGTCAGTTAAATAAAATTTTCGAAACTTATAACTATCTGATTTAATTTGAAATATTCGGATCAAATTTTTTGCTGGAAATCAAATTATTTCTAAT
>JBAQUK010000244.1:0-19020 GCA_049297455.1 Desulfosalsimonadaceae bacterium | reverse complement strand
ATTTTGTTCCTGTTGCATGATATTCCTCCAAAAAAGTGAAAAGTTGATGGTCTCTGAAAGTAATATAGAAACTTTTCAAATTTTTATTTTGAAGGCGGCGGCGACGGCGGGAGGGGGGGATACTATTGTCTATATATTATTATCGTCTTCTTCGTCGGTTATATATATTCTTAAAATACTTAATAAACTTAAAAGACTTAATCATAGGGAAATTTATTAAAATATCAATAATTTAAGCCATATTTCGTTACGCAAAACATCTCAAAACCTTACGCGAAACCACTCAAATCGTTACGCGAAAGCACTCAAACCCTTACGCAAAAGCACTCATTTTTACGCGAAACCACTCAAAATTTACGCAAAACCACTCAATTCTTACGCGAAACCACTCAATTAGGGTTTTTCATTAAATTTTAATAGGTTGTGTCTTGTAATAAAAAAATCGGGGATTGTGCGGTGACTCAATGGGCATGTGGAGTGTGGTGAAAAAAATATCAGCCGGAACCGGGTGGTTTCCTCAGACCACTTCGGTCCTGGTCAATTCCCGGTATTTTGCCAGCACTTCAGAAACCGCCTCGATATTATCTTCTGTCAGAAGACCGCTCAATGCCCATTCCGTAACCACTTTTTGCGGCATGGAAAGTTTTGATGACCAGGTCTTGATATTTTTTTTCATAGCCGTCTGCCGGCGCAGCACTCGTCTTCTTGCCGCCTGAATTAATTTTTGCAGTTTCGGGTAAAGGCTGACCGTGTCCGTGAGATTGAAACGAGAGATGATTTCTTTAATCAACTTGTCGGTGGTCATATTCCGGTTTTTCAGTTTCAGATTCCAGATTCTTGTCTCAGCATACATATCCAGCTTGTTCTTCTTTCGGTTTGCCACAGTCTCCCTCCAGAGCAAAAAATTACCATTTACCCAAACAAAATTGGGCGGCCATTATTTCAAAAGAAACAAATAACAAAATACCTTATAGGGGCCATACCATTAGCGGGGTCATTTTCCCTATACCATTAGCCCTGATTTTTTTGTCTGTTTCAGGGGTGATTTTCAGGAAAAAAATGGGCTGGCTCTATAATAAATTATAGAGGCTTCATGTGCCGTGACGACACTACGAAGACATCTAAAATGTGTCACCATGACAAATAAAGGGACCACGGCGGCATCGCCATGACACCTGGGAAGTGTCACCACGGCACATTTAGTGACCACAACCGCATCACGGTGACATCCGGGGGATGTCACCATGGCACTTAAAGTGACCATAACAGCGCCGCAGTGACAACTGGGAGATGTCGCAAGTATGTCGTCATGGCACTTAAAAACGCCATAACCATACCACCATGACACCAAAAAGGAGGGTTAATGAACACGGATGAAAAGAGGGTTTGCTTAGGAATGGACCTGGGATTCGGGGATGTGAAACTGGTTTTAAGCTATGAATCTGAAGATGGGTCCGGAATGCAAAAGATTTTAACCAAATTTCCCACGGCGATAGCTTACGCCAAAGACGGGATCATCGGAGACCTGGGGGAGGGCGAAAAAAAATATGCGTTTAACGGAAAGGATTATTTTGTCGGGGCCTCGGCCCTTCAGTGCCGGGACGTATTTTCCACCAGGGATATTGATTTTCTGATGACGTATTCTCCGCTTTTAGCTTGGGTGGCCATTGAAAAAACCATTCATTCCCAAGCAAGCGCACTTGATGTTGACCTCCTGTCATCCTGCAAGAAACTTCTGTGTCTTGGCATGCCGCTGGCGCATTTTCATTCAAAGCGCGCAACGCTGCTTGACATCATGAAAAAAAGCCGGGTCTCTGATCGGGATTTGCCCTTTGACACGATTGACGTTCGCGCCCAGGGCCAGGGGATTTTATTTGATTTTATGCTGGATGACACAGGCCAGCCGGTAATCGACCGACTGGGATTAAATATCCTGGTTGTGGATATCGGATTTAACACGGTGGACATCTTGGGGGTGGTGAACGGCCGGCCCAGCCGGGAATGGTCCGGCATGCTGGATAGAGGCGGAATATCCAGGATCGGAGAGCAGGTCGGCAATTTTCTGCAACGGGAGTTCAATTTTGAGCTGCCCGAGCAAGCCTTAAAAGACGTGCTCCAGAAAAAAGAGATCTCCCTGTATGGCGCAGCCAAGGACATTTCATGGGCCATCAGAAAAGCGTCTGAAGAATACGCCAACTGGCTTTTGCAGGAAATCCGGTCCAGGTGGGAAGGTTTTTTGAAAAAAGCAGACCGGCTGATCCTTGCAGGCGGCGGGGCATATTATGTTCAGGACGCTTTTTGTTCCGTGTACCAACAAGGGTTTCTCCATGTGCCGGAAAAACCCGAATACAGCAACGCCATTGGATTTCAAAAATATCTGGAGGGCACTCATGAGTGATCATTCCACCAAAAGAATCGCCATCCGATTTTGCACGCCGGATGTGATTGATGTGATCGAACAGTTGCCCAAAGGATTTAAATCCATGATCGTCGAATCCGCCATGACTGCCTACCTCGATTCAGAAATCGGCAAAAGGCTGCTCGCCCAGTTAAACCTTCGCAAAAAGCAACTGGGCAGCGTTCCAAAAACACCAGCGCCCAGACACGAAGCCCTATTCAATCAGATAAAAGGCGATTTTTAACCCACGATAAGGAGACAAAAGAATGAAAAACACCCTGTTTTTAGCAACAATCATGGCCGCAATGATATTTTTTCCCATCAACGCAAAAGCTGAAGAATCAGAAACCAGCGTTTGTAACAACATAACGCTTGCCACAATGCAGGCCCATGTGCCCATCCCGCCTTCAAAGATCCTGTCCAAACATGCAGTCAACGGCATCTGCGAGGTGATTTTAGACATCAATGGTCAGTATGTTCCGGTCTATGCCGGAAAAAATTATGTGATCGCCGGAGAAATGTTCCAGGGCAAAAAACAACTCACCCAGACGCGCATCGATGATTTAAAAGCTGAAAATTTTATCCGGCTGAGACCCGATATCGAAAAATGTATTGCCCTGTCATACACGCCGAAAAAAGACATCAAGCAAAGAATTTACATGATTACTGATCCGGTCTGCCCATTTTGTCATCAGGCGGAATCCCAATTAAAAGAATTTTCAGAAAAATACGCGGCAGAATTTAAGGTTATATTTGCCAGCGTCCACCCGCCGGTGGGCAGACAAAAAGCCATTGAAGCGGTGTGTCGGAAGCTGAGCCTTGACGATTACATAAACGGAACCTGGAAGGATGACAACAAAACCGATCAATACCAGTGTAAGGAGGGGACCAGCCTGATTGAAGCTTCGGAAAAAATCACCGCCACTTTGGGCATTGACGGGGTTCCGGTATTTTTTCTTGAAAACGGTCAGCGCATTGACGGGGCGGATATGCCCGCGCTTGAGAGCGCGTTGACAGGTTTGCCCGTGAAGACATCTGACGCGAAAAAGGTATCTGATGCAAAATAAGATACCTCTGATTCTGCTGATTCTGTTTTTTGCAAACACTACCGCTTTTGGGTTTTGCTTCAAGCAAGCCGGAGAAACCTACCGGATAAGCCCGGAACTGCTTTGTGCCATTGCCAGGGTGGAATCCGGGCTTGACCCTTCGGCCATAAATCAAAACACGAACGGCAGCTATGATTACGGCCTAATGCAGATCAATTCAAGCTGGAAAAAAAGTCTTGGCGGGAGATGGCGTCATCTTTCCGACCCTTGTTACAACGTGATGGTGGGATCATGGATACTCAGGCAGTGCATGGATCGGTATGGGTATTCGTGGGATGGTGTGGCCTGCTATCACACGGGGAAAGGTCTTTCAGATACCCATAAAGGAAAACAAAAACTGGCCAGAAAATATATCCGGAGGATTCAAACCGCCATGGCAAGCACCCCGTGAAAATAAAACAACTATTATTCACAGTGTTTTGGGCGAGCCTGATGGTGGCTGGAATAATTTTTCATGACGATCTCTATAATTATTTATGGGGGGTCTCATGGAACACCGTGTTGAGTATGGCCGTATTTATCGCCGGAAGCGTTTACGCCATTATTGAAAGAAATTTCCTTGTCGGCGTGGTCTCGGTTGCTGCGGCCCTGATCCTGCCATGGATACAAACCTGGCTTTTTGCTTACTGGCCCTGGTTTAAAGCAAATTATGTGTTTTTGAAATTTCACTGATCACAGGGGATTTTTATGGAAAATATGCTGATTACGACAACTCCGGTTTTAGCGGGGTATCAGATTACAAAATATATCGGCCCGGTAATGGTCCCTATTGTCGGTGCCGGCAACATGATTAAAGACTGGTTTGCCGGTTTTACCGATGTGTTCGGCGGAAATTCTTGCGGCTATCAAAAAGTATTTGCCAAATTCATCCACAACGGCGTCAAGGAAATGATGTCTCAAGCCAAAGAACACGGGGCAAACGCCATTATCGGCTTTTGCATCGAAACCACAAACATATCTGCCGGAAAATCCATCATATCAATCATTTTGTACGGAACGGCGGTGGTCGTTAAAGTGAATGCGGAGGTAGAGAATGAATAAACAGCCTGTCGGCAATTCCGGGGATACGTCCACCGGCATGATCATCCCGGTGGGGCAGTCGCAGGGCACTACCAGCCGGATATTTCCCCATATTCTGGACGCGATTTCTCAGATCCAGCAGTTTTACGTCATCGAAGCCAGCGGCCAGGAAATTCCGGATGATTTTCTCACCATACGGGGCAAGCTCAATTTTTTCAATGTGGGGTTCGGGGCAGGATTTTTGGAAGCGCTGGTATTCGCCCTGATCATGTCGCTGATTTTGATTATCAGTTCCGATGACGGCACCAGACAAGCCATTGCCCGGTATTTTCCCTTGATCAACAGCAATCTATTCCTCTGGGTGATCAATCTTTTGCCGGTCATTATTTCCGGGGGGCTGTGCTCATATTTGAGCCGGAACTATATCGGGAAAATCACGAGAAAGGCCATTGATTCGCTTTTGCTGGGGCGGGTGTTTTCCATGATTTTAAAAGGCCTGGTCCTTTGCTTTCTGATGATCTGGATTTCAAACTGCATCAACCCGCATTCCGCCTGGAAGTTTTCCGAATGGATGAGTCTTAAAAAATATCATGTGGCGATACGGATTTATTACATCACCTTGTCCATAAAACCGCTTCTGATTGAACGAGCCTATGAGCTTCTGGCGGTTTTCGGGCTGGCGGTGATCATGCCGTTTTTGTTCATCTGGGGTGTTGCGTTAATCCGAAGAATCAAAGCATCACGGGATCATGCCCTCATGGAGGCTTAACATGTTTAAAAATAATCTAAAAACGTATTTGGGTTACGGTTACAATCTTCAATCACCGGGAAAAGTGAAAAAGATCAGCCTGAAAGATTCTGACCGAAAAGGGCATTTGTTTGGATTCGGGTCCACCAGAATCGGCAAAACCCGGCTGATCGAGCTGATGATGGAGCAGGATATCCGCAAAGGCTACTCCCTGGTCTTTTTTGACCCCAAGGGCGATATCGACATATTTTCAAAGATCGTCCAGATTGCCTATGAGGAAAACCGGCAGGATGAGTTATGCCTGGTGACCCCCATCTTTCCGGCTTGCTCCGCCAAAATGGACCCGCTGGCTTATTATTACATGCCGGAAGAACTGGTGTCTCATGTGGTTTCCGGAATTAAGGCCAAGGAAGAATTTTTCATCAACATCGCTTATGAAACCACATTTGTGATCGTTCTGTCGCTTCTGTTTTTTGCCCGGATTAAAAACGAACGGCCGAACTTAAATTTTAATTCGGTCAAGGAGCGGGCGTCCTATACGGACCTAAAAAACCTGGAAGCCCAACTCAAGGACTATGAAAATGATCCTGAAGCTGAAGAAATCCTTGCCACTTTAAGACAGATACTGGCATCCCCCCAGGATTATTTTTCAAAAGTCTCGTCATCTCTGCGCACGGTATTGACCTCCCTGTCTGCCGGCAGCGTCGGCGCTATTATCGGGAAAGCAAAAGCCAACAACTTTATCAAGCGCCTTGAACAAGGCAAAAGGGTGATTCTCATTGTTCAGACCGGAAGCCTGCTCACCCGGAAGACTGCTCATATTGTGGCACGGGTGTTGCTCTCCATGATCCAGAGCTTTGTCGGAAGAATATATCTGTCCGGAAGGACGATCACCCCGCCACTGTGTCTCTACATGGATGAAGCCTCGAACCTCCTGTACATGGGCGTGGAAGACTTGTTCAACAAAGCAGGCGGGGCAGGGGTCTGGATACATGCATTTACCCAGTCCATCGCAGACATTGAGGCTGAACTAGGTCCGGCCAATGCCAGAAAAATCCTTGATAACACCAACAGCAAGATTTTCATGCGGGTAAATGATCCGAATACCGCCAATTATATTGCCGACTATTCCGGCATGGTAAAACGCTATTCTCCCATCCTTTCCCTTGGCGGCGGCATCACCGTCCGGGAAGTTGAAGAGCCCAATGTCCGGCCGGAAAGCGTTCTGAATTTGCAGCTCAGGGATTTTTATATGTTTACCTTCGAAGGGGCATTTAAGGGGAAAGCCGGGTTTGTGAAGGAGCCGTACCTGAAAGTCATGTATCCACGGGTGGAGGTTCTCTGATGCCCGGATACCTGGAAATGACCATTTATTTCGCGCTGGTTCTTACTGTCGGTATTTTTATTTATCTTATGGTTCCTGAAAGACATTGGCGAAAGAAAAATCAGACCCTTGCCAGAATCAATGATTCAGTATTTCAAGCGCAAACATCTTCTGCTGGAAAACAATCAGAACCTGGACCGACACCTTTAAGTTCCATGCCTTCTGCTAATCTGATGAACGACCATAACGTGGCCTCCGTATGGCGGCATGAAAGAATCAATACCTTCTATCAGGAACATATTGCGCCATACAAAAAAATCCTTGGCACCAGCGGCTATTTAAAACCCATAACCACTCTTTTGGCCCTGCTTGATGCTTATGGAAACTGCCCGTCTGTGGTGAAGATAAACCAGGACCATGAGTATCAAACACTGCAAAACGTGTATGACCTGCTGTCAAAAATCACGCTTCTGGATCATTCGTTAAACGTGGCCGAACAAATGATTACCGATATCGCCAAGGCAAAAACCAAAGACCCGGAAATGATCATGGGCAAAATCCTGGTGGCGGCCCTGGGGCATGATATCGGCAAAATCCCGGATCTCATGGATGCAGAAACCTACCGGAAAGGGGATCACCCCTATATTTCCTATCTGGTCTTAAAAAAAGCGATCTTTACGGATACCTCACCGCAGCACGAAGATATACTTGCAGCCGTAAAATCCCATCATTATCAGGTCCGGGAAGGGTTTACCTATGATTTGCGGAGAGCGGATCAGGCGGCCCGTGAGATGGAAGCGGAAAGGCTTTCCTTGCAGGGTGAATCCGCAGCCGACCTGGTGCAGATTATTCATGAGCAAAAGGTATCAGAATCGTCCTCTCAGGAGCAAAACAGCACGTCAAAGGAAAAAGGGGCATCCCCCGAAGCCTTTGATTTGTCATGGCTGGACATGGATGAATTTCTTTCCATAATCGAGCCGGAAATCAATCGCATCGAGAACAATTCCTATTTCAGAGCGTTTTCCATGAATAACGGCCTGGTTTATCTCATGCTCAGCCTGGTGTCGGAAACCGTTATCCAATTGGCAAAGAATCATAATCATGCCGAAGTCCTGGTAAACGCCGATACCACGGAGAAAAAAAGGAGCCTTGAATTTACGGTTAAAACCATGCTGGCGGAAAAGGGTTATATCCCTTCATTTATCGGTAAGGGATTTAGCGGGGCAAGGTTTGGGTTAATTGATGCCAATGGTAAGAAAAAAATGGTGGGGATTTACATGCCGGTTGAAGCAAGGGCGTTTAAAACAAGTTTGGCGGAATTGGAGAATCGAAAAAATAAAGCCAGTGTTATCAAGGAGATAGCAGAGGTTCGGCCTTTGGTGGGCCAGAAAAAATAAGCGGCGCTCTATAATAATTCATAGAGGGATAAATTTTTACCAAAAGAGGGTTTAAGCTAAAATGCGAAAAACGATCACCATATTTTTAATATCAATATCCGGCATTTTGGCGCTTGCGACCGGGATTGCAGACATGTTTGAAAAAAATGACATCATTTGCGCCACCGCCGCGTGCATGAAAGTCCATTCGTCGTCTTTTTCCACGGTTTTTGAAATGCCCGTGGGATTTTATGCCGCAGGTTTTTTGGCCTTCACGTTATGGTTGTATCTCAAAGCTAAAAACACGATTTTTGCCATACTGCTCTGGGGACTGCTGGGCGCTGAGGCGTACTTTACCTTTATCCAGATATTTTTCATCAATTCCCTGTGCGCAAGCTGCATAATCTTTTTCAGTCTCCTGGTTGCCTGCGTCATCGCATCAAAGACACTCAGAATCAAAAGTGCAATGGTCATGGGATTCATGGTATTTTTAACGGCTCACTTTGTGTTTTTCTTTCCCAGCGTAAAACTCAAACCCACCCTGATCCAGGAAATCCCGCAACAAAAAACCAACATCGAAATATTCGCCTCCCCGTCCTGTTCCCATTGCGAGGAAGCCATAGCGGAACTTTCCAGGGTCTGCACGGACACCCGAGCAAAATTGATCGTCCGGCCGGTCTATATTTCTCAAAAGGACATGAAAAAAAGCGTCCAATGGGTATCCGGTGAACTTTTTCAGTGTGGGTCTTCAACCTCAAATCGTCTTGCTGAAAAAATCGTGTGGGACAATGAGGCCGAGGCCAGAAGGTTAAACAACGGGGATCTTCAAGTGCCGTTGATCCTGGTGAGGATGGAGGGATTTCAGGAAATATTTCAGGGGTGGGACAAACAGGTGAAAGACAATCTTTTCAAAATACTTGCCAAAGCCGACATGGGAATCAAAGCCGCCGGCGCAAGCGAGCTGACACATAAAAATAAACTGACAAATCATGGAGCAATCTGCTCCAAAACAACCGAGTGTCATGAAGAAAAAAATGAAGAAAACTAAACCGATATTCATTTTGCTGGCAGCAACCATGTTGTCAAGTTATTGGGCTTCGGCCTTTGCCGAGTCCCTGATCAGCTTTCCTGAGACCACCACGGCGGACATTGCAATTTTCAGAAGCGATGACCCGGTTCAATATTCCCACCACACCCTGACACTGATACCAGCATTGGTAAATAATCAGAATGCGGCGATCCCGGATTCCAACCAGGTGACGTTCAGGTATGACGGGACAAGGGCTACAACCGTCTGTGATAACACAGAGCGAAATCTCGGTTCTGCGGCCACTCCGGAAATCCAGAACAGGATTTCCTGCACAGTGGACCGGTCAAACGCTGATGTGCCTGCCAGTCAGGTATATGTGTCTTTAACCATTTTTGATCCGCGTGTGTATAGCAGTTCCTATGCAGACCGCCCGGACTCGTTGATAGACCCTCTTCTTAAAGGCACTTCATCAGGCTCTCCTTTTTGTGTATCCGATGACCTGATCGCACCCGCGTCTTTCTGCAAATGGGAAAAACAGAATTTAAACGACCCAGTGCTGATGAGCAAGGGAGTGCCTTTAAACGCATGGGTGGTATATGGACGGACTTCTGTCACCAACCTGCCGCTTTCTTATGTGATCCCCAATGACCAGCAATATCCCTTTAATGACGGGGATCAAGTATGTGCTGCGGACCTAAACAGCGACGGCCTTGTCAGCACCAATGAGATGACAAAATGCCTTGAAACCCCGGATGGATTCTTGTGTCCGTTTAAAAAAAGAACCTGTGCTGGAACCTGTCCTCTCGGCGCGGCTTATCCATGCCTGACCCATGACGGCATTTCGGAATGCTCGCCATATACCTGCCGGGAGTTTACCGAATCCACCTCCGTCACATCAGGTGATACGACCCAGGGCGCAACCGATAAACTGGACGACGGCACGATTGATAAAACCGGCAAATGTCTCGGGCAAATATATATTTTTAGCGGAAAAGACAAACGCTGCCGTCCGGACGGTATTGAAACCGGATATTTCGATTGCTGCGGCGGAAGCGACATCTGGTTTGATGTTGCCGGACAACCCATTAATCCGTTTTTACCGCCGATAGGTTCCATCATCGCCAGCAAAATATTTAACTGCAAGGGGGATGAAAAAGAGCTGATCGCATTAAATCAAAAAGGCTTGTGCCATTATGTGGGCAGCTATTGTTCATTAAAAATATTCGGACTTTGTATCCAGAGAAAGAAAACATACTGCTGTTTTAACTCCAAGCTGGGGCGCATCCTTCAGGAGCAGGGAAGGCCGACCTTGCGGGCGTTTTCATCAAGCCGCTGGGGCTCTGCAAAACGCCCAAATTGCCGGGGTTTTACGCCGGAAGAATTCCAGATGCTTGATTTTTCTAAAATCGATCTGTCCGCCTGGTACGGAGACATTCAGGTGAACACCCAGCAACAGATAACCAGTACCATGCAGAACAAGATAAAAAATGCCTATGACAACATCCCATAAATTATTTGCAGCAATATCTGCCGGGTTGCTGGTCCTTCTGTCCTCGTCTGTATCTGCCGCCATTCATAATTTGGGGGTTTTTGGCCAGACATACCCTATCGCAGAGCGCGACGCTATACAGGAACTCAAAGACAGGGCGGCCCGTGTGGACTGGAACCAAGTCTTTAACCCGGAAAAGGTGGGCAAAACCATCAAGAATTACAAGCCGGATACCCTGGATCTTCCAATAGTCCTGGAGAATAAAAAAAGGCTTGTGGATATCAGCTACAGCCTGGAGCTTGACATCCCGGACGGGAAGGGCGGCATCCTGTATCCCAGGGGATATACGTTTAACCCGCTTGCGTATGTGAATTTCACAAAAACCCTGGTTGTGATCGACGGGGATGACCCCAACCAAGTGATATGGTTTTTAACATCGGGTTACGCCAAGGCTTTTGACACCTTACTGCTGATCACTGATGGGTCTTATTATGATCTTTCCCAAAAATTAAACCGGCCGGTATTTTACGCCACATCCCGGATTATCCAGAGACTTCAGTTACAGGCCGTGCCATCGGTTGCCCGTCAAGCCGGAAAATACATGGAGATTGATGAAATTGCGTTATCGAAAAATCAGTAAAATCATTTTATTTTTATTGGTTTGGATGAGTTATGAGCCGTTTGCGGCACATGCCATCTGCGCATGCAAACCCCATAATCCGTTAACGGAAGTGTGCTGGCAATGCATGTTTCCATTCAAGATCGGCGGGGTGACAGTGTCAACGTCGCCTACTGACGCCCCTGACGCTCCGGATTTAGCATCATCTCCGGTTTGCGTATGTCCTTTGCCGGCCCCTGTATTTGCCCGAGTCGGCATTCCGGTCAGTTTCTGGGAGCCTGCCCGGTTTATTGAGGTGGTTAAAGACGCCTATTGTTTCCCGTCCATAGGTGCAGGCCTTGCGCCGGTTAAAATGGGATTTCAAAACGGCGGGAGTGAAGATGGCGGAACCACCCAGGAAGGCGCGGCAACATTTTTTCAGGCGCATTATGCCATTTACCCTATCTGGACCATCATGGAGGCGTTTACCGATTTTGCGTGTCTGGAGACCAGCGGATTTGACATTGCCTATATGACTGAAGTTGACCCCACATGGAATGATGATCTTTTTGCCCAGATCATCTATCCGGAAACCCTGCTTTTTGCCAATATGCCGGCCCAGCTTTCCTGTATCGCCGATTCGGTGTCTGCCAATGCCGGTCTTCCGCTTTCCCCTCTGTACTGGTGTCTCGGGTCCGAGGGAAGCACATACCCTATGAGCGGTAATATGAATGACGACAATCTGGTTCAGGCAAGTCTGGCTGCCGCGTCCCGGCTCGTCTATAAAATGGGCAGGATCGGGGCAATCTGCGATGTCGGCTTACATTATTGCACATGTATCCCCACACCGATCTGGGTAAAACATAATTATCGGTTCTCCCTGGCAAAGCCGGTGACCGGTTTTCAATGTGTTCCACCGGGGCGGTCATCTTTGATATGGGGCGCGGGGAAAAATCCACCGCTGCCCATCACAGGCGATTCTCCGGACAATTTCATGTATATCGTATTTCGGAAGAGGGCCTGCTGTGTTTTCTAAAAGCTTAATTATATTGGTTATTGTCTATATATGGTTCTCTTTCTTTTTGTTTATAGACCACATGGCCACAGCCGGTGACATGTCAGATGTCAATGCGTTGATCGACAAAGCAGAAAAGCAGCAGATTGCTGTCCCGCAAATCAAAGACAACCCAAACGCCAAAGAAACGGCGGATGTTTTTACTTCAAAAGAATATCAAAAGAGACTGAATCAGCAAATCGATACTCTCAAATCGCAGCTTTACCCTGATTCGAAGAGTTCGAATCCAACTCCTATAAGCCGGAAAGAGAATCATCAAAACGCATTCTTAATGCCGGATGAAAGAATTTACCTGTTTGTTTCATCATCCATGCCCATATTTACCCTGAAAACCTATGCAGCGGATTTGGATAAGCTCAAAGACCCGAATATCATCATGGTCATGCGTGGATTTGTAGGCGGGGTGCAGCGCATGAAGCCTACGTTGGAGTTTATTAACAGCATCCTGACAAAAGACCCGAATTGTGATTCTTTGCGTGAGAAATGTGACGCCTATCATATCGGCATCAACATCGATCCGCTGCTTTTTTCCAGATACGACATCCAGTCCGTACCAGCGATTATCTATGCTCGCGGGCTCAGCTTAACAGACCCGGAAACCAATCAGGATAGCAAAGCTGACACCACATGGGATGCTTACATGGTGTCCGGGGATGTATCCTTTGAATATGCATTGGATGTCATTGAGAAAAAATCAAAATCCAGCCAGATCCAAAACATTCTTAAAAAATTAAGGAGGGGGTTTTATTGAAAAACTTGTTTGTGTCCATACTGGCAAGCATCGTCATTACCAGCGGTTTGCTCTGGGTTTATGATCAAAACTTTGCCACCAGGATTGCAGTTATTGATATGGACGGCTACATCAGCCGGTTAAAAACCGATTACATCCAGGGAAAACTCCCCAAAGAGGAGCTGGATGCTGATTTGCAAAGATTAAGCCGTCAGATTAAGGAAAAATATTCATCCAACACGATCCTGTTATTAAAAGAGGTGGTGGTAAGTGGAAATGTTGCGAACTTTTATCCGGACCCACAATCTGAATAGAAAAAAAGCAATTTGCGCTTTGGCCGGATATTTAAGTCTTGTGTATGGGGGATATGTTATTCCGGAAAGAATATCGATTTCGCCGACCGATTCCGTGGGGGCACATGTGTTTTTGTATCAGCGGCATTATAAGTCTTCGGATCTTCACAAAGACGCGCTGGTGGTTGTCCCGCTTTACACTCGGATACGGAAGCACTGCTGGCCGTGTCTGGTCGTTAAATACATCAAATGTGACGCCGGGGATTTGCTTGAAGTGAAGAATCACGGGGAATTTTTCTGCAACAACATATTTTTAGGAAGCGCCAAAAAACACTCAAAAGAGGGCGTTCCGGTAAAGGCGTTTGAATATGACGGGATTATCCCTGAAGGAAAGTTTTTTGCCATGGGAAGCTGCATGGACAGCTATGACTCAAGATATGTGGGATTGGAGAATAAAAGTGACATCAAAGCCATTGCTGTTCCTCTTTTTTAGTTGGTGCGTTTTTATTTTATGTCCAGTCTTTGCGGCCCAGGAAGCGCCAATCCAGTTGAACGCAATCAATGAGAAAATAAACAGCGTTCCAGGGCCTGCTGAAGAACCCGACAAAGAACCCGCATCATTTTATAAAGACAAGAAACAGGGCTGGTATTGGTATCAGAAAGACCCGGAAAAGATAAAGCCAAAAGAACAGCCTAAGCGAAAACTCCCCAATCTGGAGGATTATACCAATAAACAGTTGTGGGACATGTATCCGGACGATTTTCAGGAATTGTTGAACACATTTATGAAAAAAGCAGTCCAGACCCCGGATGAAAAGACTGTTATGGACTATCTGATCATACAGGATATCGCACGGCGCAAGTCTCTGGCCTTTGCAAGCGTCATGTCCTATGTCGATCAAAAAAATCAAGAGCTTGGCACCCAAAGCGTATATCCCATCACAGCCCCCGGGCAATCGGCCGTCGTCTCCATGAGAGTTCGCGAACAGGAAGAAACGATTTTAAGCGGCAGGGAACAGTTTGCCCTGATCATGTTTACCCGGCAGGGATGTGAATTTTGTGAATCGCAAAAATCCATTCTGGAATTTTTCATCAATAAATACGGATGGCCTGTCAGAACTATGGATATTGACGAATATCCCGACATGGCCGCTAAATTTGACGTGAGCATGGCACCTTCCATGATCATGGTGGATAAAAACTCCGGAAAATCCATGCCCATATCCATCGGTGTGATTTCCATGTCGGATCTGGCCCTTAAACTCTATCGGTCCATACGGTACATGAGGGGAGAAATCACCCCGCAACAATGGTTTATGCACGATTTTGAAAAAGGCAAAAGCAGTGACCCGCTCAAATATACTTCACAGATTCAGTAATAATTTCAAAAAACCGGATGCCCGGATCGTTATTTTTTTCTTATTGGCCTATTGTGCCATTAATGGAAAAGCCGATGCCTGGGACGCAACCGCATACAACGCTGGAAAATCCCTTGGCGCTGAGATTAATTCTAAACTGGGCAGCACGACTGGCATCAAGGAAAAAATCTCAAATCCCATGACATCAAACGGCACTTCCATGCGCACCATGGACGAACAAGAGACCTTTGATAGCCAGATCTCTGCACCGTCGTCAAATGCATTTCTGGAGGTGTTAATCCAGCCATCCGGCACCGGGGATATTACAAATCTCTCCATCCGGCAGGACACGAATTTTGACGGGACGCCTGATTACGCATACAGGGTGTCTTCTCCGATGTCGGGCATCTGCTCCAACGGTTTTATTTCTGCGGATGTGGGCACCTGGAACCGCAAGCGGTTTTATACCTGGAAGGCGGATACAAGCGGAAGATTATCTGCGGCCGAAGTCCCCTCCATGCTGTCGCTTGCCGGGTGTTATTGCATTAATGCGAGCTGCGGCTCCAACTTGGTCTGGAACAACATCAGTGTTGTGTTAAAGGACATCGGCGGCGGCATGGTCAGCGCTATCCAGCAGCAGAAAGCCTTTACCATCACCGATGTCAATATCCTGGAAACGGAAATCAAATATTACGGCCAGGCATCCAACCAAATGGGCAATACTGCGGGCATCCCCGCATCCGGGGTTTCAAACCCAGAGCAGTATTTTCATAACGGCAGCGGAACTTTGCCGGGAGATCAGGAGGCATTAAAACAATCCAGTGATCCGGACAGCCTGTATTCACAGCTCAACGTCTTAAACAACAATATCGGCAGCCAGTATGAAACCAGGCGATGTTCAATTAAACGGCAAGCCCAGCTTACCCCTCAAATGGAAATCATCGGATATGACGTGACCTTTTATATTGGTTATGACGCCAACGGTGATTCAAAAGAATGTTTCTGGACGGCTGCTTCGGGAGATTGCAGGGATGTATGGGCATACGGCTCAGGCTGGAATCAGTGTAAAATCATCAATACGAATAAGCTGGGAAATATCGTGCATTCCATCACCGAAAGCGCCGCCTGCATCCCTTATACGGACCCGGTTTCCGGGCAATCCGGATGTTTTTCTCCGCCGGACGCCATCAATATTCTTTCATACAATTTTATACAGCAGACGGATAACGGCAATTCTCCGGGGTGTTATGGATCAAATGATGATTTGACCCATCAATTCTGGCGTGTGAAGGCCTATGTCGTAAACAATACCGATACCTGGAAACAGATCACCCAGGGGAATCTGATTATCGGCGTCAAAGATGTGCCTCAAGTTTCGAAAACAGGCGATTGCGCCGGAATGGATTTGACCGGATGTCAGAAGATAGACGAAAAAATATGCGATCAGAATGACAGCGGATGCGTTTACACAGTTCAAAATTATCATGCCACCGGCCTTATCCCACTTGCCGGTTGCTACAACCAGGCCTCTCCCAATACCGGTGCAACATGGACGTTTTGCGCAGATGGCAGCAGAATCAGCTATCAATCCGGCTCAATCCGAGGAACTTTGGAATCGGGAAGCGATGTCTGGTGGAATATCCATCGCACATACACCTGTGAGGCTGGCGCGTTGTATGATTTTACCAAGGCACAGCGGCGATCGGCCAATATTCAAAAAACCTTAAATGCAGGCAGCAGCACACTGGCCTATCAGGATTTAAACCCGCAAACAGGGAAAACCACAAAATATTCCACTTCTCTGCCGCCGAGGGAAGACGTGCCGCATTGCGAACCGTCCTGCCGGGTAAAAACTCCGGTTCAGGACACTCAGGCGTCTATTTCCGGGACCACGGACGATTACCGCACCACCATCAACAGCTATGAATATGCCATCAAAAAATGTGTCAATAATGTCTGCCCTATAGGGAAGGGGGAAATTTTGGTCCAGAAATGCGGCTGCACCAATTACTTTAACCAAGCGGCCAGTATGCTTCAGGTTGCTCAGGATGCGGGTCAAGACATTATATGCAGCAAAGAATAGCGATTGCCATTTTTTTTGGCGCAGCCAGAGGTGGTTTAAGGTGAGTATCTTGTCCGGGGTAATGGGTATTTGGCATAGAGGATTATGATCTCACGGGATAATGAAAACCGTAGCATGTAAATGACAATCCAAACTTTTTTATCACTATAGATCGCGAGAACAGTAGCCACATCAAGTGAGCGCTCGATGATGTGTTCCTCAAAATCAAATCGATAAAAGTTTTTGCAATTGTTGATTCAGGTGGGAAGGGAAAGAAAAAAATGTTATTTCACACCCGAATTGTTTTAAGTACGAAAAGACTTGCGGAAAATATGGATAATCCATTTGCTAATATTATTCAACTCTTGACAATTAATTCACATTGTTTGTATGGTTTCTCATTCTTTCTCTAATAGCACTATTTAAATGAAACAATGTCCTTGATGCGTATTGTCGGGAAGCAAAACGGGAAAACGGTTTTATCAGGAAAACCACATCATAGTTAGAGCCTATCCGGAAATAAGGTTTTTGGCAATATATCAATTTGATATTATGATATATTTTTTTATTTATGGAGAAGTTCTTAGCTAAGAGAATTGCCTATGCCTTCTTCAGATAACCAGTTTTCCGCATCCGAACAGGCGCTCGGATACCTTTATCAGCTACGTTATGCCTTGCTTCAGACACTACGGCTGCGAGAGGAGACTGTGTGCTTTATCGAAAAGGACGATGACATTGATTTCAGCGATCCAGAGGAGGGCCGAATTCTGGCATCCCTCAAACACAAAGCTCCAGGCGACTCTCTGACTGATCTCTCGCCAGATTTCTGGAAATCCGTTCGTATCTGGGTCGATTACTACATGCGGAACGACATTTCCACGGCAGCCGTCTCATTCTTTTTATTCACAACAGGGAGAGTAGCCGTTGGTTCATTCTTGGAGACGTTTCTTCCGAATGCTCAAAAGGATGGCGAACTGGTGGATAGTGTTTGTAAGGTGCTTGGAAGATCTGATTCCAAAACGATTCAGAAAACGAAAGACCTCCTTGAGCAGCTTTCCCGTGACAAGTGGCCGGACTTTTTCCGAAGGATCTCGATTTTTGATTCTCAAGAGCGAATTCAAGACATTCCAACGCTGATAATCAAAGAACGGTTTAGGCCCATCCGCCCGCAATTCCGCCTACCGGTTTATGAACGCCTTGAAGGTTGGTGGAATAATGCGTGCATTAATCTTCTTTCCGGTCAAAGGGTTGAGCCGCTGCACGGGTTGGAGGTTTCGGAAAAGCTTAGCTCTATCGCGGAGCAGTTCCGGGATGACAACCTTCCTGTCGATTTTGAGCATACTGAGCCAACGGATGGTGTGTATCCCGAAACCGATGACCGGTACTTCGTGAAGCAGTTGAGGGCGATCGGGCTAAAGTCAGACCGGATCAGAAGGGCTATACTTGACTACTACCGCGCTTTTCAGCAGCGCAATATATGGCTACGTGAGATTGCAGATTTGTCAGGGGAACTGGAAACATACGATGACCGTCTTGTCGATGAATGGGCACGTCTCCGAGAGATTGTTTTCGAGGAATTGGAAGACAGCAGTCCAGAGGAGCTGCTCCAGAGAACCGGTAGGGAACTCCTTAACAGGCTATCAACAAGCGATCTTTCAAATCTTCGCATTCGGCCAAGGGTAACCGCCACTTTTGTTACAATGGGCAGTTATCACATGATAGCAAACGATGAGTCACCCCGAGTTCATTGGCATCCGCGATTCCAAGATAGGATTGAGGAAATTCTTCACAGGAGGAGAACATGAAGCTTTGGAATCAAAGGCCTCGTGAGATCCGGAATCTTTTCAATCCAGCGTTCTGCGGGCTTGTTCTGGCTCGTGGGGTGGAAGGATTCAGCGAAACAGTTAACCGATCTATGCCTTTTTCGTTGACACTTTTGATTCTGCCCCTCTGTCTTCACAAGCGCACAAGAGAGCAAATCAAGGCAGCAAACCGATCCTACTTCACAAAAATTTTGCAGGAGCACCCCGAAATTCGGGTCGACTTAGCCAGACGGGCACGGGGCCTCTTGCCTTACACGATGGAAGCATTCGCCTACTTGATGTCTTGCGGAGCAATCGACGTCGATGATTCAGGATGTGTTGCGGTCATGAACAAAACAGTGAAGAGATCGATCATCGGCACCCAGGATACCAAGGACTGCCAAACCGTAGCCCGCTCGTTGGGACGGAAACTATCGTTGATCAATGATCGAGCTACCATCTACACAATATTAGGAATTCGACCATTGTTAATCTTTACATTCTATGAACCAAAACAGGCGGTGGATTTTTAGATTCCGTTGACAGATTAAAGCGATTACCAGAATAAATGAGCCTCTGAGAAAGAGGCCTTTTTTTTTAAAAAGGGCGGC
>JBAQUK010000243.1:0-10247 GCA_049297455.1 Desulfosalsimonadaceae bacterium | reverse complement strand
AATAACTTATTGAAATATTAGAAATAATTTGATTTCCAGCAAAAAATTTGATCCGAATATTTCAAATTAAATCAGATAGTTATAAGTTTCGAAAATTTATTTAACTGACTGTTTTTATTAAAAATTTAACCACACCCGCAATTTGCGGGCCATCGCTGAAAACCGGGAAACTTCAGATTCCTTGATCAGCCGCCGGTAATTTTCCCGGATCTGTTTTATGGTCGCAAATTCTGGCAGTTCCAAGGTTTTTCTGGCTTCGGTGATTTGATCAAAAATGGCTTCCATGATTAAAAATCCTTTTGTATGAGGGGCTGAAAGTCGCATAGGGCCCAGCACCGTTTGATCCATCGGGCAATATCCCTTTAGGGACTTGGAATTTACTAATATACCGTTTTAACGCTCTTGCTCTTAATCATGCTCTTGCTCTTATTATTGAGATTTTAAAGTAAGATTAAGAGCAAGAGCATGAGCAAGAAGAACGGCATAATGGTATTTTAAAATTTTTCAAATCCTTTATTACCATCTGAAAAATTGGAATTCAACCGCATCTTTGAGATAATGCTCAAAATAATATTGATCGAATCCTGAAAAATCTTGGCGTAACTTTTGCACAACTCTTAGTCAGCAACCGGCGTTTGAATCATAACCATTGTTTTTAGCCGTCCTGTTACGGCGGCGGCAAACCGTTATGATTCAGTTTTCCTTTCAGGTAGTTATAGGAAATTTTTCAGCCGGGTTGAACCGATTCCAGTCAGGAGGCCGTATGGGTGATTCAGGCAGAAAGGGTTCCAAAGATAAGGCGGAAAGCTATCGTCCCGGCATGTACCACGAAACCATGCCGAAAATTTATGATCTGATCGAAAGCGCGTTCAAGGAGTGGCGGGAAGAGAAAAAGAAAGCATCCAGGAACCAGCCCCTGATTTGCATTTCCAGGAAAATCGGTGTCGGTTCTTATGAAATTGCGGAAATCGTGGCGAAAAAAATTCATTACCGGGTGTATGACCGTGAAATTCTGGAATACATGATGCTGTCTGCGGATGTGAACAAGGAACTCACCGACTTTCTTGACGAACGCTGCCCCAGCGGCGTTGAAACCCTAAAACCGCGCCCAAAGAGGAGTTCGATATGATCCTGTATATGGATTATTTCAACAACCCATATGCGGCGGCGGCAATCATTGCATTCGCTTTTGAGAATAAATTCGGTGTCAATATGCCTGCCGGAAGCAGAGACGCCGGTTAAAGCCGAATGATTTTTTTACACAGTGTAAAAAAAATCGGCACAAGGACATGGGATTGCAAGAATGAAAACAGTCTCCATATATGAGGCCGGACAAATTTAAAAAATTGTCCGATCTTTCCCCCTCAACGTTACAAGACATGAGGTGACAGAATGAAAGAAATTACAAGACGGGAATTTCTCTGGATTTCGGGGGGCACTGTCGCAGGGTTTGCGCTAAGCGGCTGTCTGGGGGTTGACATGAAGCCGGTCAAGGAATCCGTATCCAGCCTCCGCATTCTCCATGCGAAACAGACCACCACCATCTGCCCCTATTGCTCCGTGAGTTGCGGCATCATCGTGCATACCTCCGGCGGGAAAGTGATCAATACCGAAGGTGATCCGGACCATCCCATCAACGAAGGGGCGCTTTGCAGCAAAGGGATGTCCGTGTTCCAGCTTTCCCACAACAATGTCAACCGGCTCACCAAACCCTTGTACCGGGAGCCCTTTGGGACGGAGTGGCAGGAGGTATCCTGGGATTTTGCGCTGGACAAGATCGCCCGGCGGATCAAGGAAACCCGTGACAGCACATTTGAAATTAAAAACAAGGAGGGTCAAACCGTTCACCGCACACTGGGAATGGCCTCCCTGGGCAGCGCTGCCTTGGATAATGAAGAATGCTATATTTATCAAAAATTTCTGAGAAGTCTGGGCTTCATATACATCGAACACCAGGCCCGTATCTGACACTCCGCAACTGTAGCGGCTCTGGGAGAGTCGTTCGGACGCGGCGCAATGACGAACCACTGGATTGATTTTCAAAACAGTGACTGCATTTTGGCCATGGGAAGCAACCCGGTTAAAAATCATCCCATCTCTTTTAAATGGATAATGAAAGCGATGGACAAAGGCGCCACCCTCATCAGCGTTGACCCCCGTTTTACCCGTACATCCGCCAAAGCCCATATCTATGCCCCGCTTCGGTCCGGCTCCGATATCGCCTTTCTGGGCGGCATGATCAAGTATATCGTCGATAACAACTGCTATTTTGAAGAATACGTCAGGGAATACACCAATGCCTCGCTCTTGATCAACCCGGATTTCAGAATGCCCGGCGAAACGGACGGGATTTTTTCCGGATTTGTCGGAACCAAAACCGATGAAGGGTATGTGGATGGTAAGTATGACAAAGCCACATGGTCCTACCAGAAAGATGCGAATGGGGCGGTACTGAAAGATCCCACACTGAAAGACCCCAATTGCGTGTTTCAACTCTTAAAAAAACATTATTCACGATATACGCCGGAGGTGGTTTCGCAAATTACCGGAACACCTGTGGACAAGCTGCTGCCGGTGTATGAGGCCTATTCCCAGACTGGAAAACCCGATAAAAGCGGCACGGTTTTGTATGCCATGGGGTGGACCCAGCATACGGTGGGCACGCAGAATATCCGGGCCATGTGTATTGTTCAGCTTCTTCTGGGCAATATGGGAATGGCGGGTGGCGGCGTGAACGCGCTTCGGGGAGAATCCAATGTGCAGGGGTCCACCGACCAGGGGCTTCTGTACCATATTCTTCCGGGGTATCTGAAAACTCCGAAGGCCTCTCAGCAGGCCTACGGGGATTATCTCAAAGCCAGTACCCCATCATATCCGGACCCCATGAGCGCCAACTGGTGGCAGAACTATCCCAAATACTCAGCCAGTCTGCTTCGGGAATTCTACGGCAGGGATGTCTCTCTCGAAGAGGCCTATACCTTGCTGCCCAAAATGGAGGACACGGACAATTATTCCTGGCTGATGATATTTGACAAACTCTACCAGAACAAAATTTCGGGGCTTCTGGCGTGGGGACAGAACCCGGCCTGCAGCGGCGCAAATGCCAATAAAACCCGGGCTGCCATGACAAACCTGGACTGGCTGATCAATGTGAACCTGTTTGACAATGAAACCGGATCATTCTGGAAAGGTCCGGGCATGGAGCCGGAAAAGATCAAGACCGAAGTGTTTATGCTGCCCTGCGCGGTGTCGTTTGAGAAGGAAGGCAGCCTTTCAAACAGCGGACGGTGGATGCAGTGGCGGTACAAAGCCGCTGAACCGCCTGGGGAAGCGATGACGGATGCGGATATCATCTCCGATTTATATTTTCACATCAAACGGCTTTACGAGAAAAAAGGCGGGGAGTTTCCGGACCCCATCCTGAAACTCAAATGGAATTACGGCCCTGCAGACGACGACGGCAGGCTGCATCATGTGGACCCGCACATGGTGGCAAAGGAAATCAACGGGTATTTTCTGGAAGACAAAATTATTAATGGAAAGCAGTACAGCAAGGGAACCCTGGTGCCGAGCTTTTTACTGCTCCAGGATGACGGCTCCACATCCAGCGGGAACTGGCTGTATTGCAATTCTTATACGGAAGAGGGCAACATGGCGGCAAGAAGGAACAAGACCGATCCGTCCGGCATCGGCCTGTTCCCCGGATGGGCATGGTGCTGGCCCCTCAACCGGAGAATTATCTATAACCGCGCATCGGTTGATAAAAACGGAAAACCCTGGGCCCCTGAAAAATCCGTCATCGACTGGCATTCGGGCGTATGGCGGGGGGATGTGCCGGATGGTCCCTGGCCCCCCCTGGCCAAGGGTGCGAAATCCCGGTATCCGTTTATCATGCTGCCGGAGGGTGTCGGTCATATATTCGGGCCGGGGCTTGCCGATGGACCGTTTCCGGAACATTATGAGCCCCTTGAAAGCCCCCTTGAAAGAAATCCGTTGTCTCCCCAGTTCGTCAATCCGGCCCTGAAACGCTATGACCGGGGCGGGGGAGTAATGAACATGCGCGCCAGTTTTAATCCGAAATATCCCTATGTCTGCACCACCTACCGCCTGGGCGAGCACTGGCAGACAGGGGTCATGACGCGATGGACCCCCTGGCTCGCGGAACTGGAACCCTCCATGTTTATTGAGATCGGCGGTGTTCTGGCAAAGGAACTGGGGATCGAAAACGGAGAAATGGTCATTGTGGAATCCGCCAGGGGATCGATGCAGGCGGTCGCCATCGTCACCATCAGGTGGGAACCTTTCACCATCATGGGCAAAACCATTCACCAGGTCGGGGTGCCCTGGCATTACGGCTGGGCGACGACGGCGGCGCGCAACTATTCGGCAACGGATAAAAAGCCCGAGATTTTCACCTTCGGCGATACGTCCAACCTCCTGACTCCCAATATCGGCGATGCCAATACCATGATTCCGGAAAGCAAGTGTTTTATGGTGAACGTCAGAAAAATGGAAAAGGGGGTGACGCATGGATAACATGGCTATTTTTATTGACATAACCAAATGCACGGCCTGCCGCTCCTGCCAGGTGGCATGTAAAAGCTGGAACCAGTTGAAGGCCGAACAGACGGAAAACAGGGGCACTCATGAAAATCCCCCGGATCTTTCCCCAAATACCTGGAACCGCATCCGGTGGATGGAGAACCGTAAAAACGGCGTCATCGCCTGGACGTTTTTCTCCGACCGGTGCCGCCACTGCGACCCGCCGGACTGCAAATATATCGCCGACACATTTGTGGAAGGGGCCGTGATCAAAGATGAAAGCGGGGCCGTTCTGTTCACGGAAAAGATCCGGGAGATCGATCCGGACGAAATATTATCCGCCTGTCCTTATAATATACCGCGCTTTGATGAGGCCACGGGCATGTTTTTCAAGTGCAACTTCTGCATTGAGAGAGTCCGCGCCGGACTTCCCCCGGCCTGTGCCAAGGCCTGTTCCACCGGCGCGCTTAATTTCGGAACCCGGGAAGCCATGCTGGCCCTTGCCGACAGCCGCCTGAAAGCGCTGAAAGGCGACGCGGTCCTGTATCCGGGCACGGAATACAATACTTTCTGGGTGCTGCCGGACAAGGCGTTGCTGGAATATCTCTAAAAACCATGATGGTGAGGGGTGACAGGATATGGATACACAACCAAGGCGAAATAGAGATGTGGAGGAGAAAATCGCCGAAATCAGTCAATTGAAAACAGCATTTCCCGCTTACAGGGAAATCCTGGATTTTTTCGAGCCTGTTTTGAGGGAACGGTTGCATTACAAATCCCAGTTGATGCGGGCCATTCACCGGCCGGTGGTGAGCGATGCGGGGATACGCGATAAACTGCGGAACGGCATTCCGCTGATTGAGAGAAGCGGCATGCAGTTTGACGGAAAAATCATGGCCGCGCATTTAAAGGCGCTTTTAAAAATCATTCAGTCCCGGACGCCTCAGGCCGCGGAATTGGCTGCGGATATCCTGAAAGATAAAAATTTCAATGTGATGGCGACCGGCGGCGAAAACCGGCATGCCGGTGGTTCGTCACCTGCAAACGGCTCCGGGGATATTCTTGATTTTCTGGTCAAGGAGACCTTAAGCCCCGTTCTTGAAATTTACGCCGAAGCATTCAACCCATTGCTGTCAATAGACTCTTGGGAGAACGGTTATTGCCCCATGTGCGGCGAACCGCCCGCGATGGCAACAATTGCCGGGGACAATGGCAAACGCTCCCTGATATGCGGAGCCTGCGCGACCCGGTGGCCGTTTCCCAGAACCGCCTGCCCTTTTTGCGGGAATAACGACCAGCAGCGGCTTTCCTACCTGTTTGTTGAAAATGACGACAAGTACCGCATCGAGGTCTGCGACGCCTGCCGGCAATACCTGAAAACGGTGGATTTGCGGAATATGGGCCGGCCGGTGGATTTTGAGGTGGAAAACATCATCACCTTGCATCTCGACATGATCGCCATGGAAAACGGTTACGCTCATCCCCTTCATCCCGGAGACCCGGAATACCGTTCGGGTGAGCGTCTGAATTAAGAAATCCGGTAACAGTTCGCAGGGGGGATTCGCGAAGCGTAATCCACCAAAATATTTTGATCCAATGTATGGTAACAATTATAGCAATTTTTGTAAGGGAAGGGGAAATATGACGGATTCCGGATCAGCGGGCAGCAATAAAAATGAAAACAGGGACTACATTCCAGGAATGTATCAAAAGGAGCGGCTGAACATTCAAGAGAGGATTGAAAAGGTTTTCAACGACTGGCAACTGGTGCGAAAATTAGGAGAAGCAGATACAAAGAAAGAGTTTCCGGTGATCTGTTTTTCGCGCAGGATCGGGGTCGGTGCACTTGAAATTGCAGATATACTCGCCGGTCAAATCGGCTACCATGTGATTGACCGGGAAATCATGGAATATCTGGCAAACCAGAAGGACGCGGATCCCAGGCTGACGGCATTAATTGATGAGCATTGCCTCAGTGAGATGGAGGATATTTTTGCACTTCGTTTTGGCGTGAAAACCTATGCCCAAAACGAGTATTCCCGGCTGCTGTTCCGCGCCATCTTCTCTTTTGCGGCCCTCGGACCGGCGATTTTCGTCGGCAGGGGGGTGCACCACATATTGCCCAGGGAACGGGTTCTGGCCGTCAGGCTGACTTGCAGCGACGGTTTCAGGATAGCCCGGATTGCCGGGATGCTCAATATTTCCGAAGCTGATGCATTTTCACGCTTAAAACAGCTCGACGAAGATCAACAGCGGTTTTTCACAAGGGTATACCACACGAAAGAGGACTCTCCCGAAGAATACGATATCACCATTAACCGTAACTTCTTTAAAGATCCTGCTCAGGTTGCTGAAATCGTAAAAACCGCATTTGTCCAGAAATTTGGTGCCTTATGCTGATGCCGAACATGAGGGACGTCCCTCATGTTCAAAAATCCCCCAAAACAGCTATTCCCGGAATCTTTCTTATAAAAATTCAAAATCGTAAAATGAAACACGCCCCACACCTGCACATTTTTCCTTGAAATACACAAAAAAATCTCTATTGTGTGTATATACAATTGGAGGTGATGACATGGCAAGAACAAACGTGGTGATTGACGATGATCTGGTCAATGAATGTCAAAAACTGACCGGAATCCGGACACGGCGAGCTCTTATTGACTATGCGCTGCATGAGGTACGCCGCCGTGGCCGTCAGAAGCGATTGCTTGAACTGAAGGGGACCATCAAATGGGAGGGAGACCTTACCGAATGGCGGGAGGCGCGTGATTGATGGTGCTTGTCGATACAACCGTCTGGATCGACTTTTTTTCCGGCCGTAACGAGCCACACGTGGTGACGCTTCAGGAGTTGATCGAGAAGGAAGAGGATTTATCTCTCTGTGGCGTCATCCTGGCGGAGGTGCTCCAGGGAATCCGATCTGACACAGACTTTGTCAAAACAAAGGAACATCTCGGCGATCTTATTTTCCTGCCCATGCGGCAGGCAACATTTTTACGATCGGCGGAGATTTACAGATCCCTTCGAAAGCAGGGTATTACAATCCGGAAACCGGTTGATTGCATGATTGCTTCAGTTGCCATTGAATACGATATCCACCTGCTTCACAATGACCGCGACTTCGACCATATTGCCGAGCACTCGAATCTCAGAATCTGTGATTGAAAATGCCAACAGTTGTGTGGATATCTCTTTGCCGGATAAATAACTTTGACCGGCGGAGGGTTTTGCCCATTGCGATGCAGCAGGGAGTTTTCCGCATCGCGGGGCCGGGTTCTTTTGTTACTTTTCTTGATGGACTTTTAAAAAATCAAATTGCCTCGATTTTTAAAAGTCCATCTTTCTTTATCAAGAAAAGTAAAAGGAAAAAGCTGAGTAATTAAGTGCGATGTTTCCTGAATTCCTAACTTCAAATTTTGACTGTAATGCGGGAGAGGGCTCTATCACGTGGAATCCGCCACTTTCCTGATAATCTTTATTTTGTAAGGATATACGGAAAGAATAACGAAAATGATTGCAAACCACGTGTCAAGCGGTTTATATGTATTTCAGGATAGTTAAATATGGAAAAGGGGATTTGGCGGCTCCCGGCACAAGACTCGCGACAAATGATCGATACCGGCAGTCCATAGGTCCAGGAGTTCACCAGAAACTATAGAATAACTCGTTGCTGGTAAGAATATCTTCATATGAACTTGCCCAGTGACAGTGTGAGACAGCGTAGATATGAGGGAACGTAAAGGAAAGGAGGCAATCTAATGAGCATGTGCGACATCTGCGGGAAAAACCTCGCCGAAGGCGATATTCAATCATTGACCGAGGAGCAGGTTGTGCGCGCAACTTCGGCTGGCTTCGTCCCATCCGAGTTGCCTTTGCAAGGATTCGTTGAAATGTTTGGCACGTCCCTCTCAAAGGGTGATCATTGGCGGGGTACTGTCCAAAAATATAAAGGCACTGGCGCAAAGTGGGGCGTGTGCATTCACTGCCGGTCAGAGCTTCTGAACTTCCTTGATACAAAGCGGCTGTGATAATTCTGGCTATAGAATACGATGACAACTGCAGTACCAGTGTGCGCGTACTGACAGTGTTCTGCATCAATGCAATAAAGGAGGCTGACTTATGTCTACTATGATTATCGTTGAAGGAGAGTCATTAGAGGATGCTAAGAAAGAACTCAGTAATCGCGTTACTAAATGGCTACATGCGTTTTCCGAAAAGATTATATCTGATGGTAAACCGCAGACTTTGAAAATTACCGCGAACACTCAGGAGGAGGCATTCCAAGTCGCTGAGAGCCGGATACCAAACAACGCGCAAATTTTGCAAAAATCGCTCATAAATACTCCTAATCATTCCGTTGTCAAGCTTAGGGCTTTTGATGAGGAGAATGTCAAGGCAGAAGTCCTAAAGCAATTTGGGGACAGCGTTCTTGTGGTAAACACTAAGTTACTAACATCTGGCCGCAAAGGGTTGTTCGGGATGGGCAAAACACCTCACCATTATGAAGTTGAAATATTTCAACAAGCAGCCGTAGAGATCACCTATAAATCTAAGGCTCAGATTTCAGCAAAAATAGGAACTTTAGATGAAATGATGGCAGATCCTGACAAGGTTAATGCCTTCTTCATGGCGGCAATAATTAAGACAATAGAATCGCAATGCTTGCCTGGCCTGAAAGAAAAAGACATTAACAAGATATTCCAAGCAGCAGTCCCACTTTTTTATAGGGAATGGAAGGAGTTCTTTGATGCCCAAACGACGGAGCACATGAATCGCCTATCTAAAAATCAATATGACCCCGTTCCGAAATTGCAAGAACAAGATGTCTTTCAGATCGCTGATCGTGTTGTCCGAAGAGCGCGTGGTCTGCTTTGAGGAAGCAAAAAGAAAATAATAGAATGAATGCCTAACGAATTTTTTCCGGCCGACCGTCAAGGCCCGGCGGCTGAAAAAAATGTTGGGTGAAGAAAGGAGACAATATGAAGAGTATCGCTTGTATCATAACGGTCGTCGGTATCTTCGCACTTATTGGTTGTTCCGCTGTGAAAGTGTCTCAAACGCCAGATAGTGCGAAACTCTCTCAAACGTCAGAAGAAATGGAACGAGTGTTGGCAACCATGCAAGGGCAACCAAAGGAAGTTACTTATGAAACAGTGGAGAAGATCGAACTTGCCCTCGTGGAGAAGATCAGACAGGGGGAGGTAGGAACAAGACCCGTTTTGTCTCTTCCAAAGCCTATCTGCACTTCCTGCGTCATCAATGTGGTTCACGATGAGACAGACACATATCCATTGAGTTCATCCATACTCCCAATCTCAGGCCCGGACGAGCCATTTTACATCAAAAGCACAGCCGATCCTGACTTCGCCATTTACCACTTCCAAGGGATGATACAGATCTCTGACACCACCGTACTCGTGGGAGAAGGCAAGAGCCCATATGAGTTTACATTTGCATACATTAAAGGTATAGGTCACGTCTATCTGCGCGGGAAGGGACGCGTGCTGGTAAGAGGACAAAATGAGATCATATTAGGTTACTGAGTGTCGGTGATGAAGAAATTTACCCAACGAATAAGGATAGATCGTGAGAGCGAAGCGAACCACGATCTTATCCGGTGGTTGAACAAGCCCGGTGTCGGTTGAATTGGTGTCTGTATATAAGAAAATATCTTTTTTTGAACAGGTGGCGGGAAGTGGGTC
>JBAQUK010000242.1:0-5302 GCA_049297455.1 Desulfosalsimonadaceae bacterium | reverse complement strand
GTTTCCGCCATTGTCGGGCTATCCGAGAGGCGCTCGCAGTTTGTTTCGGCCGTCACCCATGAACTCAAAACCCCGCTCACCAATATCCGCATGTATATCGAGATGCTGGAGCAGGGGATTGCCGCATCCCCCGAGCGGGAACAGGATTATTTCCGGATTTTGGGCTCTGAAAGCAGCCGCCTGTCCCGGCTCATCAATAATGTTCTGGAATATTCCAAGCTGGAGAAGAAAAACCGCCGGATGGAGCTATCCCAGGGGAATTTTGAGGATGTGATTAATGAGGTCAGGAACATCATGCAGGAAAAACTGCGCCAGGAGGGTTTTGTGCTGAATGTGGAAAATCCCGGAAATCTTTCCTTTATGTATGACCGGGAGGCGATGGTGCAGGTGCTGATCAACTTAATTGAAAACAGCATGAAATTCGGCAAAAACAACCCGGAAAAAAAGATCACCCTACTTCTGGAACCGGAAAACGGGCAGGTGAAAATCAGTCTTTCCGACACCGGGCCGGGGATTCCAAGGCATGCCCTAAAAAAGGTGTTTGACGATTTCTTCCGGGTGGACAATGAACTGACCCGCACCACCGGCGGCACCGGCATCGGCCTGGCCCTTGTCAGCAAGTTTGTCAAAGCTATGGGGGGCAGGGTGGCGGCAAGGAATAACGACGGACCGGGATGCACGATTTCCATTTTTTTGCCGGTTCGGAACCTCTGAATATACCGTGATTCGGGGACGAATCCGTATCATTAAATTTAGGATCAGGGGAGAACCTAAAACAATGATGAGTGATGAGTGATGAGTGATGATCTATAATTTTTAGACAGGCTCCAAAACATTACACAGGATTAATATCCATGAAATTCAATAGATTCGTTTGGGAATTGTATATGCAGTCGGAACGCGGCAAGAATGCCATTGTTCGGTTTTCGAACCTTGCGGATGAGTTTGTTGAGGACTGGTGCCGGGTAGTGGAATTTGAGTTTGACGACGAGGGGAAGGAGCAGTTTCAGACCTCCTATTTTTCAATGAATATCCCGCAATTATTTCGGGATTCCGTTTCCAAAATGAATTTCAAGGAGTTAGATGAGGCAACCGCATATTTTATCGGCAGTATGATGGAAGAAGGGATTCCTTTTATAATGCCGGACAAAACCGGCAAACCAATAGAAGTTGCGGGATTTCCTTTTCAGGATGGAAGTGACTGGTATGACTATGTAACGGCGGTTTCCTTTGGATTGTATCAGGGGCAGCCGGAATATTTTTTGCCTTATAATTTCAGGACAACATTCAACCAAGTGGAGGAGATTCACACAGCGTTTGGTATTCCATTGCCGCCGGTGCCGGGCAAGGCTGACAAGGTAGCGCGTTCGCAGTATTATGCCGCTATTAACGCTGTCTGGCAGGAGTTCCGGCTTGACCACGGGTTATCGCCGGTGGAAATGTGCGCCTTTCTCTATGATTTTGCTTCTGAATTTATCACCTCCCTGGATACATCCGACTTGCCGTCGCCTTCCAAGGTTTGGCTCATTACTGGAGGAGATGACGATATCGAATATTCCGACCAAGCGACTGCCAGCTCAATAAGTGTGTATGCTGGAAGTATAGCGATTCGCCGGGGCGATATATTGATGCTTTATCTGCGTAGTCCCCGAAAATCCATTGATTCAGTCTGGCGAGCCTGCACGGATGGATTTATTGATCCGTTTTTTCATTATCATGGAATTGTCTGGATTTGCAGCCAGGTTAAAACTCCGCCGGTGACATTTTCAGAACTGAAACAGCATCCGCTTCTTTCAGAAAAACCAGCGGTTAAGGCGCATTTCCAGGGGGCGTCAAGCAAAGCGGCCTTTACCATCGAAGAATATGAAGCCATTCTGGAAATCATGAAGCAGAAGGGGCAAGAATTGTCCCTTCTGCCTCGTATCCCTTTAAATGAACAATTGCCGTTGCTGGATCTTCAGAATGAGCGGGATGTGGAGCTACAATTGATCGAGCCTTTCCTGGAGCGGCTCGGCTACAAGGAAACCGACTGGGTCCGGCAGATGCCGGTTAAAATGGGACGCGGCGAACGTAACTATCCGGATTATGCTTTTGGCGCAAAAACCGGACGCGGGGAGGAGAGCGCCAGAATGGTTTTGGAATCGAAATACCAGTTGAGCGCCCACAGGGAATTCGTGGACGCTTTTTATCAGACGAAATCCTATGCCCTGCGGCTCCAGTCAAGGATGATGGCAATGGCGGCAAGGGAAGGGGTCTGGATATTCCCCCCGGAAAACGGAACCTTTGATCTCAAGAAGTATATCCACAAGACATGGGCGGATATGGCGAATCCGGACGGCTTTCATGAAGTATTGATTCGGATTGGGAGAGACAAAATTTTGGGGAGGTAATAAATGCTATTCGGGAATTCCGGGGACATACAACAATTATTGGGCTTTTTCTTAAATCGATGAGGCTTCATTCACTGCGCAGACGTCTGCGCAGTGATGCAGACCGGGAGATGAAGGCGCATTTTTATGTTTTGACCGGCCTGAAAATTTCACACGCGGCACGTGCCGCGTGTGAAAAATCCTCCAAAACAAATGGAATAAATGGCTTGTTTTGCCGATGCCGTTTATCGAACCCGGCAGGTTTATTGACATTTATCCGCGCAGATCAGACCGTTTGCCCCATAGCCGTCAGGCTAATGCTTAAATGATATAATCCGAATCGAATCCCAACGGGATTCCGTATCATAGCCCAGGGTTGCGGCAACGCCGCTACCCTGGGATCACCGGCGAACATCCCCCCAACCCCAAAAGGCCGCATCGCAATGGGCAAACCCCCCGCCGAACGAATTCTGTAATAAACAGGGGGGATCTGAAATGTTTCCCGTTTTAAGATACGCTCGACCGGCATTGATCCCGTCCTGACAGGCTTGAAGCAACCTTTCGTTTGACTTTGCTTATGGAGATGAGTAAATCATTGTACTGGATGAAGTCCAAAAAATTCCCCTGTAGTCGGATCTGGTGAAACTCCACTGGGATGAAGACACCGCCAGGGAAGCCACCCTCAAAGTCGTGATACTCGGTTCATCGCCGCTCCTCATTCAACGGGGCCTGAACGAAAGTCTGGCCGGGCGTTTCGAGATCATTCCGGCAGTTCATTGGTCGTTTGGAGAGATGCGCGAGGTTTTCGGCTGGGATCTTGAACAGTACATATACCACGGCGGGTATCCCGGCGCCGCGCCACTCATCGATAATCGCGAGCGATGGTCCCGCTACATTATCGATTCGCTGATCGAAACCACCCTTTCCCGCGATATCCTCCTCATGAACCGGGTCGACAAGCCTGCCTTGCTTCGCCGTCTGTTCCAACTGGGTTGCGATTATTCAGGGCAGATCCTCTCATACCAGAAAATGGTCGGACAGTTGCAGGATGCCGGCAACACCACCACACTTGCCCACTATCTGGAACTTCTTGCCGGGGCCGGCATGGTTGCCGGTATCTCCAAATTCTCCGGTAACAGGATTCGGCAAAGGGGATCAAGCCCCAAGCTGCAAGTACTCAACAACGCGCTTCTGAGTGTGCAATCCAACCTGTCCTTTGAGGCGGCCAGGCAGAAACGCGATGCATGGGGGCGGCTCGTGGAATCGGCGGCAGGCGCCCATATCCTGAACAGCGCCATCGGAACGGACATGGAGGTATTCTATTGGCGGGAAGGGAACCAGGAGGTTGATTTCGTCCTCCGCGCCGGTCAAACCGTAACCGCCATTGAGATGAAGAGCGGTCGGTGCCGGGAAAATTTGCCCGGAATGGAGGCGTTCGAAAAGGCGTTCAGCCCGCAACACAAAATTCTTGTCGGCGGGCAGGGGATTCCGCTGGAGGAATTTTTTCTCACACCCATAAGGCATTATGTTGAATAGCGGTTCGGAAAAAGGGGGAATCGATAGTTGAGACGGCAGGCACCCCGTGACAAAAGAACGGCGGCGATTTTTTTGCGAGGTTATCAGAAATGACGCCCTTTTTTTAATAAAAATTTGTGAGGAGAAAGCTGATGAAATTCTTCCATAGGTGGTGGGCGACTGTTTTTTTGCTTGCCTGTATTCTTTCATTGACCGCCGCCTGTACCCATCTTGAAAGACCGAACCAGATCATCTCCACTCCCGACACCGCCAGAGACTGGGGAAAGCAGGCACCGGATGCAAAAGACCGGGCGCGCCATGTCATTGAAGGCGAAAAACCGTTTGAATGGTGGTATTTTGACGGCCATCTGGATAACGGGCAGGTTTTTGTCGGCGTGTTTCAGGCCCCCAGCTTCACCACCGGAAAAATTGAGGCCATGTTTTCCCTCTATTCCGCCGACTGGACCCGTGAGGATCATATCGTTACACTTAAACCTGAAGATGTGGAAATCTCGGAAGATGACATTCATATTGAAACACCAGCCGGGTTTGTCCGCCGTCTGGATGATCAAACATACCATGTCCGCTGGGCCATTGATGATATTGAGGCGGAATTTACGCTGACCACGTTTGCTAAAGGGTGGCTTCCGGTGGAAGAAAACGGCAAAGTGAACAAGCCGGAAAGGGATTTTTTCTGGGCGGTTCATCAGGGCAGAAACACGATTCACGGCACCATCACGCGAAACGGCAGAACTGAGGCGGTCAAGGGTGTCGGGTATGCGGACCACAACTGGGGCAGAAAACCCCTGAATGAGATTACGAAAAAATGGATTTGGGGCCGGATTATCGCCAAAGATTACACGATCATTTATGCGGATGTCGATTACCAGGAACCGGGCCTGGTTTTAAATCCGCTGTATATCGCCAAGGGGGACCGGATGATCCTGGGTTCCGGAAGCCCGGCGATCCGCCAGTGGGATTTTGAGACCCACCCGGAATTAAAACGCCATTATCCGCGGCAGGTTGAAATAGCCTATCGGTCCGATGATGTGAGCGTGCGGATTCACATGACGAAAAAACGACTGGTGGAAGAGGTGGATCTTGTTGAAATCGCAGGCTATCATGGCGTGCTTAACTGGATGATCCGGACGTTTGTTGCGCGGCCGTCATATTTCCGGATTATCGCCGATTATGAGGCAACCATAACAAATGGCGATAGTTCGGAAAATATTTCCGGGGAATGCCTGTATGAGGTGATGGGGTTTGAGTAAGGGATTTCCGAAGAACAAAGCATGCCTATCCGGTTGAGACAGGTTGGCGCTTTGGGGTATGACCCGCTGAAGATTGTCGCCCGAGTGGAGTTGTTGATCTGCAAGGACTTTACGGAGATGCGCATACACATACAAATACGTCTGAAT
>JBAQUK010000241.1:0-41227 GCA_049297455.1 Desulfosalsimonadaceae bacterium | reverse complement strand
CCCGTATACGGCATGGTTGCGGACCCGAGGGTCCGGCCGCCGGCCCTCTGATTAATTTTATATCTAATCGGCCGTGCCTGTAAATTCTGCCAAAAAAGAATTAGACCGGATACGACATGAATAATGGCGAAAGTCAGCAACCCGACTTCCGCTACGTGAATCAAGGGGCCTAATGCATGAAGGTGTTCAACATATGACATGAAGAGTTCCTTTCCGCCATAAAGAGTTAAATTACCGATTAAATGAATTAAAAGGAAAAGAGAAAACCCGAGGCCGGTAATAGCCATAGCTATCTTTTTGCCGATCGAGGTGCGAAAAATTTCAATAAACCAGTTCATCATAGATCTCCAAATGTCAATGTGGATAACAGATATATTACCGATAAAATATTGCTAATAAGATTATGACACGAAGACATCCGCACACATCCGTCCGATGTCTCCTAAATTTTTACAAATATGGACACCTGCTTTTTTTAAGGCTTCAATTTTCGCCTGTGCAGTTCCGCTGCCGCCGCTTATAATAGCGCCAGCATGCCCCATGCGCCTGCCGGGAGGAGCTGTTATACCAGCAATAAATCCGACAACAGGTTTGGTCACATTGGATTTGATATATTCGGCGGCATTTTCTTCCGCGTTTCCTCCAATTTCACCCACCATTACAATACCTTCTGTTTCAGGATCATTTTCAAATGCATCCAGGCAGTCAATAAAATTGGTGCCATTAATCGGATCACCGCCGATGCCGATGCATGTTGTTTGTCCAATTCCTTGGCCAGTGAGCTGGAATACCACCTCGTAGGTGAGCGTTCCGGATCTCGATACCACACCAATAGGACCTCCTGGCTTGTGTATCTGGGCCGGCATAATGCCGATTTTTGCCTGGCCGGGCGTAATAATCCCAGGGCAGTTCGGCCCGATCAAACGGGAGCCTGCATGGTTAAGCATCTGTTTAATCTTCATCATGTCCAGCACGGGAATTCCTTCGGTAATAGCAACGATTAATTCAATACCGGCATCTATTGATTCCATAATCGCATCCGCAGCGAATGGCGGCGGGACAAAAATCATACTGCAGTTAGCCTGTGTTTTTTTAACAGCGTCATTGACGCAGTTAAATACAGGAATGCCGTCTATATTCAGATTACCTTTTCCAGGTGTCACACCGGCAACAACATTGGTGCCATAGGTGACACATTGACGGGTATGGAACTGACCTTCCTTCCCGGTTATTCCCTGAACAAGCAGTCGCGTATCGGAATTAACGAAAACACTCATGTCAATCTATATCCTTAAATTATGAAAATTATATAAAGTTGTGTTAAGAAACGGCAATGTTCGCTACTATCTCACCAGCATCTTTCATATCCACAGCGGTAAAGAGCTTCAAACCGGATTCTGCAAGGATTTTTCTGCCCTTCTCGACATTCGTTCCTTCCATGCGGACAACTAAAGGTACCTTAATCTTTGTTTTCCGGGCGGCTTCCACTACACCATTAGCCAGAATATCGCACCGCAGAATCCCGCCAAAAATATTGATCAATATGGCTTTGACCTTGTCATCGCTTAAAATAATCTTAAATCCGTTTTCAACCATTTCCGCCGTGGCTCCGCCCCCTACGTCTAAAAAATTAGCCGGTTCAGCCCCTGCCAGTTTGATGGTGTCCATCACGGCCATGGCAAGCCCTGCGCCATTGACCATATTCCCGATCGTTCCATCGAGATTAATATAGTTTAAATTATATTTTGATGCTTCCACATCCAGAGGATCTTCTTCATCCAAGTCTCGGAACTCCAGAATATCTTTATGCCGAAACATGGCATTGTCATCGAAATCCATTTTGGCATCCAGCGCGATTACTCTGCTCTCTTTTGTAATCACAAGGGGATTAATCTCAACTAGCGAACAGTCGTTTTCCACAAATAAATGATACAGCCGGGTGAGAATTTGTGAAAATTCTTTAATCACTGATGCCGGCAGATTCAGACCAAACGCAACCTGACGACAATGATGCGGCGAAATACCACTTAATGGATTGATAAAAACCTTTATAATCTTTTCCGGAGTCTGTGCCGCAACTTCTTCAATATCCATTCCACCGGCTTCACTGGCTATAACAAGGATACAGGCCGTTTCCCTGTCCGGGATCAAGCTTAAATATAATTCTTTTTCAATATTCACCCCTGATTCGACAAGAATCTTTTTCACCTGCTTCCCCTCCGGTCCCGTCTGATGAGTCACCAGGTTCATGCCGATAATCGATGAGGCATGTTGAGAAACTTCATCGAGAGAGTGGGCAAGCTTAACACCACCGCCCTTCCCACGGCCGCCGGCATGGATCTGGGCCTTTATAACTACCGGGAATTTCCCTATTCCTTCAGCGATTTGCTTTGCATTTTGATGATCAAATGCCACATCGCCATCAGGAACAGAAATCTTGTACTTCCTGAAAATTTGCTTTGCCTGGGATTCATGTATTTTCATACTTATTTTCTCCTATCCTGAGAACGCCTTGGAAAATTTCTATTTCAAGTCATAATAACATCTGTCGATATTATAAATTGCAGCCATTTGGTTATGTCCGAGCAGCCGATCTTTTACTACAAAAAATGTACACAGTCTTTATGAATATTTAAGAAATAAAGAATCATGTCACACGTATAATCCCAATAAAAAATTGAAGTCGGTTTTTTCCTCGTTCAGAATTGAAACCTGCATAACAGGGTTAGGCATGGTTTCAAAATTACAAGGAGAAATCTTTTGATCGTCACGCACATCAATTTTTCCCTTAGAGATCTGTCCGACTTTACACACGGCGGGAATGACAACAAAACCACGGTTAGACATCAGATTCCAGGCAACCTTGGCTTCCTTTCTCAAGATGATGCCAAATGCATGACCAAGGCGATCACGCTTCATTTTTTAGAGAATTCGATTATTTCTTCGATCCTTGGCTTTGAATGCCTTATTTATTTATACCCCAGCTGTTGATATATGCTTATCCACTTTACTCTTGTTATTCCATTTCGCATTCTCGCTCACTTTATTCGTTGTGTAGTCGGCTCCATAACATAAGCAACTCATAAGTCAGCCAGTGGTGTCTTTTTGCATGCAAAATGAAAATAGAAATCGCTAAACAAATAATTTTAGCGAATCTCTTAAGGAAGTTTAAAAACCTATAAAACTATGCAAAGAATTTTTGATTTTAATTTTACCTTTGGTTTACTTGAGTAAAGCGGATAAGCAAGCTTAAATTATTTTTTAAATACCCTGATTCATATCAACAATCGGCCTTGTCTCAATAATGTTAAAACGAACAAGATAACTTTCTTTAAATATTTTTCGTTCTCCTTCCTGTTGGTTTCTTTCGATGTTAAAAGATTTTTCCCAGATTGCATCATCTCCTTCGGTCCGTTCGTTAAGAAAAACAGGATTTCGCGAGAGTTCTATAAAATCAGCCTTTAAATAAAGTCTGCAACCCCTTATTTTTAACCCTTTGCCATCTTCTTCAGGTAGCAGTATCAAGCAGGATGCATATGGATTTTCTTTTATATAAGTTAACGACCGGGAGCTATTTTTTAATACAAAGGAAACCGTTTGATTATCTGTCAGAAGCGCTGAGCCGAAAACCGCCACATCGGTTTGTCCCTTCTTGTTAGATGTGCTTAAAATATTGATTCTGTTTTTGTTTAATAAAATATCTTTTACCTTTTCGCTGATAGCCATGTGTGCCTCCATCGTTTTGATAATTTTTTTGTGAATGGTAAGTTCCCGCCACCGTTGAACCGAGAAACCATTATTTTTTTGTTCTCATAATTAAAATAACAATCCTGGGTGCTTCCAAAGAAAAAGTTATGCCTGCAATTACCAGACCAAAATTAATTATGGCATCAATCACCGATGGATATTCCCTTGAAGATGAAACAATATCAAGGTAGATTAAAAAATTCATTTTCCCGCTGCTTCTAAGTAATCCTGCACAGGCAACGGGTTGTATCGGACAAAATAGTGTATAAACGGACAATTTGTCCGATGGATACGATGCCACCCTATGCTATTCCGTTTCTGCCAATCGCACATTTTAACTTAAATTAAAGCGAGTATTCAAACAGGACGACCACAATATTGTTTCTAACTCCTCCCAGAAACTGAGTGAGGCATTTCGTCTTCTAATGGCACAATTCTTGTATATCTATTTTATTCTGAAAATAAAAAGCGTTCCTTGGGTAATATGGAGGATTCATAAAAATTGCAGGAGATTTTAGACCCTCTTTTAAATATTATTGCATATAAAATTTGATCGATATCGAAAATTCAACGTGTTGAAAGGAGAATGAAGATAAATGGCACAGCTTATTGCGGACCGTAGCGATGTTGATTTTGTCCTTTTTGAGCAGATGGGCATTGAAGAACTGGCACAGACGAAACAATTTGATCAATTCAACAAAAAGACTGTCAAGATGATTGTCAATGAAGCACGGAATCTGGCAATCAAGGAGATACTTCCCACCAATGCCGAAGGAGATCGGGATGGTTGCATCTTTGAAGATGGAAAGGTAAAGACCCCTGCCTCGTTTAAAAGAATCTTCAGGCTTCTTGGTGAGGGTGGGTGGATAGCAACCATTGATGATCCATCTGTTGGCGGGCAGGGAATGCCGACTATTGTTGCCAATGCCTGTGCTGAATATTTTTGTGGGGCAAACTGCGCTTTCATGATTTATCCGGGTATCGCCCACGGAGCCGGCAAGCTGATTGAAACCTTTGGTACCGAGAAACAAAAAGCGCTTTTTCTAGAAAAAATGTATACCGGCAAATGGGGAGGGTCCATGTTTTTAACGGAACCTCAGGCGGGATCGGATGTAGGCGCTCTGACCACTTCGGCTGTAAAAAATTCGGATGGTACCTATAGCATAACCGGCAGCAAAATTTTTATTACCGGAGCTGATCAGGACCTTACCGAAAACATCATTCATCCTGTGTTGGCGAGGATTGAGGACGCGCCCAACGGCACTAAAGGGATATCCCTTTTTATCGTTCCCAAAATATGGGTCAATGATGATGGAAGTTTCGGTGATTTAAATGATGTCAGGTGTGACGGGATTGAAGAAAAACTGGGAATTCATGGAAGTGCTACGTGTTCTGTGACTCTGGGCGCGTCGGGAAAATGCAGGGGGCTACTATTAGGTGAAGAAAACAAGGGGATGCGTGCCATGTTTCATATGATGAATGAAGCGCGCCTCGGCGTGGGTATGCAGGGACTTTCGTTGGCCAGCAGCGCCTATCTGTACGCCGTCGAATATGCAAAGCAGCGATTGCAGGGAAAGCATCTCCTGAAAATGGCGGATCCGGAGGCTCCGCAAGTCGCCATTATCAATCATCCGGACATACGCCGGATGTTGATGTGGATGAAAGTCCATGTCGCTGGGATGCGAAGTTTGATTTATTATGTCGGCCTTTGTTTTGATAAAGTCCTGACGGCTGCAAATGATGCTGATAGATCCCGCTGGCAAGGGCTGATTGAGCTGCTGACTCCGATTGTAAAGGCATACAGTGCTGATAAATCTTTTGAAGTCTGTACGCAGGCAGTCCAAGTTCACGGTGGATACGGTTATACACAGGAGTTCCCCGTCGAGCAGCTCCTGAGGGATTCAAAAATCTTCAGTATCTATGAAGGGAGCAACGGCATTCAGGGTATGGATCTTCTGGCAAGAAAACTGGGCATGGCAAACGGCGAACATTTTATGAACCTGATTGCTGAGGTAAAAAAGAAGGTATCCCATGCAGAAAAAATAAAAGAATTGGCTCCGATTGCGGCTGAGGTGGAAAAAGCTGCTGATCAATTGGCCGGGTGCGCGATGTTCCTTGCTCAAAATGCCATGTCGGACAAAGTTCTTACGGCATTTTCTTTTGCTTATCCATTTTTGGAGATTATGGGGGATGTTGTTCTTGCCTGGATGCTTCTGTGGAGAGCAGAGGCGGCCTTTCCTAAACTTGAAAAATGTTTGGCAAACGTTGAGGAAGAAAAAAAATGCGATTTCATTCGGAAAAACAGTGAAGCGGCTTTTTACGATGCCCAGATCCGCTTGGCCAAACATTTCGCTTTTTCGGTACTCCCCCTTACCATGGGTAAAATAAAAAATATAAAAAACCTTGATGACTCTGCCGTAGAGATGGCGGAAGCATCTTTCTAACCCCCATGTCCGGATGGGCACAACGAAGGATAAAAATTGAAGAGCTTTAACATTTAGATATAATTAATCTTTTTTGCATTTTCATATAAACAATTAAGCCAGATTGTAACTGGGAATGCGATATAATTTTCAATTTTACACCATATGCTCAGAGTCAGAATTAAATTAATAGGGAACAGAAAATGCCTGTTAAAATAATAATTCCAGGTTCGTTAAAAAGATGGTTTTACGGAGAAACAGAGTTCTCCTGCCAAGGGGAGCGAATCCTTGACTGTATTGATCGTCTTGAGGAAAGATTTCCCGGTGTAAAAGGACATCTGATTGACCCGAAAGGGTACAAATCCAATGTGTTGATTTTCCTGAACGGAGATAACCTACGGGATTTTGATGGGCTTGAGACAACGGTTAAAGATGGTGATGAAATCAGTATCATCCCCCTTGCTGCCGGCGGATGAATTCTATCACTTGAAGTGAGGTGTTTATATCATGATACAGGATAACCCGGAATCAAAATTTATCTTTATATTTCATCCTAAAATTTTGATCGGTAAAAAATACACTGTTCGCAACGGGAAGGAAATGACCAACGGGGAAGTGCTTCAATATTGGGGAAAGTGGATTGTTTTAGGGGAAAAATCATGGCTGGACAAGCTGGCCATAAAGCTGGATCCTTTTGTGGAGAGCAAAGAAATCCCGGTTATCAAGTATGACAGAGAGCCGTCAGTTAATCTCGGCATTGATGAATGTGTGATGATGGCCTATTGCGATCGGCGCGACCGGGACAGAATCTGGCAGATTCTGTCCCGGTTCGGAGTGAAACTCAAAGCCTGGGTAACTGAAAAAGAGACGATGGAAATGTGGCTTCCGGGGGGGCTGTTGCTGGAGCGATGGATAGCGTCCAAAAATTTTGATGAGTATACTCAAAATGCTGTAAGAGAAGATGCGCAAACCCGTATGGGCTATCTTTTTGATCATCCGGATGAGATATTTGTCCCGTGGGAACAATAAAATAATACCATCCGGGAAGGATTAATTTTATTGTAAATCGGACTTAACCAAAATCTGCAGCAACAAAAACAGGGGTGCTTGATATTATGATTGATGCACTTAGGCAGTTGCGAGTTCCGGCTATTGATCGGAATTTTTTTATCTTAGATGCGGACAGGATAGTCATGGAAAGATTTGAAAAAATGTCTGCAAAGCACCCGGTAAATTTACTGGTTACAGGAAACCAGGGATGCGGCAAATCATCTTTGGTCCGTCAGTTTGCCGGTATCTATAACCGGCCGATGGCGACTTTTCAAGTCGGGCTGTTGTCGGAGTCCGGCGAACTTTTTGGCCAGCAGAGATTAAAAGCCGGCGAAACTTATTACAAGGAATTTTTATTCCCTGAAGCGATCCAGACGCCGGGTTGTGTGATACATCTGGAAGAGATTAATCGATCAGAGTCTCCCCATGCCTTAAATGAACTGTTTTCTATTTTGTCCGAAGACCGGTGTATCTGGATCGATGAATTGGGTTTTGTCCAGGTAGCTCCCCAGGTTATTTTTTTTGCCACCATGAATGAAGGGGATGGATTTACAGGTACGGATACCCTTGATGCCGCGCTTAAAGACAGATTTTATCGTATACATCTTGAATATCTCCCTGTTGAAGTGGAAAAGGAGGTGTTGGTTAAGAAAACCGGGATTGATAAAATAAAAGCAGAACAGGTTTTGAATATAATTGGAAGGATCAGGAATAACGATCAGGCTGATCTGGTGATCTCAATCCGGCACAGCCTGATGATCGCCGAGTTGGTATCCATGGGATCATCTTTGAAAGAGGCGCTGATTTATGGTTTGCAGATATCGAGAGACGCCCTTGAATCGTTACTCCTTGCGGTTCATGTTGAAACCGGTGTGCACGAGATAAAATCCGTTGCGGGTGTATATGTCCCCTATCTTCCGGATGGTCAGCCATAAAATAATGTCAGAAAACAGACAAGAGGTTTTAAGATGACCACTTACTCGGAATTCTGGCGAAAAAACCGTTCAGGTGATGAAACCGCTGAGCTTATGCTCTGCTTGCGTGCTCTGCGAAAGGTGGCCGGTTATATAGGCAGGAATGTAAAACCGGTTTTCTGGAAAGGGATGGTCGAAACGGATAATCGGTTTATACTTCTTGATCCCGGTGTGGCAGAAGAGAGCTATCCGCTTTCATTCGAGACCTTCGATGCCCTGGTTGGGCAGGTTGTACTTGAAGGTCTGTCTTCGCTTGAATGGCGTGAGTGGGTTATCGGCAAAGTACAGGAGGAGGCGCCGGCCGTATCGGATTCCGTTTATCGTTATTTAGAAAATGTCATCGAGGCTGCCGAGGATATCTATATCAATATGCGGGCAGAATCGTCTGTATGGTCTCTTTATCTGGTACAATACTGGCGTCTGGAACTGGAAAAAAACAGAAGAGACCCAACACTGCCGCCCGCCCCGTCCAGCCTTGCAGATATCTGGCGGGCAGCAACAATCCTTGATGAACATACGAAGAACCTGCATGCCTATTATTACGGTCCGCTTGAAATTTTGAGCCATCTTACAGATGAGCTGTCCAATATCGCATTGTTAGCCTCCATTACTGAAAGGCGGTCCAGAAGAAAAGATGTTTATATGGATATATGGGGCCAGGTGGCTTATGAAATTTCGGAATGGGAAGAATTCCAGATTTCCCCTGATGCCATTAATTTCAGAGACGAAGCAGCTCCCCGGGGTGAGACAGATGAAGGTAACGATGAAGATGAAAATAAGGATACGGATGAATCAAACCAGGCTTCCGCCGACCCAGAGGACCTTTTAAACCGCTTAAAGGCAGCTCTTGAGGATGGCGAGAATGATCTGACAAATGTAATTGCTGTGGCGGTTGAAGAGCCTGAAGCAAAATCCATGGAAACAATCGTCAGGAAAAGCCAGTCGATAAGCGATTTCCAGCCTGATGAAATGCTTGTTAACCGGCTTAAAAAAATATTTTTACAGCAACAGTCTCTTTTTATGCGCCGCCGCAAAAGGCACATAAAAAAAGCACAGTATGAAGGCAAGATTGATCCCCGGCGCCTTTATCGCGTTCCCATGGATAGCAGGGTCTTTAAAAAAAAAGAGCTTATTGTATCTGATTTCCCATGGCATGTTTGTATCATTGCAGATGCATCATCATCAATGGGAGGAAAGTCGGGCGCTAAAAGACCATGGGAGACCGCAGAAAAAATTTTTGTCTCACTTGCACATGCTGCTGCAGGATTTAAAAATCTTATAGATATTTATGCCTATTCCGAGGATGGTGCCCAATGTGTGCTCACCCAGCTTTATTCCGGCGGTAAAGTATACTCCGTTATCCCAAAGGGCCGGACACCGTCAGGCCAGGCCATCATGGCTGCGGCCATGATGCTGAACAAAAAGTATAAAAACAGTATGATCATCCATATAACCGACGGGGCGGCCAATTGTGGACTCAGTCTTGGTGATACCCTTAAATACTGCCGGGCACACGATGTCGAGGTGTTTACAATCGGTTGTGGATGCAACCTGCAGACGCAGCAGTTTCTGAAAGGGTATTTCCCATCAGATCACTTAAATTTTATGGATAATATCAGCGGCCTGTCGGAAGTAATTGAAAAATTGTTCAGGCAGAAGATGTTGAAAATTTAAACTGTGAATGTCATTGGTTGGCCACGACAAACGCCGGCAAACCGGAATAAAAAATGTTTTACTAAAACCATTGAGGGAAACAGGCGGTTATGAATTTTGAATTAAATAAAGAACAGAAAATGATTATAAAAAACGTCCGGGAGTTTATGCTTAAGGAAATCGCTCCTTTTGCGGAAGAGATTGATCAAAACGACCAGTTCCCTCCTGATATCTGGAAAAAAATGGGGAAGATCGACCTGTTGGGTTTGAGCATTTCCGAAAAATACGGGGGCAGTGGCTATGATACGCTTACCTTTACTCTTGCTGTTATACAAATGGCCAAAATCTGTCCGGGCCTGGCCATGTCTTATGGCGCACATGCGAATTTATGCGCCCATAATCTGGAAAGAAACGGTACTACGACACAAAAACAAAAATATCTCCCCGGGCTTTGTTCCGGAGAATTAATCGGATGTATGGGGTTAACCGAACCGAATGCCGGATCAGACGCCGTGGGGATTCAGACAATGGCGGAAAAAGACGGAGAATGTTTTGTATTAAATGGGAATAAAATGTTTATTACCAATGCTCCGGAGGCTGATGTCGCTCTTGTTTATGCAAAAACAGACATGGATAAAAGAGCCCGGGGGATTACCGCTTTTATCATTGAAAAAAATTTTCCGGGATTTTCCGTTTCACAAAAAATAAAAAAAATGGGAAACCGTGGTTCAAGTACCGGAGAGCTTGTGTTCCAAAACTGCCGCGTCCCGGCCGAAAACGTGGTGGGGCTGGTAAATGAGGGCATAAAGGTGATGATGACCGGCCTTGACATCGAAAGAACCGTTGTTGCCGGAATAAGCATAGGTATCGGTGAAGCCGCTTTGGAACTGGCACTTGATTATGCAAAAAAAAGGCAACAGTTCGGTGAACCCATCTGCAATTTTCAGCTGGTAAAGGCAAAACTGGCCAATATGTATACAGAAATAGAAGCGGCAAAGGGACTTGTATACCGCTCGGCCATTCTGGCTGATAAATCCAGTGGCGGCGGGAAAGGGACTGAGGTCCATAAACTGGCTGCCGCGGCAATCCTTTTTGCTGCTGAAGCCGCATCTCGCGCGGTGAACGAATCCCTCCAGATTCATGGCGGTTATGGCTACACCCTGGAATATCCCATTAATCGATTTTACAGGGATGCCAAACTCTATGAAATAGGTGCCGGCACCTCTGAAATACGCCGACTGCTGATTGCGGATGAACTCATTAAAAAAGGAACAGGTTATTTAAAATGATTGCCGGCAACAATCATACGAACAGAAAAGTTACCATAACAGGATGGGGGCAGGTGACCCAACCCCTGGAGCAAATTGATAATTTGCTTGATCCGTTGGGTCTGATGGTCAAAGCGTCCCGAAGGGCGGCAGAGTCCCTCGGTTCCTTGGATATATTGGCAAAAGTAGACGGCATCATGGTGGTAAGGCCGCTCAGCCGGCATTACGACGACGCGGCAAAGCAGTTAGCCGAAAAGATCGGGGCGGCTCCGCGTTTTAATCTGGTCTCAGGGGTCGGGGGGAATTCTCCTCAATCTCTTGTCAACAAGGCGGGCGGGATGATTGCCAGAGGCGAACTGGAAAGCGTTCTTCTTGCCGGTGGAGAAACTTATTGCCCGAGAAATAAAAGCGAAATAAGGACCGGCAGCGATCTTTTTAAAGGCCTGACCGGAGGCCACGAAAGACAGGATATGTTGGGTGCCATGGAGATTGAAATGCATCATGGCGTTTATTTGCCGATTCATGGCTTCCCCTTGTATGAAACTGCCCTTTGGGCAGAAAGCGGCTTGGACCTTGAGCCTTATATGGAACGAGTCGGCAATCTTTGGAGAAAGTTCAGCCAGGCAGCATCTACGCATCCCAATGCATGGATAAAATCGCCGCTCACACCCAGCGCAATCGTTTCCGCAACCCGAAACAACAGAATGATCGCATTCCCATATACAAAATTCATGACTTCAATGCTTTATGTCGATCTTGGCGCCGCCATCATCCTCATGTCAGAAGAGAAGAGCCGGCAATTTTATAAAAAGGACAGGCAGCCGGTTTATTTTCTGGCTGGTGCACACACAGAAGAACGTCAGCCGTTTCTCATTCAAAAATCCAACTTTACCTCAAGCCTTCCGCTTAAAGCAGCAGCTCAGCGGGCGTTGTGCCGGAGTAATTTAACTATGGAAGAGATTGACTGTTTCGATATTTACAGCTGCTTCCCGAGTTCTGTCGCAATTGCCTGTAAAATGCTTGGTATAAAAGAAACTGATAAACGTCCTTTAACTTTGACCGGCGGGCTCGGATTTTTTGGGGGCCCCGGTAACAACTATAGTCTACATGCCGTTGTTACCCTCGCGGATGCTCTTTCACGCGGTTTGTACAAGGCAGGAATGATTACCAGCCTGGGATGGTTTTTACAAAAACATGCGGTGGGTATTTACAGCACACGCCCTGTGAATACTGAACTTTATCATTATGATCTCGATGATAAAAAAAGTTTTTTAGTGGGAGAAAAACCGGTTAAAACAAGAAATATCGCGTCGGGTAAAGGAATAATCGAAACCTATACAGTGATTTATTCAAGAGACGGAAGTCCCGCTTATGCTGTTATTTACGGAAAAACAAGTGAAGGTTTCAGGTTCATCTCTCAAACACATGCTGATCCAGATATTTTTGATCTTTTAACCTCTCAAAATCAGGTGGGGAGGCTGGTTCATCTCAAATATAATGCCGAGCAAAATCTAAACATCGCTGAATTGTTATAGCCAGGTACTTTAAATACCTTACCCAAAATTATTATTACCAAGGCACTATGTCACGACTCACACTCTATTGGGAAGAATACTATGAAAATATTAAAAATTGATCACATCGGTATTGCGGTTAACAACATAGAAAACGGAAAAGAATTCTGGACGGATATATTGGGGCTGGATTTTGCAGGAGATGAAACGGTAGAAGTCCAAAAAGTCAAAACCGCCTTTTTCCCGGTGGGTGAAAGTGAGGTTGAACTGCTTGAATCCACGGCACCGGACGGCCCGATATCAAAATTTATTGAGAAAAAAGGTGAAGGCATCCAGCATATCGCGTTTCGGGTAGAAAATATTGAAACAGCCCTTGCCGAACTAAAGGGAAAAGGTGTGCGTCTCATCGACGAAACCCCACGCTTAGGGGCCGGCGGCGCAAAAATCGCATTTCTGCATCCCAAAGCGACCCGTGGCGTACTTGTGGAATTATGTGAACGTTAAATATTCTGATGAAGTTTAATTAAATCAAAATTTATATAGCTGTAGATTTAAAAAGGAGCATGGATATGGCGGATCATCCGGAGATATCAAAATGGCAAAAGCTGGCGGAAAAAGAATTAAGGGGAACCCCGGTAGAGTCACTGACGAAATCGACCCCTGAAGGGATCGATATAAAACCTTTATATACTGCCGAAGACCTTGAGAACATAGAGTTTATCAATAATCTTCCGGGGGTTGACCCCTTTGTTCGCGGTGTTCGTGCGAGCATGTATACGAACAGACCCTGGACCATCCGTCAGTATGCCGGTTTTTCAACGGCAAAAGAATCAAATCTATTTTATCGGAAAAATCTTGCGGCCGGGCAGAAAGGGCTATCGGTAGCATTTGATTTGCCAACTCATCGCGGCTATGATTCCGATCATCCCAGGGTGACAGGCGATGTCGGCAAAGCCGGGGTTCCGATAGATTCCGTCGAGGATATGAAGATATTATTTGACGGTATCCCTTTAGATAAAATGTCGGTTTCCATGACAATGAACGGGGCGGTTCTGCCGGTACTTGCCGGTTATATCGTTGCCGCCGAAGAGCAGGGCGTTTCCCAGGAAAAACTGGTGGGAACAATTCAAAACGATATTTTAAAAGAATACCTCACACGCAATACTTATATCTATCCCCCGGAACCGTCCATGCGAATTGTTTCGGACATTATCGGTTACTGCTCAAAAAATATGCCCAAATACAACACGGTAAGTATCAGCGGTTATCATATGATGGAGGCCGGAGCGGATTCGGTTCTACAGACCGCATTTACGATCGCCGATGGCATTGAATATGTAAAAGCTGCATTAAACGCAGGACTGGATATTGATGACTTTGCCCCGCGCCTGTCTTTTTTCTTCGGCATCGGCATGAATTTTTTTATGGAGATTGCCATGCTCCGGGCGGCCCGATTTTTGTGGGCGGACCTGATGAAGCAGTTCAACCCCAAAAATCCGAATTCCCTGATGCTCAGAACCCATTGCCAGACATCCGGCTGGAGCCTGACACAGCAGGATCCTTATAATAATATCATTCGAACCACACTTGAGTGTCTCGCAGCCGTTTTAGGCGGAACACAGTCCCTGCATACCAATTCATTTGATGAAGCGGTCAGCTTGCCTACCGACCTGTCCGCCCGAGTGGCCAGAAACACACAGATCATTGTTCAGGAGGAGTCCCATGTCACGCGTGTGGTTGATCCCCTTGGCGGTTCATATTATGTTGAGTCACTGACCCATTCGATTATTCAGGAGGCACGAAAGATAATCAACGAAGTCGATGAACTGGGCGGTATGGCCAAAGCCATTGTTTCCGGCATGCCGAAAATGAGAATCGAAGAGTCTTCAGCACGTCGGCAGGCACGAATTGATCAGGGAAAAGATGTGATTGTCGGTGTCAATAAATACCAGGTGGAAGATGAAGCGCCAATAGAAGTCCGGGAAATATCGGCAGAAGTCCGTGATCAGCAGGTGGCCCGACTCAAAGAAATTAAAGAAAAAAGAGACAATGGAGCGGTTGAACAAGCCCTTGCAGCGATTACAAAATGTGCGGAAACCGGCGGAAATTTGCTTGAAGTCAGCATTGACGCCGTCCGAAAACGGGCAACGGTGGGCGAAATATCCGATGCCATGGAAAACGTTTTTGGTCGTTATGTTGCCACGACTCAGTGTATTTCCGGTATTTATGCGTCAGAATATCAGGATAGCGAAATTATCTCATTTCTTCGCAAACGGACGGATAAATTTGCTGAAAAAGAAGGCCGGAGACCGAGAATACTGGTCACTAAAATGGGCCAGGACGGGCATGATCGGGGAAGCAAGGTGGTGGCCACCGCTTTTGCGGATTTTGGTTTTGATGTGGACATCAGCCCAATGTTTCAGACACCAGTCGAGGCCGCGCGCATAGCTATTGACAATGATGTTCACGTGGTCGGAGTGTCCAGTCTGGCGGCCGGCCATAAAATTCTGGTTCCCGACCTGATTGCTTCCCTGAAGGAACAGGGCGGAGAGGATGTGCTGGTGGTGGTCGGCGGTATTATTCCGCCGTCTGATTATGATTTCTTATATGATGCCGGGGTCTCAAACGTGTTCGGACCGGGGAGCGTGATAACGGAGTCCGCCAACCAGGTATTGAATGCGCTGGAAAACAGATAATGGAAAACAATCCTGAATATTATGTTCAGGGGGTTTGTGCCGGCAATCGCAAAGTCCTTGCCAAAACCATTACCCTGATCGAGAGCTCACTGCCAACACATCAGGAATTGATAACAAATGTGCTTGACCGGCTCCTTCCGTTTACCGGTAAAGCCGTCCGGCTCGGAATTACCGGTGTTCCGGGTGTTGGCAAAAGTACATTTGTTGAAAGTCTGGGAATGCTCCTGGTTGAACGCGGGCAGCGGGTTGCGATTCTGGCGGTTGATCCCAGCAGTACGCACAGCGGCGGCAGTATAATGGGGGACAAAACCCGTATGGAAAAACTGTCCGTTCAGCCCAACGCTTTTATCCGCCCCTCTCCGTCCGGGGGAACGTTAGGTGGGGTGTCACGCAAAACCCGGGAGTCTCTGCTCGTATGTGAAGCTGCCGGTTTCGATGTCATCATGGTTGAAACAGTCGGGGTTGGTCAGTCTGAAGTGAGTGTCGCATCCATGGTCGATTTTTTCCTTCTGTTAATGCTTGCCGGTGCTGGTGATGGCCTTCAGGGTATTAAACGGGGCATCCTTGAACTGGCTGATGCAATTGTTGTGAACAAGGCGGATGGGGACAATCTTGATAAAGCGCTGCAGGCAAAAAAAGTTTATGCGGATTCCCTGCATTTGTTTTCACCTGACACTGTTGACTGGTCGCCGCAGGTTTTGACCTGCAGTGCGTTGTATATGACCGGTATTGCAGAAGTATGGGAAATGGTTTTAGACCATCATGAAAAAATGTCAGCTACTGGCGCCCTTGAAGAAAAAAGAAAAAAACAGGCCCGTCAATGGATGTGGGCGTTACTGGAAGAGGGGTTAAAAGACTGGTTTTATCAAATCCCCGAGGTTAAAAAATTATTGCCCCAATTGTGCTGGGCTGTTGAAAAAGGTGCATCGACGCCTACAGCTGCAGTGAGAAAAATATTAAATTCTCTGAAAAACTAAAATTAGACCCGTTTCAGACACACTCGATTAATTATTATTTTTGTTCCATTATTTTACATTTTTACGATTTTGAAATGGTTGAGTTTATGTAAGGGTTGACATGAAAGGATAGGATAATGGGTAGTGTTGCGGATAAAATTTATGAATTACAGGCCTTGAAGAGTAAAGCTCTTGAGCAGGGTGGTGAAAAAAATGTAGCCAAACACAAGGAAAAAGGCAAGCTAACCGCACGGGAAAGGCTGGACGCGCTTTTTGATCCCGGCACATTTCGTGAGGTGGATATGTTTGTCAAGCATCGATGTGTCAATTTCGGGATGGAAAATATCGAGATTCCATCCGACGGAGTGGTCACCGGTTATGGATATGTCGACGAGCGTCCGGTCTTTGCATATGCCCAGGATTTTACGTCAAGAGCCGGTTCCCTCGGCGAAATGCACGCCAGAAAAATTTGCAAAATAATGGATATGGCACACAAAGCTGGCGCACCGGTAGTCGGCATGAATGATTCCGGCGGAGCCAGGATCCAGGAAGGTGTTGATGCCCTGTGCGGTTACGGAGAAATTTTTTATCGAAATTCCCAGTGTTCAGGTGTGATCCCCCAGATTTCTGCTATCATGGGACCCACCGCCGGAGGTGCTGTCTATTCCCCGGCCATGACCGACTGGATTTTTATGGTAAAAAATACCAGTCATATGTTTATTACCGGTCCGGAAGTCATTAAATCGGTTACCGGCGAGGTCATTACTTTTGAAGATCTCGGCGGCGCAATGACCCATAATGAAAAAAGTGGGGTGGCGCATTTTGCCTGTGAATCCGATGAGGATACGATCAATAATATTAAGTTGCTGCTTTCTTATCTGCCGTCAAATAATATGGAAGACCCGCCGATTCTGGTTGTTGGTGATGACCCGAAACGAATTGCGCCGGAACTTGATACATTAATTCCGGATAATTCGAGTCAGTCCTATGACATGAAAGAGGTAATCCGTCAAATTGTAGATAAAGGAGAATTCTTTGAACCCCATGCCCATTTTGCGCAAAACATTATTGTCTGCTTTGCCCGTTTAAACGGAAAAAGTATCGGCATTATCGCAAACCAACCCAAAGTAATGGCGGGATGTCTTGACATTGACGCTTCGGATAAGGCCACTCGATTTATCCGATTTTGTGATGCCTTTAATATCCCGTTATTGACCCTGTCGGACGTTCCCGGGTATATGCCGGGCAGTAATCAGGAGTGGGGCGGGATTATCCGCCACGGCGCGAAGCTTTTATGGTGCTACTCCGAAGCAACGGTTCCCAAATTGCTTGTGATTGTTCGTAAAGACTATGGCGGGGCATATATTGCCATGTCCTCGAAACATTTGGGCGCGGATTTCGCATTTGCCTGGCCGAGTGCTGAGATTGCAGTAATGGGCGCAGATGGTGCGGCAAACATTATTCATCGCAAAGAGATCAACAGTGCGGATGATTCAAAGGCCAAACGGCAGGAAAAAATTGATGAATACCGTGAACTTTTTTCTAATCCGTATTGTGCCGCCAGCCGCGGGTACATCGATGATGTGATCGTCCCAAGTGAAACGCGGATGCGGTTAATTGAAGCGTTGGAGGTCATGTACAACAAACGGCAGACACTTCCTCCGAAAAAACATGGTAATATTCCCGCTTAATGGTCTGGGTTTTGATAATTCCTTTTATTTCAAACGAATGTAAATTGAGGATGGTATGTCGGATAGAAAAAAGAAAATTGCCGCAATAGCAGCAGTTGCCAATTATATTAAATCGGAACACGAAGCGATGGCATTCTCTCAGTCCCATGGAGCTCATTCTCAGCCCGTAATTACAGGAACGAAACATGCGCCGCTGGTTTTGAATTCATGGGGCATCAGCGGCCGCCAGCATCAAATGCAGATGCGGTCGATGATGCAAATGAAAGCATTCCACGGATCAAAACAAAAATTTTAATCATAATGGTTTTAGATTTTCTGTTTTGAAAAAAAATAATCAATCAAAAAATTTGTTACGTCTCAGACGTTCAACATTTATTTATATGTCACACGATATTAATGAGGAGATTCCAATGGGTGATCATTTTAAAGTGAAGATGCAGTCAATTAATGATTATGAGAACCGCCCCAAGGCTGATAATCCGGTAAAAATCCAGGATCTGACACTCCGGGACGGGCATGAGTCCCTTTTTGCCTCCCGAGGTCGAACCGAAGACATGATACCGATAGCCGAAATGATGGATGAAGTCGGTTTCTGGGGCGTGGAAGTCTGGGGAGGCGCAACCTTTGATACGATGCATCGATTGTTAAATGAAGATCCATGGCAGCGACTTCGCACCTTAAAGCGTTACTTTAAGAAAACCCCTTTTTCCATGCTGCTTCGCGGACAAAATGTGGTAGGATACCGTAACTATGGGGATGATGTTGCCCAAGCATTTGTTGAAAAAGCAGCAGAAAACGGAATGGATATATTCAGAACTTTTGACGCACTAAACGACTTCCGGAATTTTGAAACAGTGGTTGCCGCGATCAAAGACTGCGGTAAGCATTTTCAGGGATGTATCTGTTATTCATTAACCGAGCCGCGCATGGGCGGCGACGTCTACAACCTGGATTACTATCTCGACAAAGCCAAGGACCTTGAAAAAATGCAGGCAGACAGTATCTGCATCAAGGACACGGCAGGATTAATGGCCCCCTATGACGCGTTTGAACTGATCAAAGCCTTGAAGGAAAACACGGATATCCCCATTCATCTGCACAGCCATTTCACTTCCGGCATGGCGCCCATGACGCATTTAAAAGCGGTGGAGGCCGGTGTGGATGTCATTGATACCTGTATGTCCAGTTATGCGTATCGGACATCACATCCCGCAGTCGAACCGTTGGTGATGTCTTTGATCGGCACCAGCCGGGATACCGGTTTTGATATGAAGAAACTTGCCGAAATTAATGTGGTACTGGAAAAAGAAGTTCTTCCCAAATACAAGCATCTTCTGGATGACTCAAAGGTTTCGATTATTGACATTAACGCCTTGCTTCACCAGATCCCCGGCGGAATGTTGTCTAACCTGGTTAATCAGCTGCGGGAAATGGATGCCCTGGACCGGATGGATGAGGTGTTTGCCAAGTTGCCCCGGGTAAGAAGAGATCTCGGACAGATTCCGCTGGTCACGCCGACCAGCCAGATCGTGGGAACCCAGACGGTGAACAATGTATTGTTTGATGATGACGATGAAGACTATAAAATGATCACGGCCCAGGTCAAGGATCTGTGCTACGGATTATACGGAAAAACAGCGGTTCCCATCAGTTCAAAACTTCAGAAAAAAGCTTTGAAAGGGTATGAAAGAGGTACAAAACCGATTACCTGCCGGCCTGGCGAGGTGCTTGAACCTGAACTGGAAAAAGCCAAAAAAGAACTCAAAGGCCTGACGTCCGATCTTGAAGACATCATTTTATACGCACTGTACCCGGTGACCGGAAAAAAATTCTTGATGTACAAGTATGGAAAGGAAACGCCTCCTGATTCACTTAAAGCCCGAACCCTTGAAGATGTCAAAAAAACGGATGAAATCCTTGCAAAGGCAAAAGCCGGCACGCTGGTGGAAAAATCTTCTAAAGACGCACCGGCCAAAGGAAAGCATACCAGAACTTTTAACGTGTTTATCGAAGATGAATATTTTGAAGTCAGTGTTGATGAGCTGGGCGGACAGCCGATCATCACTTACGCGCAACCGCCGGTTGCTCCAGCAGCACCCGCAATTCCGCCGCAAGCGCTTGCAGCACAGAGAGTTGCAGCCCTTCCGGCCCTACGGCCTGCGCCCTCCGCCGCAAAACCCTCGTTACTAAAATCACCAGAAGCTGCACCGTCATCCAAGCCTACAGCTGCAGAAGGAATCCCTTTGACAGCCCCTATGCCCGGAATGATTCTCAGTTACATTAAAGAAGTGGGGGATTCTGTCGAAAAAGGGGATTCTGTTGTGGTTCTGGAAGCCATGAAAATGGAAAATTCACTTCCGGCACCGGCTAGCGGAACGATTAAATCGACTAATTACAAGAGCGGGGATTCGGTTTCCAAAAATGACGTGCTCTGTATTATCGGATAGCTTATTTTTTATTTCAGGCAAAATAAATTTTGAGCAATGAGGAGCAACAATTTGAATCCTGGTATAAAGCCTGATATTCAGGAGTCCCTGAATAGAAAATCAATAGAAATTTTCGATCCGGTTGGCAGAAAAGTCCGTATTATCAGCAACGAGAAAGCGGTAGAGATCAGCGGTGCATTGGGGTGTTCCATTCGTAAGGTTTACATTGAAGCTTTAAAACTCGGTATTTGTCCTCACATATATCTTCGTAACCGTGACATTATTTCGATAGATGAACAGCTTAAATTATCAGAATCAACTGTTTCTGTTATCGGATCCGGCGGTCTCGGCGGGTATGTTGTCATGCTTCTTGCCAGAATCGGCATCGGTCGGCTTATTGTTGTTGATCATGATACTTTTGATGAGACAAACCTCAATCGCCAAGTATTATCAAAGATGTCCTCTATAGGCTCGCCGAAATCTTCCGAAGCTCGGCTTGCCGTAAATTTAGTAAATCCTGCTGTTGAAATAATATCCCGAAATGAAAAACTTTATAAAAACAATGCTTATGAAATTATCAAAGATGCTGACGTTGTTGTAGATGCCCTTGATAATATAGAAGATCGCTTTGTTCTTGGTCGGGCTGTAAAAAAAATGAGGATTCCGATGGTTCATGGCGCTGTGGCAGGTTTTGATGGCCATGTAATGACAATTTTCCCTGAAGATATGGATCTTGAGAAATTATATGCAACTAAAAATCTTGGAGGAAAAATTCCAGAACAGATGGAAAAGATTCTTGGCGTCCCATCAATAACTCCATGCATAATAGGCGGACTGGAAGCCATGGAAGTTATTAAAATTATTCTTAAACGGGGAAAGATTCTCCGAAACAAAATGGCTTATATTGACCTTGAGAATTTTCGATTTGATCTATTTCAATTTTAAATTATTGATAAAATTGAAATAACAATTTTTATTCCATCCTGACCCATAACAAATAATGAAAGTCTGATAATCTCAGTATGTTTAAGAATCGTTTATATAATTAAATAGGAGATTGTAATAATGTCGGGACCTTTAGAGCATTTAAAAATACTTGATTTTTCAACTCTTTTGCCCGGACCATACGCTACTATGGTGTTAACTGATCTTGGGGCGGATACTTTGAAAGTCGTGTCAGGATCACGGCCAGACATTGCGACTCTGATGCCGCCTTACCTCCATGGTACATCGATTTCTGCAAATCTTGCCTGGTTGGGGCGTGGGAAACGCTCTATCACCCTCAATCTTAAAAAAGCCCAGGCTATAACGATTGTAAGACAGCTCATCTCGGAGTATGATATTCTTGTGGAACAATTCAGACCGGGTATCATGGATAAATTCGGGTTGGGATATGAGCATCTTAAACAAATAAATCCAGGGCTTATTTACTGTTCTTTGACTGGTTACGGCCAGGATGGTCCTTATTCTAAAAGAGCCGGTCATGACATTAATTATCTCGCCCGTTCAGGGCTGATGTCTTATTCGGGAACAAAGGCTGACGGGCCTGTTTTAACAGGTATGCAGATTGCAGATGTGGCATCAGGCGCAAATAACGTGGTTATAGGAGTCCTGGCTGCAGTTCTTTATCGTAAAAATACAGGTAAAGGACAACATATTGATATTTCAATGATGGATGGTGTCATGCCGTTCAATGCCATGACTGGAGCGGCTGCTCTGGTGAATGGCTTGGAACCGGAAAGAGAAGGGGAAATTTTAAACGGCGGCTGTCTTTATGATTTTTACGAGACAAAAGATAATAAATATATTAGTTTCGGCGGGCTGGAACCACAGTTTTTTTCTGCCTTCTGCAACACCATTGGATGCCCGGATCTGATTAAAGGCGGTGTGATGCCAAAGGATGTTTTGCAAGTTAAAGCAAAAGTTCGGGAAGTAATCAAAACAAAGACCCGAGACGAGTGGGAAGGGGCCTTTAAAGATGTTGATGCCTGCGTGGAACCGGTTTTGACACTTTTTGAGGCGTTAAATGACCCCCAGGCCAAACACAGGGGGCTATTGGTTGATGTGGAACTTCCGGGCGGTGATTCTGTCCGCCAGATCGGAACTCCCATCCGGTTTTCCGAAACCCCGTTGAAATACTCTAAAGCAGGACAGCCCGAAGGCACCGACAATAGAGAAGTCCTCTTAAAATTAGGGTATTCAGAGAAGGAGATTGAAAATTTTAAAACTTCCGGACTTTTTGAATAGAAACCATTTCAAAATCCAAAATTATGTTGCAATTGCCAAATTAAGCAGTACGGTCGAGGACGGGGGCTGTAGATTACAGCCCCGTTTTCAATTCCCGCTCATCAAGCCGGACATGCGGAGCTACCGCATCTGGTATTTCAACTGACTTCACTTCATGGCACACGGCGGGCGGTTGTCTTCATCGGTCTCGACAAGAGCACTCCCTTTTCGCCAAATACTCTCTCCGATGGAAACGGACAGGTGCCCCGTGAGCGCAACTTATGCCTCTGTATTAGAAAATTTCTGACACGATTATATATGTTCCTTTCCACACCCCGGTACACGGGCTGAAATGGTGACGATTTCGGCGGCCAAGTAGCCGTTTCCAGCTATGGTGAGAACTGAACACTCCGGGGGCATTACCTTCTGTCCTAAAGGAGATTGATGTGAGATCGGTCAAGATAATGTTGATCATCCATTACGGCATATTTGAATTCGATCCGAAAGACCCGATCTTTCGGGATCATTTTCCAGGCCATCCGATTGTTCCGGGCACCCTGATCATCGCCGCATTTTTAAAGGTGCTGCAAAAGTGCGGCCAATGCGGACAGACAGTGACGCTGTCCAATTTCAGATTCATTAAATGGGTGACACCGGGAACATACCGGTACCGGATATTTCAGAGATCGGAACATGCATCTAAAATCGAGTGCGAACTTCTGGCTAACGATACCGTACTGGTAAGGGGATCGATCCTGCGATGAACATGAGGTTTACCGGAACAAAATGCCTGATCGTCGGCGGCACGTGTGATATGGCCTTGACCCTGGCGCCAAAAATGATTCTATCGGGTCTTTTTCCGATCATGACGTTCAGGTCCGAATCCGGTCAGAAAAAACTTGAATCCCGATTGGGAGATTTTGAAGGAAAATATGCGGCGGAGTATCTGGATCTGGATCGCGTCCACAGCATCGGCCAGTCCTTTGAAACGATTGAAAATAAGTTGGATTACCTGGTCGATTTTGCTCAAGACGATCTGGAGGGCCTGATTGCCGCGACTGATGCGCAAAGGGTGCAATCGTTTTTTGAGGCCAGCCTCAACAACCGGACCATCATGATCAAGACTGCGGCCCGGGCCATGCTGACCCAAAAAAAAGGGCGAATGGTGTATGTCTCTTCCACAGCCGCAGCACGGCAGAGCCCGGGACAGGGATTTTATGCCGCTGCCAAAAATGGCGCTGAATCACTTTACAATGCCGTGGGCATCGAACTGGCGAGCAAGGGTATTACCACGATTTGTGTCAGGCCCGGTTATGTGGACGCAGGAAGGGCCAAATCGTTTATCGAAAAACATGAGCAGCGTATTATGGATCAAATACCGATCAAGCGGATGCTCTCTTGTGAGGAAATCGCGGATGTGATTTTGTTTCTGCTCACTGACAGCGCCTCCGGTATAAACGCCACAAGCATCACCATGGATGGCGGCATGTCCGCCGTAAAATGAATTTATAGCCCTAAGCATAAAAAGGAAAATGATTTCGTGGATATTTTTAAGGAAATCAGACAAATATTGGTCGAACTGCTTGACGTCGATGAAAAAGAAATCACCACGGACACTTATTTGGTCAGGGATTTGTGCGCAGAATCCATCGATTTTCTGGAACTGGCGGTATCTTTGAACAACCGGTTTGCGATTGAAATCAATGATGATGATCTGTTTTTGAGGAATTTGCGGCTTTATATCCAAAATATACCGGATTCACAGGATCGCCTGGCCGGGCTGACCGGCAGATTTCCGTTTCTTTCAACCAAAAGGATTGCTGAAATCCTGGCAGATCTTGATCAGGGCCCGGTTCTGAAGGTCAAGGATCTGATTGCCTATATTGAATGGCAGACAAAATCCAAAAAGGCGGCCTGATGCAACCGTGCCTGATAAGCGCCCTGGATCGTTTGATTCATGAGCGCCGGAGCATCCGGAAATACAAACCTGATTTGCCTTCGGAAGAGTGGATCCTTTCGATGGTCCGGTGCGCCCAAATGGCGCCATCACCTTCGAACAGTCAACCGGTCCGGTTTTTTCGGATCGCATCCGCCCAAATCCGCAACCAATTGAATCAGGCGATTGAAACCGGACATGACTGGTTTTTGAAGCAGCATCAAAATCTTGGCGCCGGCAAACGGATCCGCAACTGGATCAATGCCTATTTCCGCTATTCCGATTTTATGCTGCATGCCCCGGTTTTATTTGCCGTGGGAACCCAAAACCCTTTGTCCGGCTTTGCGCATCAAATGATAGATGCCGGAATCATGAAACAGGACTTTCGTCATGATACGGATATGAATCTATCTGTGGGGTTGTCTTTGAGTCATTTTTTATTAAAAGCCCAGGAACTCGGATTAGGGGCCTGTATTCTGACGGCGCCGCTGGTTTTTATCCACCAGGCGGATCAAAAAAAACCCGTCGAACATATTTTAAATATAGAGGATGCTGTCATCAAGTGCTTTATTACGGTTGGATTTGCGGATGAAAAGCCGGCGCAGTGCTCCAAAGATGCCGTGGAAAAATTTTACAGGGTTATTTAGCGTCGTTTAAATGTCAAACAGAGTCGTCATCACCGGCATGGGAATTATTTCCGCTTTAGGTCATTGCCCGGAAACCATCCTGCGGTCATTCAAAAATGATCAGGTATGTTTCAGGCGATCTCGGCATGATCCGGAAATCGTGATAAGCCCGGTTTGCGGATTTGATGTCAAAGCTTACACCGGCCGATTCAAGAATCTGCGCTATTTGAACCCCGGATTCCAATTCGCCCTTGCGGCAGCAGTGGCTGCTGTTGAAAATGCCGGTATCGACAAAGCATGTCTGGATCTGGCAGGACTATTTGCCGGGGTCGGACCCAATCTGGACCTGGAAAAAGAATTGGTCGCGATCAAAAACGGTCAATTGGATGATTCCGCGTTGAATGCGCTTTGGATGCTCAGGTTTCTGCCCAATACCGGGGCTTCCGCCATATCCCAAGTTTTAGGAATTCATGGCGAGAACCTGACCATAGCAACCGCCTGCAGCGCTTCTTTACAGGCCATCGGCCAGGCCTATCGAAAAATCAAACACGGGTATCTGGATGTGGCGATGGCCGGAGGAGGGGATTCCCGGCTGTCGTCCGGAGGGATTCTGGCCTATCGCAAAGCCCAGGCATTATGCATGGTAAACGGGACGCCTGATACCGCCAGCCGCCCGTTTGACGAATCACGCAACGGATTTGTACCGGGTGAAGGCGGTGCTTTTTTTGTGCTTGAAAACATTGCCCATGCCCGGCAGCGGGGCGCCCACATTTACGCGGAAATATGCGGGTACAGCGCGACCATGGACGGCTATGCCATGACCGCACCCCGACCGGATGGAAAATTCGCCAGGCTTGCCATTCAAAATGTTTTGCGTGAGGCGAATATTTTACCGGAACAGATCGATTATGTTTCGGCCCACGGCACAGGGACGCAATTGAACGATCAGGTCGAAGCCGACGTGATCGCGGATGTTTTCGGGGGGCGTACCCCATATGTCATTGGATTAAAATCATGGATCGGGCATGTGAGTGCGGCGTGCGGCGCAGTAGAATTGGGACTGAATCTGGTGTTGCTCGGCAATGAACTGCTGCCGGCCATCCGCAATCTCAAGCACCCGTGCCGGTCCGATGTTGCGTTTGTGAATAAAACAATGGCATTTGCAGCAGAACATGTTCTAATTGAAAATTTCGGGTTTGGCGGCCAGAATGCGGCTTTGGTGATACGAAAATGGAAATCATGACGGTTTGTTCCGGTCAAGACCGGTTTATTTTGCTCGACCGGATTACCCAGGTGCGGGAAAACACCATCGTCGCCGAAAAAACATTTGCGGAAACACCTGTCTGGCTGGGAATCGAAAGCCTGGCGCAACTAGGCGCCATGCACGTGAGATATGCGAATCAATTCAGCCGTCATGCCATGCTGCTGATCATCGAAGAATGCGGTTTTAATCCAGGCCTGGAGCTAAACGGCACCTATCAACTGAAAGGGAAACGAACCTCCCGGAGCCAATATGCATATGGTTATCATTTGACAGCCCTTAAAAATGATCAAATCGTGATCAATGGGCAATTTCTGTTTGCCACCATCGCCTATGATGATCGATTTGACCAAAACCGATTGCAATCTCATTATGAACGGTTATTTACATGTTTGCAAAGCGATATCATGACCGATTGAACCTGCAAAAAGAGCAGGGCTTGTATCGCGATCCAATAAGGATTGATCAGCGGAACGGAAAATATTTATGCATTGACAGTCGCCGAATATTGAATTTCGGGTCCAATGATTATTTGGGCTTAGGATCTTCACAGGCCCTGGCTCAGAAAGTGGCCCGGCATTTTGAAACACTTGGCGCGTCCGCCTCCTCATCCCGGCTGGTTTCCGGCAACTACCGGATCATCTGCCAGGCTGAAGATGCGTTTGCCGATTATTTTGGTTATCAGGCCGCTCTTTTTTTCCCCAGTGGGTTTCAAGCCAATGCCGGAATTTTGGCCGCACTTTTTGAAAAAGGAGACAGGGTTTTCTTTGACAAGCATATCCATGCCAGCAGCGTTAATGGCTTGATGCTCAGCCGGGCGCATATTTACGGATATAATCACAACAACCTCGCCCACCTTAAAAAACGGCTTGATGCCTGCGCCGACGGCCAGGCCGCGGTGATCACCGAATCTCTGTTCAGCATGGATGGTGACGTGTTGCCTTGTGACGACTTGTTGACCGTCAAATCCCAAAGTCAATTTTTATGCGTGGTCGATGAAGCCCATGCGTTTGGTGTCCTGGGTGAAAAGGGAAAAGGCCTGGCAAGGCCGGTGGCTGATATCGCCATTGGGACGTTTGGTAAGGCATTGGGATTATTCGGAGCATTTGTACTGCTTCCGGCAATGATCAAGGAGTATCTGCTTAATTTTTGCGCCCCGATGATTTACACCACCACCTTGCCTGCGGCCCATGCCGCATCCGCCATGGACGTACTGGAAATGATCGAAAAGGCGGATGAACAGCGTAGGCATCTGCATGATATCAGCCGGTATATGGCATTAAAGTTGGTGCATCAGGGATTTGAGGTCAACGGTGATGCGCATGTTTTATCCGTCTTGATGGGGGATGAAAAAAAAGCCAGGCGTATATCCCGGAAATTGCTGGAAAAAAATATCTATGTACTGCCGGCCCGTTATCCAACGGTTCCGCTGGGCAAAGCCATTTTACGGATCAGCTTGACCGCTTTGCATACCAAACGAGATATCGATAATTTTATCAGTGCATTGAAAGATGTTGAACAATTTTTTTATTACTAAAAATTTTTATGATTATTGAGGAAGGATTAAAACTGAGGAAGCTGAATTTTATAAATTTTAAGTTTTTTGGGACTTGAGGGGAAAAATCTCCGGCTATCTATTGAAATGACCAGATTGTTTTAACTTTGCGACTAATTTGACTTTGTAATTTTAAATTATTCACTTTCACGAGGCCTCCCGCAATTCCTGATTTCGTGCGTGAGATTGGATTGCCGCAAGCCGTTTTCGATGTTCCAGTTGTCTAATGATTTCCTCTTTCCGAAAGTCACGGCGGGGTAGGAAATGGGATAGGAACTCTTCAGTGTCCGAGCACGACAACATTGGATATGTGTCCTTATGGCATATCCGTTCATTGAGCATAAACAGCATCGTCATCATTACAAGGGCCATATGATGGTGCCATGCGCTCCATTTACGGACCTGATAATCGGCCATGCCGCACTCGCTTTTTGCGTCCTCGAAGGCCCGTTCCACCCAGAAACGCTGATGCTGCATCCATGCGAGGGTTTTCAATTCGACCGTTTCAGGGGCATTGGAAAGAGATATTTTGGTCTCCGGATTTTTACCCGATGTCTGTGTAGCAACGAGACAATACCGATGAACCATACAAGCTTCTTCATTCCAGATATAAACAGGAACGCGCAACACTCTCAATTTGAGTTTTCCGCGACTGGTATTTCTCACATCCAAAACAGGCTGGGTGCAAAGCGTCATGCGATCGACAACATCTTTTACCGTGAGGCTTTCTTCGTTGATCCGGTAACGGGCAGGCTTCCGGACTCGCCGACTAACCCCCATGCCCGGATGGGCGCAACGAAGGATGAAAATAAAAGCGTAACTGATTTTTCTCCGCGTCTCTGCGCGAGAACTGTTTTGTTCTCCCGCTGAGACGCAGGGGCGCAGAGAAATTTTTACATTTTCATATAAAACCTTTTCAGGAATATAAGGCTTTGGTCTTCTTCTATAGTAAACGTAATATTTATTGCAGTTACAATTAATTTGTGACATGTTCATCTCAAGGAGGTGAAGCATGCCAAAATTATTAAAAATAGAAAATACTGAAAAGATTAAAGCTGAAATTCAGAGTCATTTTTCTGTTAATGAAGATGCGCGCTTTGTGCGTCGGTTGGATATCATATTGCTGCTATGCAATAAGCAGTCGGTAAGCAATATAGTTGATCTGTTTGGGATTAATGCAACGACGATTCAGCGATGGGTGGGACGGCTAAATAAATTTGGATTTGAGGGCCTCAGGGATAAGCCAGGTCGTGGTCGCAGATCCCTTCTTTCAGAGGCCGATCAAACAAAGTTAAAAAAAGACATTGAAAAACCGCCCAAAGATTTTGGTTATGACCAGGCGCGTTGGGACGGAAAACTTTTGTCGCACCATATCAAAAAGGACTACAATGTTGAGATAAAAGTGAGGCAATGTCAGAATTTATTTAAGCAATTGGGTTTTTCGCTACAGCGGCCCCGGAAAATGCCTGATGGAGGCGACCCAGAAAAGCAGGCGGCCTTTAAAAAAAATTCTAAATGACCTTCTGCCCAATGAAAACTTTGAGCTTTTATTTTATGACGAGGCCTTTTTCAGGCGGGAAAGCACAATCACAAGAGGGTGGTATCCTCGCGGCATTAAAAGCGAAGTGAAATGTCCCGCTACCTTCGAAAAGATCGGTGTTTGTGGTGCGGTTAATCCCAGAACCGGCGGCTTGCTTTCTTTAACCTTCGATGGTTTCAATTCGGACACTTTCATATATTACCTTGATTGGCTAATCCAAGCGATGAAAACAGAAAAGAAAATCGTGCTGATTCTTGATAACGCCAGTTCACACAAGAGTCACAAGGTTTTGGATTTTATAAAAATGCATAAAGAGAAAATTGAACTTGTATTTCTTCCGCCGTACTCGCCGGAATTGAACCCGATTGAGAGAGTTTGGAAGAATCTGAGATATCATGTAACCCATAATATTTATTTTGAAAGCATTCAAAAACTTGAAAAAGCGATTATGGAATACCTCAAGGACCACGCTAAGCCGAATGAGAGATTAATGTTCTTATGCTGCATTAATTAATGCGGTTACTATATGTAACAACATTTCACGATCAGGCCGGAACCAACTGAAGGCCCAATGATTTCGCTTGGTTAATGAGACGTTTTTTCAGCCGTTGCTGATGCTTATTCTCCTCTTCAACAAATACAGATGCATTGAAAGCGGTTTTGTTTTTGATGAGATGATAAATAATCCGCGCCAGTTTATGAGCGGTTGCGGTTATCGCTTTTGGCGCGCCCTGGCGGGAACGCATTCTTCGGAAGTAATGGCCCAGGTAGGATTTGCTGTTCCAGAGGGCGTTAGCGGAAAGCCGCAACGCTGCCGCCGCTCGGTTTGATCCCGGACGGGTATGGTATGAGAGTATTTTTCCACCACTGATATTATTGTTTGGGCATAAGCCCAGCCATGAACAAAAGTGACCGGCATTCTGAAAAGCGGAAAGATCCGGTCCGATTTCAGTGAAAATGACATTAGCGGTCAAGCTGCTGACTCCGTCGATTTGGGTGAGATCAGTTCCCAGTATCCGATACATGTTCGCCCTGATGTCAAAATCAGGCCCATTGCCTTTGGGTTTACGCTGATTTTTTGTTGGCGGCGGCAGGGGGTTTTCATTTGGGTCAATGCGGGAATCAAATTTCTTGAGATGGTTTTCGATTTCCACATTGCATTCCCGGATCATCTGCTGGTAATGACGCCAGGTCTGTAGCGCCTGTTTAAGTGTGAACAGATGCTCCAGGCGATAGTCGCCAGTCAGGGATTTGACAATCGTCTGTTTGTCTGCTTTGATTCGCGGATCTCTGTGCTTTGCCAGCATTTCCGGATTCCGCTCGCCTGCAATGATGGCATCCATAATGGCCATACCAGTCACCCCGGTGATATCGCTGATGACATTATGGATTTGCAAGTTCATCTGCGTCAGGGATTTATGGATATGCTGCACATGAGATGCCGCGGCTTTCACCAGATTGTCCCTGTGCCGGAGCAGGGAACGGACAACGCAAACATCCTGGCCCGGCCGGAAAGAACTCCGCAACAACCCCACGGAATGGAGGTATTGCAGCCATTGGCAGTCCTTGACATCGGTTTTTCGGCCCGGACATTTTTGACATGCCGGGTGTTCACAAGGCTCACTTCAAATCCGTAAGCATCCAGGATTTGAAAAACCGGAATCCAATAAACCCCTGTCGATTCCATGGCGATTGACTCGATGCCGCAGTCCTTAAGCCACCTGGCGGCCTCGTGCAAATCGTCAGTGAATGTCAAAAATCGTCTGACGGATTTTGTGGATCTCCCGGCAGGTACGGCGACATAGATTTCTGTTGCGCCGATGTCAATCCCTGCGGCGTTGGGCTGAAGCTCATGAAGGGGTTGAACTTCGTCTGACTTTTTTTGCTCCGGATCTTTTGCCATTTCCAGACTCCTTTCCAGATTCATAATTGAAAAAGGGGGTGGCCGAATGGTGATTAAAAAAGTATTCTTCTATACGGGATAGACCTGTATTCCAATTATGGATATACAGCTTCACCAATGATCGGTTCACGGCATCCGGGGCCACGCTTCAAAACGGGTTCCTGCAATCCGCAGAAGACACCATTGATGATCCGGCCTACTTCGCACCGCCTTTGACGGCAAATGTATACTCAAAAAATGTTGAGGGGCAACCGTTACTTATAGGTTTGGTCTCGGCCCGCCGAGGGGGGCGCTTTCAAGATAAACCCGAAAATCCGAATGCAGGTCCACCATAAAGCGTTCGCCCATCTGGTCCAGGGCGATACAAAACCCAGGGCCTTTTCCATATCCGGCATCAGCTCCCACCCAGCCAAAACGAAGGCCGTTTTTTCTGGCGCGGGGGATCATGCCAAGGGCCAGCTCATCTTTGGTGTGAAAGGTGCGCGCTTCTTTCGGAATGCCGGCCTTATCACATCACTTCGGATCTTCGGTCCATTTTTTTGGCAGGTACAGCCGGGCATCGACCGGCAAGGCAAACCTGCCTTTGGCCAGAACGCCGAAAACCGCCACTTGTCCGTTGTCGACCTTGCCAAGTCGGCCAAGCCATTGCCGCGCTGTGCCAACCGACATCTCCCCCTGCTTGGCAAAGGAACTCTCATCGATCAGAAATCCGGTCATCTGATCGTCGCCGATCAGTTCAATGCCATCGCGGGCAACATGGTCGATCACTGCCTGCGAATCCCATTTGCTGTGGGTAAGAAACTGCTAAAGATTCCGGGATTTGGCGTCAGGGACAACCTCGGCCAATCCGGTCCATGTTTTTACGTGAACCTGCCTGCATCAGGCCGCTGGCGTATTGCCGGGCCTTTTCCGTGACATCATGGTGATAGGAACGAAAATGTTCGTTGAAATTTTCCACAAACGATACAAATCGACGCCCTACGCCAGCCAGGGCAGACTTAGGGGTGGCATCTGCATTTCTCCTTGGGTTACGGTTCTTTTTCTCTCTTCGGGGTCGCTTTCATGAAAAAAATATAGTTAAATCAATATGTAATTGCAAGAAAATAATGTTTACAAAGTCAAAGTGAATCTCCACCCGCATAGCGGGTGGCATCAGGAAGCCCCCCAAAGGGGGGCGCTCACTTTGGGAAAGCCCCTTCAGGGCTTATTGTTGCTTAATCAAAATTTAACTCCATTTGGTCTTCTTCAATCTTCTCTTGTTCGCGAATGTATTTTCTGATGGTTTCTTCATCCAATCCAACTGTGCTGACTCAATACTCGCGGGACCAAAAATGCAATCCCGTCACTCGCCTATTTCCCAAAACTTCCCGATGGATGCGAACTGCACTTTTCCCTTTCAAAAAACCAATTACAAAGGCGATACTGAATTTTGGGGGAACGCTCAAACACATATGGATATGGTCGGGCATAAGATGCCCTTCCAATAATTCTATCCGCTTTTGCCTGCATAAATCTCGGATAATACCCCCGATACGCTTCCGAACGTTTCCGTATATTACCCTTTTACGAAATTTGGGGATAATTACGATATGATATTTGCAATCCCATCTTACGTGCGATAAACTTTGCCAATCATGCATAGGTTCTTCCTCCTGTTAACTCCTTCGGGGCTTTCCCGGAGGAAGAACCTACAACATTTCTCCCCGGATCGGTATAACCTCTCCGGGTCCACCGCTAAAAGCGGTGGATTTAACTATTATTAAGACTGTCGAAAATTTCGCCACGCTTCCATATCCAGCACCAGGAAATAAAAAAAGCCCAGAGAACTCTCCAGGCTTTTTTTAAGAAACAAATTGCAATAACGCTTTACCGAAGCTCCACCAACTCATAGCAATCCGGCCCAGATTCCCCGGCCTTCATGATCTGGATGGTCTTATTATTGATGGTGCCCATGCCTTTTTTGTCATAATTGCCGCAGGGTTTGCCGTTAAACAAAATCCTGCCGGCCCTGAACAAAAACTGGTGTTTGTCCACAATGGCAACGGCATAACCATTCTTTGGAAAAATCTTTCCCCGGACGATCCTGTTATAAGTGATATTGGTGGAGTGATCCGAGTTGATGAACGTGGTGGTGGATACTTCCGCTTCCAACACGTCATCCCCCATAAAGGAGTCGGATTCCAGTTCCTTGCGCTTATATCCTTTCCAGCTATCCGATACGTTCACATCCGCCTGATCGCCGGTAAGCACCCTGGCCATCTCAATGAGCATGGAATTGGCTCCTTCCGCAAGGGCCGTGAGACCTTTATCTGAAAGGTCCCCCTCAACAGCAAGGGCGGTTTCCATTTTTGTTGCAATCAGCGACAATGCCACGGCCTGCATGGTTTTGGCATAAAACAGGTAATACACCCTCACGGACCGGTCCTGTCCGATGCGCCAGGATCTTCTGCTGGCCTGCCGGAGCGTAAAAATGGAGTAGCCGGTCTGGAAAAAGATGATGGTGGGGAATTCCAGCAAATCCAGTCCGGTTTTAATCAGATTCGGATTGGTGATCATTACCTGATAATCGCCGGTTTCCAGTTTGCTTGTCACCCATTCCTCGCGTTTTTCAGTAGACACGGTATCGCTTCGAAGAATCAGGGGATTCAGCCCTTTTTCCATCATTCGTTCCTGAAGGTCCGGAATCAAATCCCGGGTGCCGGTATGTTCCAGGCACACCAGACATTTTCGTCCTTCAGCCAGTTCAGATCCGATGATAGCAAGCAGTTCTTCTTCTTTTGGGAGAACATGCTCCAAAACTTGAGGCCCCTCCGCCACCAGTCGCTGGTTGCGGGGGTGGAGTACCAATTCTCCCCGTCTTGCACCATCCGGATAGGCCAGCAGAGAATTGACCAGAGCCCCCAAAAGGGACCGGTCCTGAAGGGCCAAAGCCTGCTTGACTTCTGCGGTCAGTTCCCTCTCAAAATCCCTGTAAGCGGCTGCCTGGTTTTCGGACATGGCGATTTCCACAATCTGTTCACTGAAATGCGGAAGGCTGCCTGACACATCCGGTAACCGTAAAAACACCGCATGTTCCAGCAGAAAGTCCGTGAGTACCAGGGGCGATACCCCGGGTTTTTCAGTCACAATGGTCCTTGATCCCCGGCTCCTGCCAATGGATGATTCCGTATATTCATCATTCCTTGTTTCTATATACGTCCTCTGGACAATGCCGTATTGTTCCGCAAATCCCATGGGAGAACGAAAATCAAGCTTTCTACTTTTGCTTTCCTGTGGCATCAGCCGCCAGAGAAGGTAAAACAGATTTGTGGAATATCCCCCGAGCAGGGTGCCCGTCAATGCCAGGGTCCGCGTACTTACACTGGCAATATTTGCAAATGCCTGACCCTGGGCCGTGACACCGCTTTTGAGTTCATGGACCTCATCCGCTACAAACAAGTCAATTTTGTTGCGAAGGTATTTTTTGATATACTCGGCCTTGGCAAACCGCCGAAAACCATCCTTGTCGGCCATATACAGCGGTTCATTACAAATGGAACACCGAGGCCGTTTGGACTTTAATTCATCATTTAGCTCCTTACCGCATGCTGGACATAGCGCTCTTTTCAAATGATTTTGACGCCAGACAGCGGTTTTACAACTGTAATGACCTTTGGCCCGCTCCCTGCCAATGACATAGAATTCGGGGCAGGTGGGTTTTTCCGCATATCTGAAGGATTCCAGATCTTTTAATCCCTTGCCGTTGAGATTGACCACCCGGCATTTGGGAAGCACTATCTCAATTTCCCGCATCCATTTGCGAACCAGGTGCGGTGGACACATGACCATGACTCTATAGTTACGCTTGGGTATCAGGTGCGCGACGCCAATAGCCATGCTGGTTTTTCCGGCACCCATTTCGGCCACCAGAATCAATCCGCGTTTTTTGACCGTAAAAAAACCTTTGGCCAGGGAAAGCACCGCATGTGTCTGGGCCGGAAACAGCTTTCGCTTCAACTGGTCCAGTTTAAGTTCGGCTTCATTGTCCCATTGGTCCATACTGGATGGATTATACAATGGCTTGAATGCGTCGATTACCTTTTGTTTTAATGACTGGCTGTAATCTGCCAGAAAGTCTCGTAATGCGATTTCCATTTCTGTCCTCCTTTCATAAGGTACTGCTTTAAAGGGCAGGGGACAGAACTTAGATGCCCCGGCACGGGACAAATGAGAACTGTCCCCATGCCGGGGTTGTAAATTTATACTTCAGACTGTTAATTCAAACTGCCGGTCCTGATTTCCTCCAGAACTAGCGCATCCACCTCATCCGTGGTTTTTTCTACACTGACCAGATACACTTCGCTCAAATTCTTTCCCTGGATCTGACCAAAGCCGTTCAGTCGTCTGGGTTCAAAGATTTTTTCCCAGAGAAAATCCGACCATTCTTCCTTAAGGGGTGTAGACACCACGCCGTTCAAGAACCTGAAAGCGGATTTTTTATCCTCTCCCACCAGAATGCGGGTATCCGACCCGGTAAAATGGCTTGGACTATAAATCAGCTTGTGGCACAGGCCGTTTTCAAGGTTCCGGGTGATGGTCCGCAACTTGCAGCTCATCAGCCGCATGACACGGCGGTCCCCAACAGATGCCGGTTGTCCGCTCAGGATGCCAGCGCCGATGGCTTTTACAGCGCCTGGCCTGCCGTAAAGAGAAACCAGGTACAGCGCATCTTCGTCCATAATGGCCGCATCCGCATAACAGGAAGCACCGGCCATATACACTTCACGATAATTTTCCATATGTATTTTCTCCTATGACTTCTGTTTGATTAAAAATCCGGGCGTGAAGAATCGACATCTCCGGATGAACCGGAAACTTCCAATCAATTTCTTCAACCTGCAATGTCGTGTGTATTCCTCCACCAAGCACCAAACCGCAACTTTCAGAGACCTTTTGTTTGGCATCCGTAAGACTATCGGCGCTGACAAAAAATATCCCGTCAAAGCAATATCTGGCGGCTATTTCATAACGTTTCATATAAATGCCTCCCTGATCTGTTTTTTTATCGGATGGTGATGATTTCCGCCGGGTCAAAACACAAGGCCCGGACAGTGATTTCATAACAATCCGTTTTGATATAACGGGTGGACGTGTCGGTTTCTTCCGTGGAACTGATGGTTTTCTTGGTTACTGACCCCTTGACCACCATATTGCGTCCGGCCGGTCCTGTTACTTCACCGTTCATCATGCCCGAGGCCAGCAGCATGGCCAGGTGGCCTTCCCGAAGGGAGGTCAAGGGCCGAATGCTTTTGGCTGGGTCCGGCGGAAACATCTGTTGTTGCGCTTTTTCCCAAACAGGCGATACTTTGAGTTTTTCCAGAACCAGTTCCGGGTCGATCCTTGTGGAACGGAAGGTAAAACCTTCCATTTCTCCTGCTGTCGGCACCTCGTAAACTACTTCAGGCGTGTTGTCCGTGGAAAACACCTGGTCCAGGTCGCCTTTGACAAAGGCCGATATTGCTGAATTCAGCAAAACCATATTGCTTGCCGCTTCCGCTCGCCAGGGCCTTGCCTTAATCCCGATCAAAACAATCTGGTTAAAATCCCAGAAAGAATCATCCTGGAATTTCAAAATGATCAGGTTTCGGGTGTTTTTTGCCAGAAAATGGGCTGTTGAAGCCAGGGAAGACCAAGGGATGATATACACCACAATTCCCCCGTCCTGAAGATACTGCCAGTGTCGTTTCAAGAACTGCACTTCCAGGCGTTCGTTTTTTCCGTCCAACTCATACCTGCCGTTATCGTATGGCGGGTTTAGCCATAACAAAGAAAATGCCTCTTTTGACGCGATCAAATCATACAGCGCATCGGCCCAAAGCACATGATTCAAACGGGTCTTGGCCAGCATCATTCTTTCATGATGAAGCTCCACCCCATAGGTCTCTGCCTGGGACCGATCCGCCAGCATCCTTAATGCCTCCCCTTCGCCGCAGCAGGTATCCAGAAGTCGGGCGTCCGGGGCAATGTTCAGCATGTGTCTGATTTTTTCCACCACTGTTAACGGTGTGGGATAAAATCCCATTTTCATCTGTGATTCCAGTCTCGCCATGATTTTTCCTCCTATAATCGGCCTGATTCGCTGAAACTGTAATACTGTTCATTGCCCAGGATAATGTGGTCATGAACAACGATCCCCAGCAAGTCACCGGCTTCCTTCAGTTTTTTGGTGATGGCCATATCGGCATCGCTGGGGTCCGGGCTTCCGGAAGGATGATTATGCGCGAAGATCACGGCGCTGGCTGAGGCCAGAATCGCCGCCTTAAAGCTCTCACGAGGGGTTACGATGGAATGGTTCAAATCGCCGATACTTACCAGATTGACACCCAGGGGAATATTCTTTGAGTTGACAAACAACGCCACAAAATATTCCCGATCCTTGTTCTGAAGGGATTTGAGATAATCATAAGCGTCCTTTGGGCTGGTTAAGGGCCGCCATTCTGATGATTCACTGCTTTCCTTGATCAGGTTTACCCGGTATTTGGTTCCGGGAAAATCGTCCATATAGATTCTTTCCATGTGTTTTCTCCTAATTTTGTGACAGGAGAAAACCACTCCCCACGAGGGAGAAGGTCTTCTCCCTGTCAGGGGTTGTTGTTTAAAACAAAAAAGTGTTTAATGCTTTCTTTCAGCTTGGCCGGAAAAATCCGGCGATTCTATTTTACGCTGCGTCCTTTTCGGCCCTGGTATTGGATTCGTTTTTATCGATTGCACGAACGCCACGAATGATTTTTGACGCTGCTGAAACAATCCGGTCCAGAGACGCCTTCACATCCACTTCTTCAACCTGGTATAACGCCAGATAAACAGATGACCGGGTCTCAATTCCAAAATGGCTGCACACCACATAAGCGGTGGCGTCCGCTTCCAGTTCCTTGACCTTGGTGGACAATTCTTTTCTGGCCTGAAGGTCATGAAGGAACTCATGGGCCAGTTCATGGGATAAAACGTAAAACCGCTGGCTGTCATTTAATGACGAACGGATCTGGATTCTTCCCCTGGCGGAAACCCCGGCAGCACGCAAAAAATTAAGGGACTTGTCCGAGGAATATCCAAGTTTGATTCCCTGAGCCCTTGTAAAATCTTCCAGAGCGCCAAGAAGTTCATTTCCACCACAAACCGCAAGCACATTCATGTCCGGAAGGGGATCGCCTTCTGTCTGGGAAACGTCATAGACATAGACGACCTTGAAACGTAAAAACGTCTTGTCATCATCTTCTTCAATGTCATCTTCTACTTCCTGCATTTTTTTGATGGACATGGGGGCAAATATCGGAATCCCAGCTTCGCCTTTCCTGACCCATCGCCCCATTTGTCGCCAGGCATGAAACCCCGCGACAAAGGTGGCTTCCGGTTTGTAAGTCCAAATCAGAATCCGGTTTCTGAATGAATACCGATGAAATTTAGCGCAGAAATCCAGATAATCCAGAAAGCGTTTGGTGTCTTTGGTCTCAGATATGGCGGTGATCAGATCCGCCACATGGTTTTCACAGATTTCTTTTAATTCGTTTGCTTTCATGAAAAGCTCCTTTCATAAAAAAAGGGAGTAAAGCAAAATCGCTTCATACTCCCTGTTTCCTGTATCTATGATGGTTAAACGGTGTCTATCGATCTTCCGGCAACATAATGGTCATGGCCGGTGCCGGATCATCTATATCCGTGGGTCCAACCTGGAGGTAAAACTGATATTGTTTCTTCCTGCCACACCCATTAATGGTGACTGTAAATATCCGGGTGTCCTGAGAAATATCCAGGCCATGTCTTGCCATTGAAAAGATATCCCACAGCACACCGGTCAGATCATTATGATATTCTTCTGCATCAACGGATTGTTCCACGATGTCCCATACGCCGCTGGTCAAGTAGATGGGGTATTTCCATCCGGCCCTGCGGGCAAGCACTGCATGGTTTCCGGTGAGTAAAACCTGCTGTCCGTCTTCAATCGCCTGTTTCCGGGTATAGGCGTAAATCACTTCCCCAAACAAATCATGAACTGCATTTTCAGGATTCATGCGGCCACCTCCTTTGCCATTGATTTAATGCCGGGATTCCACTTGAATCCGGCGGTGTCCAGGACGCCTTTTACCGGGAATGTATTGCCTTCGGCTATAATGAGGTTTCCTTGACGGCGGTAGGTGACCCCTTTCAAACGCGGTCCGAGAATCTCGGCTGGTTTCGATGGGTTTGATTGAGGTGGTGGATTCGATGCGCCAGACTTTGGCGGTTCGCCTGTGGTCTCAGAATTGAGGGCTTTGCGTTCTTCTCCTTTGAGCTGTTCCTGACGTTTTAAAGCGGTTAAGAGCTCGTCGGCAGAACAAAATTCTCCGCCGCCAAACCCGGCCGCAAAAAGACACCGGCCGATGGCTGATGTTTCAGCGTTTTCTACCGCTGATGTTTTGTTGATATAATTCGCATTGCGCACCTCTTCAGCGGTCCCAGTTGCAACAGTTGAACCGCTCGGATTAACCATCTGGGCAATGGCAAGCACTATGTTTCCATCAGGAAAATTGATCTGTGTTGTTAATGCCCATCCTTCGGAAACTGGACAAGCATCCCGGAATTTCTGCACCCGTTCAGCAACCGTTTCATATATTTTTTTGATTACCTGACCTGATTTTTTAACTTCCTTTTCAATCGTGACTGGCATATCTTCTCCTTCTCCACTAATCCCGTGCCTGACAAACAGTTATCCCACAGAAATATTAACTCGAATTATTGAAAACATTGATGTCGGAAGGGAATAGGGGACTGGTTAAAATGAATTATTCGACGACAATCCAATTTCTTTCATTGGTCCGAACAACGTTCGGGCCGACCTTGATTGCCATTCCATCGGGATTGGCATTGGCAATGGCGAATTTTAAAAAATTGCTCAGCTTTGCCAGTTCAACCTCTGAACTCTTTTTGGTCGCTTTTAAGCCGAGGTATTGGGTCAGTTCGTGCTCAATCGGCAGTTCGGGAATGTCCATACTGTTGTCATAGGCAGGGCATTCCGGCCGGTATTGGCACCAGGCGCAAAGCGGACTGGTTTGTGTTTGGGGCTTTACTTCAGAGTCCTGAACGCATTGCCAAATATGGGAAGCTTTCTGCAGCAGGCCTTCATACAACATGGAGTTGTATTCAAACCCATTAAAAAGCCCAATTTTCCCTTCATTTAAATCAATGGCAAGCACGCACCCCCTGATTTGTTTCCCTGGGTTTTTTTCCTGGAGCAGCCCCATTTGAAAATGAATCTGCTGAATCCAGGATTCATATGCACTGTCCGGAATTGATGAAACCGTCTTAACCTCCAGGTCCACCAAAACGTTTTTTCCGTTGAACACAAAATCAATATGGGATTTATAAGGTCTTTCCCTGTGCGTCACTTCTTTCTGGTATTCCCAGTGATAGGAGGTGTCTTCAATGGCTGATAAAATGAGCTGTTCCGCCAGATGACCTCTTGCAAACCGTATCAGAGTTGTAAGTTCATGGTCAGGCGGTTCTGTTTTCGAGAGCACCGCTTTCCTGGGACATCCGGCCACATCGCTGGACCCCACATACAGGCTGCGGTCACCCAAATCGTGATGATGGTTCAGTTTAATCAGTCCCTGACGCAGCAGTTCGATAAAATCCATGCTATTTGTTAATCTTTACATTCTATGAACCAAAACAGGCGGTGGATTTTTAGATTCCGTTGACAGATTAAAGCGATTACCAGAATAAATGAGCCTCTGAGAAAGAGGCTTTTTTCTTTTAAAAGGGCGGTG
>JBAQUK010000240.1:0-3024 GCA_049297455.1 Desulfosalsimonadaceae bacterium | reverse complement strand
GCGCTTCATGCCATGTTCCGGCAAAAGATTGTTTGCAGTGCCATTTCGGGTCCACCGGAAGCAAGGCTCCGGCCGGATCAACCTGGGTGCACAGCAATAACGAGGGCCATAAGACGTTTGAGGCCGATCAGTCCGTCTGCACCGAATGCCATAATCTGGACCGCTCATACGGCAATCCGCCGGCGGACTGCCACGACTGCCATGAAATAATCGCCAACCATCCGTTGGACCAACCCTGGCTGGATCCAAAGAGTTCGCAATTTCACGGGGAAAGCAGCCTGAACTGCGCCTCATGCCATGATCCGGCAAAAGATTGTTTGCAGTGCCATTTCGGGTCCACCGGAAGCAAGGCTCCGGCCGGATCAACCTGGGTGCACGGCAATAACGAGGGCCATAAGACGTTTGAGGCCGATCAGTCCGTCTGCACCGAATGCCATAATCTGGATCGTTCATACGGCAATCCGCCGTCCACCTGCCACGACTGCCATGCGATTGTGGCCGACCACCCGTTGGGCCAACCGTGGATGGATTCAAAAAATGCGCAGTTTCACGGCAAAAGTAACTCGGACTGCGCCTCGTGCCATACCCTGTCGACCGATTGTTCCCAATGCCATTTCGGGCCGACCGGGAGCCAGGTGCCGCCGAATTCGAACTGGAATCACGGATTTAACGATGAACATCAGACTTTTTCCTTTTATCAGGACGTTTGCGATAAATGTCATGATGTAAACCGGTTGTATGGGAATCCGCCGTCCGCCTGCCATGACTGCCATGGGAGCGGCCTCAAGCATCCTTTGGGGCAGGCATGGATAGACCCGAAAAGCACGCAGTTTCATGGAGAGAGCGATCTGAGTTGCACCGCGTGCCACGATCCGACGGCCGATTGTACCCAATGCCATTTCGGGGCTTCCGGGAGCAAGGTTCCGGCCGGGTCGAACTGGTCCCACGGAAATAACGATGAGCATAAAACTTTTGAAGGGTTTCAGGGGGTTTGCAATAAATGTCATGACGTCGACCGGTCTTACGGGAATCCGCCGTCCGCCTGCCATGACTGTCATGAGATCGTTGCCAATCATCCGCTGGCTCAACCCTGGCTCGACCCAAAAAGCGCCACATTTCACGGCGGGAGCGGATTGAACTGCGCCTCCTGTCACAACTTGTCCACGGACTGCTCCCAGTGCCATTTCGGATCCAGCGGGAGAAAAGCGCCGGCCGGTTCCACCTGGTCCCACGGGGATAACGATCAGCATAAGACGTTTGAAGCAAACCAGGCCGTCTGTAACCAATGCCACAGCTTAAACCGTTCTTACGGCAATCCGCCGTCCACCTGCCATGACTGTCATGAGATCGTTGCCAATCATCCGTTGGCTCAACCCTGGCTGGACCCGAAAAGTTCCCGGTTCCATGGAAACAGCAGCTTGACCTGTTCTTCCTGCCACAACCTGTCCACGGATTGTTCAGAGTGCCATTTCGGGTCCACGGGGAGAAAAGCGCCGGCCGGTTCCACCTGGTCCCACGGGAATAACACTCAGCATAAGACGTTTGAATCAAACCAGGCCGTCTGCAACAAATGCCACAGCCTGAACCGTTCTTACGGCAACCCGCCGGTGGATTGTCATGATTGTCATGATATTGTCAATCATCCGTTGGGAAAGACCTGGCTGGACCCCAAAAGTTCCCAGTTCCATGGGGACAGCAGCTCAAATTGCAGTTCCTGCCACAATCTGTCCACAGACTGCTCGGAGTGCCATTTCGGATCCGGCGGGAGTAAGGCGCCGCCCGGGTCCGGCTGGAATCATGGAAATAATGATCGGCATGAGGATTTTGAGGACGATCAGGCTGTCTGCAACAAATGTCACAATCTGAACCGGTCCTATGGCAATGACCCTGCAAGCTGCCACGATTGCCATGGGGATGGGGACGACGACTGACTGAGGGTGATTGCCGATGCGTTTCCTACTTCGCATTTGCATGGATATGGATAAAACGCTATAGGTTACGCCTTAAAAAATAAATGAAAATTAATGTCAGAGAAAGCGCCATAAAAAATTTGAATGAGGAGCAGCATGAACACTCCTGTCAAATTTGATGATTTGCTCAGTGTATATGAATGGGTGAGCGCCGCCGGGCAATTTCAGAATTCAGCCTTCGTCAACAAGGTTACCGGGAAAATCCACATTGACTCAGACGATGTGGATGAGGATGAGGATGACGCGCTGCCGGATGATTATGAAGACGCAGTCATTTATGTGGCGGTTCCCCATAAGAACGACCTGGATATGGGAAGATATCTCGCGATCCGGTACATCGACGAGAACCTGCCGGAAAGCGCGGATGACGTGCGGAGATTCTTCCGGAAACGAGGGGCTTACTCGCGGTTCAAGGATCTTCTTCAGCGGAAGGGCGTGCTTGATGCCTGGTACCAATACGAAGCCAGGGCCGTGGAAGCGGCTTTGCGGGAATGGGCCAAGGACAATGACCTGGATGTTGAGTCCGATTGAATCCGACAATCAGAAAATTGGAGGTTAACCCCTCATATCCGTCAAGCCGGATTTCGATTAAGGCGGATCGCATAGAATCCCAACGGGATTCCGTTTCATAGCCCAGGGTTGCGGCAACGCCGCTACCCTGGGAACATCAGCGCACAATCCCCAATCCCAATGGGGTTGTGTCATTTCCAGGCAATCCGTATGAAATTTCATTCCCCGATATTTGATCCGATTAGTTTTTGAAATTCCGGAAGAGAGCGTATGGGATCAAAATCTTTATCACTGGACGCCAACGCAGACTGGCGATTAGACGGATCATATTGAATTGCGGCTTGCAACGCAGCTAAAGCATTTTCAGTTTGCCCCAGCAGAGAATAAGTACAGGCCATATTATAAATACCGGAACCTTTTTTACTGAAGTTTCCCCAAAAAGCGTCATGCCGCCATGCGTAGTAGTACGGCTATTAGAGAATTAACGACGGATTTTTGTGGTACTGGGAAAAGACTACTAAAATTATCGTCCAATGCCGCTTCC
>JBAQUK010000239.1:0-21710 GCA_049297455.1 Desulfosalsimonadaceae bacterium | reverse complement strand
TGACCAAAATAATAGTTTAATGCCCAGCTGATATTGGGCAGGTAGCGGTGTGGGGGGAAACCTTCAAGAGCTGCCGTTTTAATAGACTCCCAGGAAAGTTCAGTCATTCGCATGGTGTAATCATTGACAATAAAGTTGTCATCATCAAACAGAAACGGGGATTCAAACGTGTTGGAATAGGCCATGATGCCAACGAAGATCATGAATGCTATGCCGATGGTGGTATATAAGGGATTGAACGGTTTATTTTGTATATTTGTGGACATGTGTTTTTTTAGTGCGGTTTTGCCGGTATGTGTTTTTTGTTATGTCCCATCCTTCCGGAAAAAACAGGGACCCAGTGTTATTTATCATGCATTTTCAATTCTTGAATACCGGATCGAAGTTCGATATGAAGGCCCCGGGGCGACAGAATTTTGATGTATGCCTTATAATTTAAATTTTTTTATCTGTCATCCTTAATTTTCTCCCTCTTCCTCTGTTAGCCTCCGGTAAACCGGCTCATCCTTTATATTATTCATATCCGGATCAGTTTTCAGCTTAGCCCAGTTATCATATCCATGATCAACCGCCTGTTGCAACCAGTTGATTGCGGGCTCATTTCTGTTTTGGAGCGCATAAAGGCAACTGATATTGTAATATATATTCGGTTGGTCCGGGTTGATCTCAAGGCCTTTCCGTAACAGGGTAACGGCGCGGTCATATTTCTTTTCTCCAGCGAAACGCATGGCTGCTTTAAACAGGATATCGATTCGGTTTGCAGGCTTCAGCAACGATAGCAGCGCATCCCGGTTTTTGACGGTGACGGAATCCGGCTGGCTTTCGGAGATGATCGATTCATAATGATACAGAGCCTCATCCAGTTTTCCTTTTCGGGCCAGAGCGTTTCCCAGATTTGTGTGTGCCTGAGCCAGTTTCGGATTTAGTTGCAGCGCCTGATTAAAATGCGAGATCGCCTGGTCAAGCATCCCTTTTTTAATCAGGGCATTCCCCAGGTTGTTGTGCCCTTCAGTCATATTCGGATTTATTTTCAGCCCTTCATAATAATGGAAAATTGCCTGATCCATGTTGCCCTTTTCTCCGAGGGCCACTCCCAGGTTATAATGGGCGATATCGTTGTGTTCCGTCACATCCAGAGCGTGGGAAAAAAGCGTGATGCTGTTTTCCCAGTAGCTGACTTGGTTGCGTGATGATATTATCAGTATCGTCAGGATGATGAACGGGGTGATGGCACGAAGGACTGGTTTTTTTGATACCTTCGACAAAAGGGCTGCACCGCCCCAGCTGATGATTATAAAAATGCCGATAGCCGGCACATACGTCCACCGGTCAGCAATCGCCGGCCACAGACCGCCTTGTATAATGCCTGTGACCGGTGTAAGGGTTCCGATGAACCACAGCCACCCCACGGCCAGATAAGGTGCTTTTTTATGTAAAAACAAAACGATTGCAAACGCGGCGGTCAGGAGAATCAATGAGCTTGATACCTGCCATAGAGGGATGCTGTCGGGAAACGGGTAATAGATGGCCATGTCTTGGGGCCAGATAATTTTTACAATGTACCGGACGTACGAGATAATGGCGTTTTCTATCCTGAGGCTTATGGGTATAAAATGAGCTGAAACGATTTGATTCTGATTGTGGAGAGCGATAACCGACAGCAGCATTGACAATACAGAAAGCACGAGCAACGGAATTTTTTCGACGATCAGGCGGACAGGAGACGCCTGTCGAAATATTCCGAGGGCCGGGCTTTTATCGGAGAAAACCTTGAGTCGGTTCAGGGGCCAGAAGTCCATGAGCAGCAGTACGCATGGCAGGGTCACGAGCATGGGTTTAGCCAGAAGACCGGCCGTCATTCCGGCAAACACTACCAGATAACGATATAGCGAAGGGCGTCGGGCGTAGCGAACCCAGGCCATCATGGTTAGAAGCCAGAACATTGTGGACAGCAAATTTTTACGTTCCGCGATCCATGCAACAGAATCCACATTTAACGGATGCACGGCGAAAAGCGCTGCCACAAAAGCGCTTTTCCATATGGCTCCGGTCATTTGATGGAAGACCATAAACAGCAACAATACGTTTATAATATGAATGATCAGGTTGACCAGGTGGTGTTTGCCCGCGTTTAATCCGAATAATCGGCAATCCATCATGTGGGATATCCACGTCAGGGGATGCCAATATGACTGATTTTCGGCGTCTTTCGAAAGGTTAAATGCCCAGAGAAGACTGTCCAGAGTCAGCCCCTGTTGAACATGCGGATTTTTTAATACATAGAGGTTGTCGTCAAAACTGATGAATTCATAAGTACGAACATTCCGGTAAACGATCAGCGTGGCGGCAATTAGCAGCAGGCAAACTACGACGTGTTGATATGTTTTTTTGACAGGGGTAATAGAACTGATGTTTTGGTTCATTAATGCGTCCCATGGTTGTTTTACGCATTTTAATTGTGCCCGGTGATCACCTTTGATTTGTCTTTCCGGGGAAGGCCGGAACCCAATGCGGGTTAAAAAAAATTTCAACTCCAAAAAAGAAATCCGATGTTTCGGGCGCTGATCCTTAATGGGACTGAGGATTTGACACTGCAGGCAATCAGAATTCACAATCCACTATGATTAATTTTTTTTCATGGATGCCCGGGCCGATTGCAGTGCTATTTTTGCTTTTTCATACCCTGGTTTGAGCTCCAGCGCTTTCTGGAAATGCCGGATGGCCTCGGGCATGCGTTTCCGGGTATACAAAATAATGCCGATATTGTAATGGGCTGATGCATCTTCCGGCGAGAGGCGCAGTACATTTTCGAAATGACTCAAGGCTGCCGGAAGGTTTCCTGCCTGAAAAAAAAGTTTTCCCAGACTGTTGTGGGCATCGGCGTAGTCCGGGTTTAATTTTATCGCTTTTTGAAAAGCATTCACTGCATTGTCGGTGTTTCCGGTTTTTGCCTCAATCAGCCCCATATTATAATATGCTTCGACGAAATTCGGTTGTAATTTAAGTGCTTTATCCACATTCATCGTAGCGTTTTCCATTTGGCCGGTAAAATAATAAGCGGCCCCTAAATTGTTGTAAGCTGCCGGATCGTCGGGATCAATGGCGATGGCATCGCAATATAGGCGGATCGCTTGATCGTATCGATCCATCAAGGCGTATACATTCCCAGTTTTATTGAATAAATCAATGTTCGACGGATCGAACATCAGGGCTTTTTGATAGTGATAGAGGGCTTGGTCATAGTCATTCAGAAAGACATATTCCTGCCCTATCGCTCTATGTGCCTCACTGAAATCCGGAAGAATGCTGAGGGCTTTTTGAAAGTGCATCATGGCCTGGGGGTGATCATCTTTATTGACAAAATATTCTCCCACCTGCATATGAGCGAGATAATTGTTTTTCGTGACTTTCAGGGCATGTTGAAACAAGGTGTCGGTGTCTTTCCAATGCTTCACTTGTCCGCTGGTGAGAAAGAGAAAGATCACCAGAATTGCAAGGGTGAGTCCGGCAGGAAGCAGGCGATTGAACCGGAATCGTGAAAAAAAATCCGGTATGCCCCATGCCAGAAGAATGAACAGGCCCACATATGGAACATAAGCCCAGCGGTCAGCGATCTGGGGCCAAAGCCCGCCCTGAATAATACCGATCACCGGTGTCAGTGTGCCGACATACCACAGCCAGCCGGTTAAGAGGTACGGGCGTTTTTTGCAATTGATAACGACTATGATCGTCATCATAATCAATGCAACCATGGCGAAAATGGATTGCCAGATTGGGATTTCGGTTGGAAATGGATAGAAAACAGCTAATTTTAAAGGCCATATCATTTTCCACAGGTAATGAAGGTAAGAAACCAGTGCGTTTTCAATCCGCAAGGAGAACGGTTGGACAATTTCGTTAAGTATATGGCTGTTTTTTTGGAGAGAAACGAAGGACAGCCAGATCGCACCAAAAGACAGAATCAAAAGGGGAATTTTTTCGATAACCAGCCGGTTGACTGATGTTACATGAAACTCTGGACGGCCGATTGGCGGCAACGCCTTACGGTTCACCCAGTTTCCCCGAAACCATTTAGAGCGAAACAGCGGCCAGAAGTCCAGAAGCAGCAGTACACAAGGCAAGGTCACGAGCATGGGCTTGGCCATAAGGCCCATCGAAAACACGGCTATCACTATTAAATAGCGCCAGGCAGTTGGCCGGGCAGCATAACAGACATAAGCAAATATAGTGAGAAGCCAGAACGTCGTGGAAAGCAGGTTTTTTCTCTCAGCGATCCATGCCACAGAATCTACATTCACTGGATGCAGTGCGAAGAGAGCCGCCACAACCGCACTTTTCCATAAAGCTCCGGTCATGCGGAAAAAAACCAGAAACAGCAACAGGACATTCATCAGGTGATAAAACAGGTTGGACAGATGATGATATCCCGGATTAATGCCGAATAATTGGCAGTCCAGCATGTGGGACAGCCAGGTGACCGGATGCCAGTAAGATTTTTCATCGGACTTGATTAACGTAAATGCCCATTTGATGGAACCCATGGTCAAACCGGATTGTACCTGCTTGTTTTCATATACATACCCGCCGTCATCGAAATTGATAAAATCGTGGTGACGAACCGGCGCGTACACGGCGGCTGTGGTAATAATTAGAAGCAGAGCCGCCAGCCAGGGTGAGAAAGGATGTCGCAGAACCTGGTCGATACGGGATTGTAAATTTTGCATGGGACGGTTTCTCTGTATTTGTGTGGGGGTTAAGGGAGTTTAAAAAACTTCAACTTGAAATAACACTGTTTACCTGTTAAAAAAAGCAATTTTTAAACGGACGATCAGAAAGGATGCCAAACCAATGACTGAAGTGGAATCACGATATCGCAATGCCCGAATCGCGCACTGGGACCGGACGGCCGCCCGGAAGATCGACCCCGGGCGAGTCGGTGCGTTTTACCAGAGGTTGCTTGAACATTATTATTGCATGATGGTTCAGCCGGGCCTGCGCGTTCTTGAGCTGGGGTGCGGAGGCGGTGATTTGCTGGCTTCTTTAAAGCCGTCTTATGGTGTAGGGGTTGATTTTTCGGCTGAAATGCTCAAGGTGGCGCGGTCCAGACATCCGGGTTACCGATTTATTGAAGCAGACGTCCATGATCCGGCTTTGGGTGGGCAGGAGACGGAGGAGCTGTTTGATGTGATCATTTTGTCGGACTTGGTTAATGATTTGTGGGACGTGCAAACGGTTTTTGAAAACATCCGCCGAATGTGTCATTCGCGCACCCGCATCATCATCAATTTTTACAGCAATTTATGGAGATTTCCACTTGGTGTGGTCAATCGTTTGGGTAAGGGCGCGGACCTGCTGCCCCAGAACTGGCTGGCGCAAAACGATGTGATCAATCTGCTTAAACTCGCGGGCTTTGATGCCATCAACGACCGGTCGAAAATTCTGCTGCCCCTGCCCTGGCCGTTTCTGGCCGTTTTTTTTAACCGGTTTCTGGCCAATATCGTCCCTTTTCGCTGGTTTTGTCTGACCAATTTCATCGTGGCCCGGCCTGCGCCGGAGACATGTGGGGCAAAAGCCCCGCCGTCAGTGTCGGTGATTGTGGCGGCAAGGAATGAAGCCGGCAATATCGCGGATATCCTGCGGCGGGTGCCGCCGCTTGGAAGCAGAACCCAGCTTGTATTTGTCGAAGGCCATTCCTCTGATAATACCTATGAAACCATAGAAGTTTTGATGAAAGAGTGCCCGGAAAAAGACATCAGTCTATATCATCAGACCGGTAAGGGCAAGGGCGACGCAGTGCGCTTGGGATTTGATAAGGCAAACGGCGATATCCTGATGATTCTCGATGCGGACATGACCGTGCCGCCCGAAGACCTGCCCCGGTTTGTGGATGCCATCGTATCCGGCAAGGGGGAGTTCGTCAATGGCGTGCGGCTGGTGTACCCCATGGAAGACCAGGCCATGCGGTTTTTCAATATCGTAGGCAATAAATTTTTTTCGCTCGCGTTTTCCTGGTTGCTGGAACAGCCCATCAAGGACACCTTGTGCGGCACCAAGGTCATGTGGCGGGATGATTACCGGCATCTCGCGGATAACCGGGCTTATTTCGGCGATTTTGACCCATTCGGGGATTTCGACTTGCTGTTTGGCGCCGCCAAGCTGAATCTGAAAATAGTCGAAATGCCGGTTCGTTACCGGTCACGGACGTATGGTGACACCAACATTGATCGGTGGCGTCATGGATGGATGCTGCTGAAAATGGTGATGTTCGCGGCCCGGCGGATAAAGTTTATTTAAACCGAGGTGCTCTGTCCTTTGTCGTAGGTCGGATTTCTAATCCGGGAAACGGACGGGGATAGGAGCAAAGTTATCGACGAATTTGTAACATCACCCTGTAGAAGGGGCGGGCTTTACGTCATCCCTCCCGTCATTCCGGCGCAGGCCGGAATCCAGAAAAAGACTGGATACCGGATCGGGTCCGGTATGGCGAGAACGGAAGGCTATGCTTCGGTCAGTTCTCTGTCAGGCGGACGACAGGCGCAAGTATACTTGGTTATATACTTGACATTTGAAAGAGGTGTCTTTATCATATTAAAATAAAGGAGATACTTATGCCACAGATATCGCTCTATATTGATGAACCAACCCTCAAAAAGGTTGAAAATGCCGCAATGCGACAGAAGGTATCCATCTCAAAATGGGTAGCGGAGCAAATACGATTCCGGGTCGATCCGGTGTATCCAATTGATTATGAAAGCCTTTTTGGTTCCATTGATGATGATACATTTACGGAGCCTGAAGATATTGCGTCCATATCAGACACCGCAAGGGAAAATTTGTAATGTATTTTCTGGATACGAACACCTGCATATATTTTTTGAATGGGACGTATCAACATATCAAAAAAAAGATTCTATCAACACCTCCCAATGAAATCGCAATTCCTTCCGTAGTTAAGGCAGAACTGATATTTGGGGCATACAAGAGTAAAAACCGCGATGGAAATCTTGAGAAAGTTGAGAAATTTCTTGAACCATTTGAAATCGTTTCTTTTAATGACATGATGACATATGTATACGCTGACATCAGATATAAGACCGAAACCATCGGTTGTAATGTTGGCCCGAATGATTTGTTTATTGCTTCAATTGTTAAGTTTCATGAAGGGATACTGGTAACGAATAATGAAAAAGAGTTTAAAAGAATCGAAGGACTGGAGATTGAAAACTGGGCGGAATAAAATCCGATCCAATTTGGATACCGGATCGGGGTCCGGTATGACGAAATATATCTGCCGCAAATCCTCGGGGCCAGCCCAAGACAGGAATTAAGTAATGATGAGAGATGATTATGACAGCCCATGGAAGGAAGTTTTAGAGGATTATTTTCAGGAGTTCATGCGCTTCTTTTTTTCTCAGGCCGCGATGGAGATTGATTGGAATAAAGGCTTTCAGTTTTTGGATAAAGAACTGGAGCAGATTGTCCGGGATGCTGAACTTGGGAAACGTTACGCGGATAAGCTGGTGCAATTATGGCGAATCAACGGTGAATCCGCATGGGTGATGGTTCATGTTGAGATCCAGGGAGAAAAGGATGCGGATTTTGCCAAACGAATGTACGTTTACAATTACCGCATATTTGATCGTTATGACCGACCGGTGGCCAGTCTGGCGGTATTGGCGGACAATCGGCCAGATTGGCGGCCGGGCAGTTACGCCCATACGCTTTTTGGCTGCAAGGCGGGTATCCGGTTTCCAATCGTGAAGTTGCTTGATTACGCCGACCGGTGGGAAGAGTTGAAAGCCGACAGCAATCCTTTTTCGATTGCCGTCATGGCGCATTTGAAAACCCGGGAGACACGAAATGATGTGAACCGGCGCAAAGAGTGGAAGGTTGAATTGACGAAATCTCTATATGTGAAGGGATATGGTCAGAAGGATATTATCAATCTTTTCCGGTTCATCGATTGGATGATGAGACTTTCGGATGAATTGGAGACGGTTTTTTGGGAAGAGATAAAACATTATGAGGAGGATAAACAGATGCCGTATGTAACAAGCGTCGAAAAAATCGGGATTAAAAAAGGGATGCAACAGGGGATGCAACAGGGGATGCAACAGGGAATGCAACAGGGAATGCAACAGGGAATGCAGCGTAACTTGGAAGAAACGATTCACAAGATGTTCCGCAAGGGGATGACGGCCGGCCAGATCGCTGATATTCTGGAGATGGAAGTCCGGCAGGTGGAAGTTTATTTGAAAAATTAAAAGGAAACAAAGGCATCTTATTATGTGTGTAACCCATGAAATTCAGCTATGATCCCCGGTATAATATTGCTTATATCCGGCTCAAACCCAAAACGGCTGAAGTCGTGTCCATCAAAATAAGTGATGAGCTTATTGTGGATTTATCTCCGGATGGAACGGTTTATGGCATGGAGCTGCTTAACGCTAATGAGCAATTGCTGCAAGGCGACAACGGAAAATTTTTATTTTGTAATGAAAAAGACGGTAAAGAAATAGATGTCCCCATTGCTGCCGCATAACCATATTATCAAACGCTTCATGCTTCGATATAAAGGCCATCTTTTCCATCTCTGGTGTGAGGAGTTTTTCGGCTGGATGGTGCGGTCATTGCCCGGTCTGTTCGGCATGGCGCTTCGGTGGGGGCTTTACCGGCTTCTGTTTGCGGAATTAAAATCCTTCTGCACCATCTATCCGGGTGTTTATTTTACGCATACATATGGCTTGAAAGTAGGCCGGGGATTTTCCCCGAACTCCGGGGCGCTGATTGATGCCAGGGGCGGAATCGACATCGGCGACCATGTCATGGTGGGGCCCTATGCGGTGATTGCATCCTCCAATCATGCCCATCATCAGACCGACGCACCCATGGCGACAGTGGATCACGTCATGGCGCGGGTAAAAATCGGCAATGATGTGTGGATCGGGGCACATGCGGTGATTACGGCGGGCGTGACCATCGGCGATGGCGTGGTAGTTTCCGCCGGGGCGGTGGTGACAAAGGATGTGGCCGATTATCAAATCGTGGGCGGAGTGCCGGCGAGGGTGATTGGCAGTAGGAAATCAGCCGTTTAGGGATTTGTCCCTGTTTTTTGGTTTTTAGGCAAATTATTGTCTACATAGCATCGAATGATATGATCATCCGATATTTTAAATGTCGACGCCGGGGTCATGTGGGTTTTGACATAGGTCGAAATCGGGTCATCGGATGATTGAAAATCAAAAGCTTTGCCCGGAAATGTTACCGTGCCTTTTTCAACTGATACCGGAATAAGTATTGGCATTCGTTCAAAAATAAACGCGATTTTGGGTTCCCGGCCCCTTTGTTCCATTTTTTCAATGCATTTTTCGAAATAATTTCGGGGTTTTTCAAAGGTGATGAATGTGTCGTCAAGGGATGGCCGCAACTTGGTGATCATGTGCACCATCGGCGACACGATATATGAAATGGCGTAGTCATCCGGCTGGGCGAAGGCCGCTGCATTGGCGATCAGCCAGTCATAGAGTTTGGAATATAATGGATTGGTGTAAATGCCCCTGCCAAAACCGGTTTCTATTCGGACGGTCGCCTGTTTGGGTTGAACATCAAAAAAAGTGAACTCCCAGTCGCTTCGGGCCGTTGAATAATAAAAAGGCCCCAGCAGCAGTATTAATATCACAATGGCGACCGGTTGTTGGTATTTTGTATTTTTTAATTGTGATGTCGACATATAGGCGATTGCGGCTACCGCAGGAATGGCGGTTTGACTTACCGACAATGATCCCAGGCCGGAAAAAATGCTCATGGTGCAGGCGCATATGGTAAAGGGCACCATCAAAATGATGGAAAGTTCCTCTTCTTTGCCGAATGCCCTTTTTAAAACATATTTCCTTATTGTATTCATCCAGAAAAAAATAGTGAAGGCCATGAGCAAAGATGAAAACCACATCGGTTTGCTTAGCCAGCCGTTATAATAGGGCTTCAGGAAGCCGAAAAGAGACGTGTTGATTATTAAAAGAATGATTAGGGACAGGATCGCGCATTCCGGTATGAAAAATTGAACCGGCATTTTTTTTATTGATACAAAAAACAGCGATAAAAAAACCATTGATATCGTTATGTGTTTGACGACCTCCCAATTGACATTGATTAAGCCATCGGAATAGGCGGACATGGATAAAATAACATCCAGGGAATTGAAGAGGTTTAATAAATACGCTTTGTTGAATACCGTGATAAATAGTATCCAGCAGACCACAAAGGGGGATAGCACATATAATAAATCCTCGAAAGTAAAAGGATAATCCTTTAGTTTTAATTTGCGGGACAGGATAAAGACAATGACGGGGGATAGAATAATAAGACCCGTATAGAGCAGACTCAGGTTTATCGCCCAAAGACAAAGACCAGACAATAGATATGATATTTTTTTAATCGTGAGGTTCTCGGATCGAAAGCCGAAGAGCATGAATGACAGATAAAGTACGAGAAATAAGTGGGGATATGTCTGGTAATATAGGTTTGAAATCATGCCAACCGGATCCAGCCCGGTAAACGCAAACAACGAGAACGCAAAAGGAAGCCATGCATATTCCTGGCTTTGCCGAAAGAGCGCGATGCTGAATATCAGCAAAGAGGCAATAGTCAGTATGAATTGAAGTTGCCGCAATTGAAGCAAAGAAATGTCCGGGTAGATTTTAAAGAAGATGCGGTTGATCAGTGTATAATGCATCAACGCCCCGGTGATTTTGTCTGTTAGGAAATCGTCGCCCGCAGCCAGCCGCCAGCTTTCGGTGGCGTGATACCCTTCATCAATGAAATTGAATCCATAATGAAGTTTATTCCACCCGAAAGCAGCGGCAACGCAGAATATGATCAAGCATAAAGAAAAAATTATAAATTGACTCTTATGTGTTTTTTCCGTAATTGACATACGCAACGCTCCCATTATCCGGTTACAGTGTTTAATTGCCGGGATTGAACAAACAACCTTATGGACGCCGGGAACATATCACTCAGCAGGCAAGTATGTCAAGGGTAAGTCCGGCTCCATGTCATCCTGTGAGGTGTTAAACAAATGTCAGTCAGACCAATGAAGCTGGGAATTGTCATTCCGGTATATGGCAATGAAAAGAGTCTCATCGATTTACATCAAAGAATCAATCAGGCTTTTTTCAAATCAGATGTTGAATTGACTATTTTTTTCGTCAATGACAGATCTCTTGACAACAGCCAGAAGGTTTTGGAAGAACTGGCGGCCAAAGACCCCCGTGTTCGTGTTTTATTGCTTTCTAAAAATCATGGTTCATTTGTCGCCATCATTGCCGGATTGAATTACACAAAAGACAATGACGCGATTGCGATTCTGTCCGCAGACCTCCAGGATCCTCCGGAAGTCATCCCAGAGATGGTCCAAAAATGGCGTGAAGGGTATCCGGTGGTTCTGTGCGTTCGGCGCAGGCGTGCGGATTCTCCGGTTACGAAATTTTTTTCTTCTGTTTTCCATAAGCTTTATCGCAAATTGATCATGCCGGACATGCCGGAAGGAGGGTTTGATTTTTGTTTGATTGATCGTCGGGTGGCGGATGTCGTCATTGAGTCATCTGAAAAAAATACCAGTCTGGTGGGCCTGATCATCTGGGCGGGATTCGAGCGTGCTTATATCCCCTATGACAGGGCCGAAAGGCTGCATGGGAAAAGTATGTGGTCGTTTCGAAAAAAAGTGAGATACGCCATCAACAGCGTTATTTCCTTTTCTTCACTGCCATTAAAAATGTCGGTATTTTTGGGGGTTGTGCTTTCCATTCTTTGCTTTTTTGGGATTGCGGTCACATTATTCAATTATCTGACGGGACGCATTCCCGTGTCCGGATGGACATCTTTGATACTGGTTATGCTGACTTTGGCTTCATTTCAATTTTTAGCTTTCGGTATACTGGGTGAATATTTCTGGAATAATCTTGAACAAAGCCGAAAAAGGCCTTTGTTTATTGTGGATAAAAAAATTGGAGGTATCGCGCCGCCAACAAATTTTTTTGGTGCTTCGATGAGCGACACCATTCCTTTTTTTGATTTGCAGGCGGTTTCTTCATCGGTAAGAGTAGTGTTGGGCCAGTCCGTTGAAAGGGTTTTAAATGGTTCTCAAATAATTCTGGGGCCTGAAGTCGAGCGTTTCGAACGTGAATTGGCAGGATATGTCGGACTGAATCATGCCGTGGGCGTTGCCAACGGAACTGATGCGATTACTTTAGCACTTTGGGCGACAGGGATTAAAGCAGGTGACAAGGTTATCACCACGTCCCTTTCCGCTCCGGCGACCGCTGTAGCCATTATCAGGGCCGGGGCGATCCCCTGTTTTGTTGATGTTGATGAAAGATATCTGACCATTGATCCCGCTGGAGTCGAGATTGCCGCCGCTCAGGGAGCAAAGGCGATTGTGCCGGTCCATTTGTATGGGAACCCTTGTGACATGGCATCTCTGATGCAAATTGCCGAAAAATATGATCTTACGGTCGTCGAAGACTGCGCCCAGTCATTTGGTACAAAAATCCATGGGTTTCATTGCGGTCATTTTTCAAAAGCCGCGGCATTCAGCTTTTACCCCACCAAAAATCTGGGCGCGTATGGGGATGGGGGCGCTGTGCTGACGGATGATCCTGTTGTTGCCGAAAATTTGAAAATGATGCGTTTTTACGGACAGAATCAATCAGGGGAATGCGTATTTCAGGGAATCAATTCAAGGCTGGATGAAATGCAGGCGGCCTTGCTGTCTGAAAGATTAAAGGTAATTGAGGGCCACAACAATCAAAGAATAAGAATCATGCGGCGATATGACGCGGCGCTTTCTTTTTTAAATCCGGTGCCTGAAAGGAATGGACGTATGCCGCATCTTTATGTGGTGAGGCCTCATAACAGGGATGAATTTCGAAAATTCTTGTTGGACAACCATATCCAGACAGGGGTGCATTATCCATTGGCATTGAATGCGCATGCTTATCTAAGAAAGAACAGCATTTCAGGGGAATGCCCGATTGCTGAAAAAGCCTGCCGGTGGGTGGTCAGTCTGCCGTGTTTTCCGGGCATGGATGACCAGGCAGTGGAAAAAGTCATTGATGTATGTCAAAAATGGGGAAAATTATAGAAATGAAACCGTTACCAGCCTCAGTATATAATTCGATCGTAAATATTTTTTACAATAAACGGTTTCTGAAATTCATTCAGGAAGAAGTGCAACCCATGCAAGGCTTAAGAATTCTGGATGTGCCATGCGGAACCGGCATTTTAATGAATTGCTGCAAGCCGTCCTCTTATGTGGGCGCTGATATTGACGTTAACCGTGTCGTGGATGCCGGACGCCGAAATACTCGGGAGAATTTTATTGTTTCGGATGCGTCAAGCCTTGCATTTAAAAATGAAAAATTTGATCGGATTTTGGTGTCCGGATTGTTTCATCACGTCAATGATCCGATTTCACTTGAAATTTTATCTGAATTCAAGCGAGTGCTGTCCCCGAATGGGAAGCTGATTGTTTTTGAGGCGATTTGGCCGCGTAATCGTTTTAACCTCATCGGTCTTGTTGGCCGGAAATTGGATCAGGGGAAATTTGTGCGCCATGCGGAAGAATACGAACGTTTATTCGAACAGTACTTTAAGATTCAGAAAAGTGTTTGTTTTTCGAACCTTGGTTTTGAATACTTGTTTTCAAGATTGGTATAAACAAGGGGGTTAACTTGACAACGGACGGATTGCAAAATTACATGGAAGACCCGTCCGTCGGACTGGGCCTGAAATATATCCATACCCGTGCTTCAGGGTTGTGGCGGTATCTTTTGGAGAGGGGAACTCAATTGCTATGTTCCTGGATTCCCGGGCCGGTTGGCCTTGTTTTTAGGGCGGCTTTGTACCATCGCTTTTTTCATCGGGATTCAAAGCTGGCATTTATCGAACCCGGTGTTGAACTTTTTTATATGGATTCAATCTGTTTTGGGAAAGGCGGGTATGTAGACACGCATTGCCGCCTACATGCTTCAAAGGCAGTCATCAAACTTGGAAATAACAATCGGTTGATGAGGGGGGCTTATCTGTGCACTTATGTTTCAAATGCCAGGACCGGCGAGGGCATTGTCACCGGGTCTGAGTGCTGGATCGGCGTTAACTCCGTTCTGGGTTCCGGCCAGGGCGGGCTATTCATGGGCAATAATGTCCTGATCGGGCCGAATGCCGTTATCGTCACCGGCAATCATGATTATGAAAGGGCGGATTTGACCGCCATTGAACAGGAATATTACGGGAAACCGATACATATCGGCGACAATGTCTGGATCGGTGCCAATGCTGTGGTTCTTGGCGGTGTTACCATTGGGGATCATGCAGTGGTTGCGGCGGGTGCGGTAGTCGCCGATGATGTTGCACCTTATACTGTCGCGGGTGGCGTCCCGGCCAGAAAAATCCGGGATATAGACAAAAAAAGCAAAATGAAGTAGTTGAATGAATCCGGCAGTGAACTCTTGCGGTTGTTTCGCGTTTATCCTTTTTTCACGCATTGAATAAATTTGGTATAATCCCGGATATAATCGGTTTCGTCATAGGTGGCCGATGCCAGCACCAGGCAGATGCCGCCGGATGAGAAGTTTTCTTCATGCGCCCATATCATCGGGGGAACATGAAGTCCGTTATAGGCGCGATCCAGGCGCACCCGCCGTGTTTCATGGCCGTCGTCCATGACCACCTCAAAAGCCCCCATTACTGCAATGATGAATTGGTGCAGGGTTTTGTGGGCGTGTGCGCCCCGCCCTTCGCCGCCCGGCACATCATAAAGGTAAAATACGCGCTTGATCTCAAACGGCACATGTTCTTTGCCGTAAATAGGGGTGATGGCCCCCTTGCGTTCGCTGATTTTGGGCAGGTCGATCAGCATGCAGTCATGAACGGACGTTTTCATTTGTGGTGGTTCATCCTCTTGAAATCGTTGTAGTCGCGGACATAATCTTCCGGATCATAGGGCAGGGAGGCCAGCACCAGGGCCACAGCGTTTGTGGAAAAATGCTGCATGCGCCGCCAGAGCACATTGGGAATATAAAGCCCGTAATAGGCCCGGTTGAGGGTCACGGTTTTTTGTGCCATGCCGTCATCCAGAAATACCTCGAAACTTCCGGAAAGGGCGATGATGACTTCCTGCAATTCCCGGTAGGCATGGCTGCCGATGGACTCACCGCCAGGAACATCGTAAATCCAGTACACCCTGGGAATTCTGAACGGTATGTGACGCTCGGCTTCCATAAAGGTTAGATTCCCCCGGTCGTCCAGGATTTTGGGAAACTGGATGATGGCGGCGTCATAGACGGAATGTATCATTAAGGATAACCTCTGGGAATAGTGTTTACGGTATGAGTTTGCTGATTACTGAAGCTTTGCTGCAAATGAACTAAGGTTGGTTTCAAGATAATTTGGATTCAAGGATTCAAGGAACTCGGCAGTTCTCAGTCCACAGGTCACAGCGCAGACATCTACTCCCAAATATCTGGCGGCATCAACATCGACTTCGGTGTCACCAATCCAAACAGCATTAAGGCTTTTAATATTTTTGACCTTTGATATGATATGCTCTGCTTTGACTTTTCCGGAATCACCATTGCCAATGGCAATTACCTCATCAAACAACGTTATAATGTTTAATTGATTGAGTTGCCATTTCAGGTTTTCAGAATTGTGGCGCATTGTTGCCAGAACTAAACTTATCCCTTGTGATTTCCAGCTTGTTAGTGTTTTGAAGGATCCATTCTGAAACAAATCGAGTGCCAGATACTCTTTTTGTTCAATTCTCTGTAGCCAATTTAAAAGAAAATTATTATAAAAAGACTCTGCATCGCTTTCCGCCAGATAAATATGGCGATTAATACGATTGCGCTTCATATCCCAGTAACGATTTATCGGTATCGGGTTGTAGCCATGCTCAATCATAATATCGGCATAACATCGGTAATGGCGCAGTCTGCCATCCAGTATCGGTCCATCAAGATCAAGAATGATCGTTTTTATCATGGAAGCTCGCATACGGCGTATAGCCCGGCGGCATTTTCGGGAAAATCCTTGCCGAGTTCATAAAATCCCTGAATCATCTCTTCGTTCCAATGATCCTGGATCTGGCGATTGGAAAGAGGTTTGAAAAAAACTCCGCCGGTTGTAATGATTTTTAATCCTGAGGATTTTAGATCTTTTTCAAGCATTGCAGGTGTATATACCCGGCGATGTCCAAGTTCCAAGTCACGCGAATTGAGTTCACACGGATCTTTCAAGAGTCCCATTTTGACTGCGGCAAGGCGGTGAAAAGAATGGCCGTTTGGAACCCCGATCAGAAGTTTTCCAAATGCTGGGGGGGGGCGCAGCCAATCCTTCACCCTTTGAAGCAATTCTATCGGTTTCTCAACATGTTCCAGAATATGTTCCATAACGATGGTGTCGAAGTGATGATCTGGCTGGTATTCCTCAAAGAGTGAATTGATTTTCACCAGGTTTTCATCGTTTGGTATGCATTCAAGAAGTTCGGTTGCAGCATCGACTACCGTTAGCCGGGCAAAATCATGCAGAAGAAATTGTGTCATATGTCCTTCGGCAGGCCCGAGCTCCAAACCTTCCGGCCCTTTTAAAAACGGCTTTAGTGTCTGATAACGAAAACGGATCAGGCGTTTATCAAAATCAAGCTGCTCTTTCAGATACCACTCAGACAGATTTTTAACTCTTTTTGATTCCTCATTTATCATCTGCATAGTCTCCGAAAGGAATCCACCTCATATTGCAGCCCTTCTGCCAAGCTGATAATTTTCCACTCTCCCAATAGTTCCTTCATCCGGCGATTGTCAAACCGAAGCGAATCGCCAACAGGCCTGTCCCTAAGATACTGAATTTCTCCTGTAAAACCTATAAGCTTTATCAGTTCTTCGGCAATATCGCGGACTGATACAGATTGTCCCCTAACGATATTCACGGGGCCGATATTCTTTTTTTCGGAAAAAGCTGCGCGAAGAGTAGCCTCCACGGCATCTTCAACATACAGAAAATCCCTCAAAGCACTACCATCGCCATAAAGAACCGGTGGTTCGCCCTTCAATAACCTGTGAATCAGCAATGGAATCAATTTTTCGTATGCCTCTTCGCCAGGCCCAAAAATGTGGCCATATCGCAGAATAGCAGAGTCGAATCCATGCTTACCGGCATGTATCCTGACAAGTTGTTCACAAAATAATTTGGATGCGCCATAAAGTCCGGCAGGATAGACCCGGTCATTCTCATTTATTGCTTTCCCCAATTGTGTAGAATACACGTCCAAAGTACTCGCAAAAATAAACCTTTCTGGAAAGGAGGGGAAGCTGCTCAGTAGAGTACGTGTGCCATAAATATTATCCCGAAAAATTGGCTCTTCCTCGTTTGCTTCACTGGCTGATTTAGGTGTAAATGCACCCAGATGAAACACCACATCAATTTGATCAATCCCATTATCCTGCCAAATCTTCGGCGTCAACTGGTTCAAAGAAGAACACACCCATATTTCGTATGGATTGGGCGTGATGCATGTTTTTCTAGACAGAAGAACAAGACGGATGTTTTCAATCTGCCGTAATCTATTTACAAGATGTCGCCCAATGAATCCTGTAGCACCTGTTACCAGGACAGTCTTGCTGTCAAGCGATCTCATGGGATGCGACCTTCCATTTTTTTTAGCTCTGCAATGGTTGTTAATACGGGTTCAACATCCATTCCCCGTATCCAGATCAGGCCATCGGGTAATGGATTAATTTTTTTTTCCAAAGTGGGAAATTTATTTTCTAAAGCAATATTGCAATATATTTCAGGCATGTTTAAGCCGGCAAATGTGAAAAAATAATGGGTTGTAAAAAATCTTCCGATATTAATCTCCGTCGGATTTGGCCAGCCTGCCTGATCATATGTCATATCAACAGCAAAAATTCCATGAGGTATTTTATCAATTGATAAAATGGCATCTAACGCTACCCTATCCACATCCGGATGAGAATATGTTTCTCCGACCCCTGTGATTCCAGTTACCCCGGAAAGAGTACGATTCCCAAAGTTCCAGCTTCTTCTCCTTCTGGTCTGAGCTACTACTAAAACACCTTCATACCAGATACTTAGCCAAGTGACAGACTGGGGGGTCAAACATTCCGCGGCTGTAAAATTGCCCCATCCATTAAAACGATCAATCCAGATTTTTGCAAATTCAAATTGGTCCACCGGTAAAGCACCCTGACCACCACCACCCTCTATGGCACGAATCCATATTTTTTCACCGAAATGGTGAAAAGCTTGCTTTAAGTCATTTTCGTCTTTTAACAGGATTGACTTAGGAACTTTTAAGCCGGCAGCATGCCAAATTCTATAAGATTTTTCTTTATCAACACAGTTCTCTATCGTGTCTTTAGCCGGTAAAAAGCATTTGACCCCCAAAGCTGCAATCTTTTCCCGTAGTCTCGAAATAGCTCTTACTTCAAAATCATGCTGCAAATGAATGAATTCGGGTTTCACCTTCTGAAGCAAACGAAGAATGGTGGTTGTATAGTACTGGGACTTTGCAGGGGGAACAACATACTTTTCGTCAACATCAGCTAAGAAGAGATCCGACGCCTCGCAGCTTGTACCAATTAAATAATCATTTCGACTCGATTTTCGCAAAGATCTGATGAAATTATTTGCTGGTGCTCCACCAGCTCCACCTACCTGTATTTTTGACATATTCGTTTACCACATTCCTTATTAGATTAAAGTCAATTTATTAATGTTTGATGGGGGCACCTTGATATGTGATTATAAACTTGTTTGACCTCCAGGTTGCCACGTGCGGCTGCAAGAATTCAGTTAAAAATTTTTTTCCAGTATCGGATATTTTTCAAAGGTAAATACAATTCGGCAATCATAGTCCACATGACAAGCCCAAAGCCCAATCAATTTTCCGTGTAGCTTATGGGCTTCAAGGGAAGAATCGTCAAAATCAACTACTGAGTTTACGAGGTCGGTATGAATTGCCTGGCTATGCCAATTCTTTTAATATCAGGTCTTTTCTCTTCATACATTCACTGCAAGTTCTTTGATTTCGTACTTCGGGGGAACGTCCTCCATGGTCATCAGCGTGTAGGCATCCTTCATATTATCTTCAAGTTCTTCCAGTGTTTCGCCTTGTGTCATTATTTCCGGATGTTCGAGGAGTTTTCCCACCCAGAATTTCTCACTTTTCCAATAGACCATTTTTAACTTTGTTTCCATAATGCGACTCCCGGGACATTTTTTTTAAATTCTCAGATTTTTGTTGTTCCATAAAGATAATGGTCATGTTGTTCCGCAAGATCGGAAGGAAGATCGTCCTCGATAGCACATGCTGCCAGTTTTGAAAGAAGAGAATTCTGCCTTTCGGTCGTTTTGACTCCATTTTTCAACTCTTTTATAAATCTTTCTACTTCAACAAGCATAGCAGAAGGCAAGGTATCTATTTGTTTTTTTAAATTTTTAGATTTATTCATGTTGAAATCTCATTTGTTATGGGAGTCACCTTGATTTGTGGTTATGCGGTGAAATATTTCTCGCCGAATTTTCGGTTGTTCATCGTAAATCAAGGTTTGACCCCAATACGCCTATTTGCTCCAGTTCTCGATATTCAGTTTTTTTATGCGTTTAAAATGCTTTTCGTTGTTGGTAACAAGAGTCGCTTCTGTTGCCAATGCGCAGGCGGCGATGAATATATCGGCATCATCAATGATTTTGCCCTGATTCTCCAGAAAGGATTTTATTTTTCCGAATGCAGCGCATATCAAGACATCAGATTCGATAACAATCAATTTCTGTTCAAATGTTTTGATGACATCCAGGTTTTCGTTTACCCGTTGAGATTTGTAAGCGCCATAATACAGCTCACTTAGAGTGATAAAGGAAATGCTGATAGTATTGAAGCCGGCCAACATTGCCCGTGTTTCTATTTGGGAGTTCCCTTTCAGCCAGTAGATGCAAATATTGGTATCCAGAATGTATTTCATATCACTATCCTGCGACCGCCAAAACCTGTCCTGTGGGAGTAAATATCCTCGATAATTTCTTCCGCTTTTCTATTGTCTTGCCAAGCCCCACAAAGACCGCTTGTTTCGCTTGGTTTTTCATTTGCCTGTCGGGCGGCCAAAATGCTCAGCTTTATCGATCGGATTATTTTTATCACTTCAGGCATGGACTCCCAAGGGATCCCTCGTAACTCCTTCAATAATATGTCTTCATAATTGTCTTTGGTTTGCATGGGATGTGTCCTTTCATTTCATTGTTAATGGATGACCCCAAATTCCTGTCAATATAATCTGCGGCGGCCCGCATTCCCGGCTGCCGGGCTGCGATTATTCCAAAACCTTCTTTTTCTTCCATGCCACCGGGCACTCCAACTGAGGAATCTGGTCGTAGCCTTCATGCTTTAGCGATGCCCGGAGACGTTTTAACAAATCGGCGCGGGTGATGGCGCCCTGGGCATCCCGGATATGTTTGCAGAAATAATAGGTGAACGCACCGCTATATGTTCCGCTGATGTAAGCGTCGGCAGAGGTTTGATTGTCCCGGCAGCCTGAAAATAAGGCATGGTTTTCGGGATTGGTGGATTTAAGCAATTGAGTGACGGGCAGATCGTCTTCATCCAATTGCCGGCACAGGATATCGATGGGCGGAGCCAGAAACCGCTGTTTGACAGTGCGGGGAAGACCGGGCGTCTCCGGGAGCGCTGATACCGCCTGAATGTCGCGGGTTCCGCTTCCGGAATGGCAGGAATCCAGAAGCACATCCAGATGAACTCCGGCGGGAAGCGTTGAAAAAATGGCTTTCAGCTCGTCATCCGCGATATAGGTTCCATCCCAGTCCATGTCATGGGGGCAGAGGATTTCATCCAGGTGATCTTTTAATTCATCGCCGTCCCGATCCCGGATCTGGGAGCCATGACCGGAGAAATGAAACAGTATCCGGTCGCCGGATTTGACGTTTTTCACCAGCCATATCAACCGGGCGAGAATGGCTTTTTTCGTGGCGCGCGCATCCACCAGAACCCGGATGTCTTTTACATTAAAGCCGAAATACTTCAGCAGAACATCCCGAACATTCGTGGCGTCATTGACGCAGCCCTGAAGGTCTGAGCCGGGGAGCTTGTATTTATTGACGCCGACAAGAAGTGCTTTGCAGGTCATGGAAACCTCCGAATCATTGTTTTTTCAGTGTTATTAATTTGCCTCGCCATGCCTTCCGATATCTACCGGAACATCCAATTGTTTTTTTTATCCGGATATTTTCTCAGGGTAATCATATCGCGCCTCGGTAATGCGCACTGTGAGACAAAAAAAGGTAATTGTCAATGTCTTTGAATTGTTCGGGCAGGGTAAACCACGCCCCGACAGGAATGGAATACGGGCCGGGATAACCTCATCCCCATAGGTCAGAAGACGCGCTGCCTCTGAAAAAGATTGATTATTGATAGTGTTATTGATAAACGGTCTTTCTGAATAAATATAAAAATTTCAATAAATGGTATTATTGATGGTTTTGTAAAAAGTCGATTTTCTCCTTTTTTCGTCATTCCGGCGAAGGCCGGAATCCAGTATACTCAGTATGTTCTGGATGCCGGATCAAGTCAGGCATGACGGATTACAGACTTTTTACAATGGCATCATTATTATTATGCATGT
>JBAQUK010000238.1:0-9080 GCA_049297455.1 Desulfosalsimonadaceae bacterium | reverse complement strand
CACGGAAGCGGCATTGGACGATAATTTTAGTAGTCTTTTCCCAGTACCACAAAAATCCGTCGTTAATTCTCTAATAGCCGTACTACTACGCATGGCGGCATGACGCTTTTTGGGGAAACTTCAGTTGCAGTAAACCCTATCGTTAAAATAGCTTTTGCCTGTCTCCCCAAATCGTTATGTCCAATTACTTCACAAGGATTTGTTTTTATTTTTTACCTACTGATTTTAAAAGATATTCTAAAGTTTTCCCATTTTTTGAACAGCTATGCTTATTCTGATTTAAGTTGACTTTTTAAAAGCCCATCAACTCAAAATCAATTAAGACCCCATCCACCGGAGTTTGTTGGCATGGATATTGAATTTAATATCCTTAAGCTGCAGGCTAAAAATAGCATTTTTAGATACCGTCCCATTCAAACCAACTTAATTTGTTTATGGATATAAAATGCATGTCACTGAAAATACTATTGTTACTATGCGCTACACAATAGAAGATGTTTCAGGAAATGTACTGGACAATACTTATGCCAATACTCCGATAAAATTTAAAATGGGCCGCGGTGACTTCCCCCAGGGTTTGGAAAAACAGGTCCTGGGGCTTGGTCCCGGCCAAAGCAAAACCATCTATGTCTCTGCTGAGCAGGGTTATGGGGAGCGGAAAAAAGAATTAGTTTTGAGACTTAAGAAAAGCGCTCTCCCATCGGACATTGAAATAAAGATCGGCAGTAAAATCAGAAGGCACAAGACTATTTTTGAAAGTGAGTTGTTCACTGTTCAGGGGTATATCGGAGACTGGGTTTATCTTGATCGGAATCATCCTTATGCAGGGATTGATTTGAATTATAACGTCCATGTCGTTGATGTGAATACGGATTGGTGAAATTTTTTCAGGAGAAAATTATTATTTTTTTCTGTTTGGTCGATCGAGACGGAGGTGTGCAGGGAAATTGACAGGCTATTTTGTAATCAATAATACGATTTTGGGGAGGAGCGAAACATGGTGAACGAAATGTTGGTAAAAGAAAAAAATGGAAGCGTTGGCACCATAATTTTTAATCGGCCTGAAAGGAAAAATTCTCTCTCACCGGAATTACTTCTCAAACTTCATCTGATATTAAAAGAATGGGCACAGGATGAAACCATTCGGGCGGTTGTATTTACAGGATCAGGAGATAAAGCTTTTTCTTCCGGATATGACATTCTTGCCATTCCAACTGATCTCACGCCGGAAATGGCGGAGCTTATGAAAAAGGAAAATCCGCTGAAACTGGCAATGTCCAGCGTTAAACATTATCCATTCCCGACGATCGCCATGATGAATGGTTATGCATTAGGGGCTGGTCTGAACCTTGCCTTGTGCTGCGATATACGTGTCGCTGTTGAAGATATCAGTGTCAGCATGCCGCCTGCAAAACTCGGCCTCATATATCATCCGGAAGGCATAAAACAATTCGTTGAAGTGATAGGGCTGGCGCGGACCAAAGAAATTTTTTTCACAGCTCGGAAATACAAGGGCCGGGAAGTTAAGGAAATGGGGATTGTGGATTATCTGGTCCCCCGGGCTGAACTTTCAGCCACGACCTACGCCCTTGCAAACGAGATAGCCGCAAACGCACCATTATCCCTTAAAGGAACCAAGCGGATATTGGGCATGCTGTCCCGGGCTGTTGAATTTAAAGAATCCGACTTAAAGGAAGCAGATGCGATTCTCGCTGAAGGTTTCAACAGTGAAGACCTTAAGGAAGGTCAAACCGCGTTTATTGAAAAACGAAAACCTGTTTTTAAAGGATGCTAAGACGATGGATTCTAAAATTGATTCCGTTATTAATTTTAACCGTAAAGCCGGAGAACAATCCGAACAGGGTGATTACAAGAAAGCAGTGCAGAGCTATAATGAAGCCCTGAAGCTCCTGGCGGAAACTGAGGATACGAAAGAACAAGAAATAAAAGCAAAATTACTTAACAACCTTGGACACGTCCAGGTCAAGATTGGTGATTATGATAAAGCACTTGATTCTTTTAATCAGTCAGCCGCTATGCATTCCAGGCTTGATGATATGCTCGGCGTGGGGCAACAGCTCGGTAATGTCGGGTCTGTTTATCGGGATAAAGAAGAATGGGATAATGCACGAAAAAGTTATGATAAGTCAGTGGCAGCCTTTAAATCGGCAGGGGACAAGACCGGTCTTGCTGATCAATACAGCGATATTGGATATATTTGTGTGCAGAAAAAAGAATTCGAGTCCGCCCTTGAATGGTTTTATAAGGCGAAAGCACTGTACGAGGAGTTGAATATGGAGCAAAGAGCTGGGCTGGTTGGAAAAAATATATCTATTTTGTCCGGTTTTAATGAGCGAGAGATGAACAATGAAGGGACTTGAATTATCAGAGACATATTTTCAGCAAGTCGGCCTTCCCATGCTCCGCGAAAAATTTGCCGACTATATCGATCGCATAGCAGTCGGTCTGGTTGGTGACGGTTCCGAGTGTTTCGGGTTTGATGACAGTTTATCCCGGGATCATGACTGGGGACCCGGGTTTTGTATATGGTTGACCCGGGAAGATCATCAAATTATCGGCAGTAAACTAAAGTCGGCGGTCGCCGAATTGCCGCAGTCATTTGCCGGTTTTGGCCCGAGGAAAGAAAGCCAATGGGGCGATGAGCGAATCGGAGTTTTTGAAATCAGCCAATTTTACCGAAAATTTACCGGATTCGATCATTTGCCGTCAGACTTGAATGAATGGCTGTTAATCCCGGAAAATAATCTGGCGGCCTGTACAAATGGAAAGGTTTTTTTCGATCCGATGAAAGAGTTAACTGGTTGGCGCAAAGCATTGCTGGATTTTTATCCCGAGGATGTCCGACTTAAAAAGATAGCAGCGCGTTGTATGACGATTGGTCAATCCGGTCAATATAATTTCCCGCGGTGTGTCCAGCGAGGAGAATATTTTGCAGCCCAATATGCTGAAACCAAATTTTGTGCCGACTTCATGTCGCTTATATTCCTTTTAAACAAAAAATACGTTCCATTTTATAAATGGATGCACCGGGCGGTAAAGAGTCTCCAGATTCTGGGTGAGTGGACTCACAGAGCAGTTGCGTCACTGATATCCGAGTCCGAATCTGAAGAAAAAATTAAGCGGGTCGAAGGGATGTGCGCCACTGTAATTAAAGAGTTGATAAGACAGGGGCTCAGTGACATCGACAGTTCATTTATGCCTGATCACGGCCCGACAATACAGAACAGGATTGTTGATAACGCTTTGCGTGAGCAAAACGTCTGGGTCGGCTAACAAAAAGAAAGGCGGATATGAAAAATTTATTGGTTATCGGCGGAAGCTATTTTCTCGGCAGGGTTTTTGTAGAGGCTCTGGCTCAGAATAATGACTGCCGGATTTATGTGGTAAACCGGGGGAACCGGCCATTAAACATGGAAGGTGTTGTGGAAATCAAATGCGATCGAAACGATATAGCCGGCCTGAAAGCGTTGCTCCCAAAAGAGTCCTGGCATGGCGTAATTGATTTTTGCGCGTATACGCCACAGGACATAATCAACCTGTTTTCCGTTCTGCCGTCAAAAAATATCAAGCATTATATTTTTATCAGTACGGTTTCCGTTTATGCGCCGACAAAAGGCCTTCCCATAAAAGAAGGTGCTCCCACGTTAACTATCCGTCAGCCCGAACTCGGCCCGGCTGCGGATTACGGATTTCAGAAAATTCTGGCTGAGAAAACGATGGCAATGCAGTGCAAGCATAATCTTATACCCTTTACCTGTCTTCGTCCGGGCATTATTTACGGCAAATATAATTACGCTCCCCGGGAGAGCTATTTTTTTGATTTGATCCGTAAAGGGCAATTGGTCGTGATACCTGATAATGACTTGCCGCTTTTTCAATTTGTTTCTGTATGGGATGCAGCCCGGATTATTGCTTTGTGCATGGGAAATCGGGATACCTACAACAAGACATTTAATTTAAGCGCTCCAGAGCTGGTTTCATACGGTCGGCTGATTGAAATCCTTGAAGTAATCACTGGCAGGCCTTTACCAAAAAAAATCATGTCCGTGGCTGAAATTGATAAAAAAAGAATTCCCCTACCTTTTCCCTTAGATAACCATTTGATTTATTCCGGCGATTTGATTCAACAGGTGTTGAATTTTACATATATGTCACTGACAGATGGAATGCAAAGGACGTATGATTGGTACTGTAAAGAACTATAAACTCCAAAACAATAAGGAATAATTATGGAAAAAGAAAAATTAATTCTCCAGATACTCGAAATAGAATTTGATATGTTCGTCTCTGTTCGTTCCCTGTACCCGGTTGCATGCCAGGAGGATCCGGAAGGATTCCGCGTCATGCGTTCTGCCCAGTTTGTGCCATGGTCGGAAGAAACGCTGAAGAGTTACCTGTCTGATTTAAAAAGCGCCGTAAACGATAAACGGAATTTGATGACATTAAAATATGCCCGCATGGAAAATAAAATTCCTCCCCTGCATGAAAACCCTCAGATCGATAATATGCTGAATGAAATTGTTGCTGTCCAGATGGCATGGCAGAAAGAAATGTTTGCAAAGTATCCGGCGTTAATGTCGCACGGGCGTCCTCTCACGGATACAAAAAAACTACAGGCGGACACTTCTTTTAAAACGTATCTTCGCTGTGAACTCGAAACCTATTCATTGATGACACTGACCCATCATTTTCGGGATATTATGATTATGCGCAGTAAGGAAGAAAATATGACCGAAGAAATTTATACCCACATGGTATCCGGTCTGGGGTATTCAGACCTTGAGGAAGCAGAAGCGGCGGCAGCAAAAAGACCACAACTTGAAATCTGAACCAGATATATAATGCTGAATTGAAACAAGGAGAATATCGGAATGGAACCAATGTTGGAAAAACGATTAAAAGAGCTTGATGAAGTCCGGCAGAAAGTACTCATGGGCGGTGGTGAAAAAAGAATCGCCAAACAGCATGCCATGGGGAAACTGTCAGCCAGGGAACGGCTTGACATACTTCTGGATGAAAACAGCTTTTTGGAGATGAACATGCTTGCCGGACATGCTAAAGATATCCCGGGAGACGGACTTGTCTGTGGAAGCGGAACCATAGACGGAAGACAGGTATATGTTTATTCGCAGGATCCAACGGTAAAGGGAGGATCTGTCGGCCTGGAGCATGGGAATAAAATGTATCGGACTGTGGAACGGGCATTGGAATGCAAGGTCCCTTTTATCGGGCTCCACGATTCACCGGGTGCAAGGCTACCGACTTCTGAGGACCTGGAAGTGTTTTCCCTGGGGAAGCGGTCTCTTTTTTCAAATATTTCTGAAAAGCATGGCGGGTCAATTTTTTTCCCAAACACGCTTGCTTCCGGGATGATCCCTCAAATATCCGCCATTTTAGGCACATCCAGCGGGCTTTCGGTTTATTCTCCTGCATTGACTGATTTTATTTACATGATCGATAAGCAGAGCCACATGTTTATTACCGGTCCTCAGGTGGTAAAAATGATTAGCGGAGAGGATATTACAAAAGATGAACTCGGAGGGGCCGCTGTTCATTCACGGATAAGCGGCTGCTGCGATTTCATTTATTCAGGCGAAGAGGAATGTCTGCTTAATATCAGAAGACTGCTTAGTTTCCTCCCTTTAAATTGCGAAGAAGCTCCCCCTGCATATCAAAGCAATGATGATCCGAAAAGAACCTGTGAAGAATTAAACAATATCATACCTTGTTCACCCAACAAACCATTCGATATGCATCAGGTGATTAATGCAATTGTGGATAATAGCGATTTTTATGAGGTGAAAAAAGATTTTGCACCGGAGATAATTGTCGGTTTTGCTCGTCTGGACGGAAAAACAATCGGTATCGTTGCCAATCAGCCAATGGTGAAGGCGGGAGCATTGACATCTGACAGTTCTGACAAACAGGCAAGGTTTATTCGTTTTTGCGATTGCTTTAATATTCCGCTGATTCTTTTGGTCGATACCCCGGCATATATGCCGGGGGCAGACCAGGAACATGCTGGCATAATCAGGCGCGGAGCAAAAGTCCTGTACGCGCTTTGCGAAGCAACAGTACCACGCATTTCGCTGGTATTAAGAAAGGCGTATGGCGGCGGGAATCTCGGCATGGGAGTGCTGCCGGGACTTGGAAATGATATGGTGCTTTATTGGCCGATTGTGGAAACCGGAATCCTGGGGGCGGAACAGTCAATTATGCTGCTTTATGGGAGAACGTCAGGGGTTACAAAGGAATTCATAGACCAGAAGCTCAAGGAATATCGGGAAACTTATGCAAATCCCATTTACGATATTTCATCCAATTTAAATATTCAGGATGTTATCACACCGGCCGAAACAAGGGGTTATTTAATTCGTGCTCTTAAAATCATGCCTGATAAAAGAAGAAATAGGTATGGGAAACGGCATGGGAATATGCCGTTGTAAATGCTCTCTGCTTCGATAGCCTCGTTTCGCGGTATTGTTCTTTTGTTGTGAAAATAAGGTCCTGCCTTCTTCAGGACCTTATTTTCACATGATGGTTTGAAATCGCTTTGTTAAGTCATTGTTTCGGACATGATTGTATAAAAAAATGCCAGTTTGACCGATTTTTTTATTTTGCTCGACCCGCTCTGTTTGTTTCAAAATTTTTTTCGGCCAATCACTATGCGGTAAATATCTTCCTCAGTTCCTTTTAGATAGCACAGGGAAGCCCCCCCCTTTTTTTATTATTCCCAGCAAAATTTTATTTTAATGAGTTTGGCACGTTATTTGAAAATATTATCGGTGAAATCGTTAGTGTATGTCGAAACATCGTTTATGTGATAAATAGCTGTTTACCATAAATAGTTTTTGCAGCCGTTTTATTTCGCAATAATTGTCTGGAGAATAAAAATGAGTAATGAAACGTTGACCACCCAGATTCAACGCTTTTCCGTAAATGACGGCCCGGGCTTTAGAACCAATGTTTTTCTTAAAGGATGCAGCCTGAACTGTCTGTGGTGTCATAATCCTGAAACACAGTCATACGCTAAAGAGCTTTATTGGAAAAAAAGGCTCTGTGTACAATGCGGCGCCTGTTTTGACGCCTGTCCCAACGAAGCGATAAATCCTCCTGTTTCACCGGAAGAATCGAATAGGGAAGGGAGTTCATATTATAAAATAATTAAAGAACGTTGTGATAATTGCATGAAATGTGTTGATGCCTGTATTTACGGGGCGCTGGAGATTGTCGGAACACCGATGACCATCGAGCAAATTCTGGATGAAGTGGAAAGAGATGATCTTTTTTATAAAAATTCAGGTGGCGGTATGACTTTAAGCGGTGGCGACCCGGTTGCCCATGTTGCGTTTTCGGACAAACTGTTAACTGCCGCAAAAAAAAGAGGAATTCATATCTGTTTGGACACTACTGGGTTTTGCCCGTGGGAACATCTTGAATTGCTCGTTAACAAATCCGATATCATCCTTTTAGATCTGAAGCACATAGATTCAACGGTTCATAAAAAGCTGACCGGGGTGCCGAATGAATTGATTTTGCAAAATTTGTCTAGGCTTGTCGACAAAGGTTCTGAGATCTGGCTACGGATATTGGTGATTCCAGGATACACTGATTCCAGTGAATATCACCGAAAAGTCGCGGCTTTTCTCTCAACGCTGTCGCGACCGATGGATCGAATCGATCTGATTCCTTTTCACAACTGGTGTGAGGATAAATATAATTGGCTCGGAAGAGCTTGGCCAATGGGTGAACTGCAGGCGATTGATCCGGCAGACATCGATTATCTGAAAGATTTATATGAGTCGAGTGCTCGGAAGGTAACAATCGGCGGTTCAGGTTTTGAAGATGAGAATTAACAGTACCGGTGTCCGCAGTAACGAAATTCATAGTCTGTTTGTATATCTATTACACGGCTTAGGCAAGCGAGGGTGATTATAAAAAACAAAATAAGATTTCAATGATTAATCGAAGGGAGGTGAAGACAAATGACAACATGCAATGAATGCGCTAGTTTTTTTCCGCTTGAAGACGATCCTTCAACCGGTGATTGTGTTCAACGAGTAGTTGATCCAAGGCAGGCTTATTACAAAGCAAAACCTGTCGAGGATGCGACTGACGCATCAAAATGCGATCAATTCAAGAAAAAATAATATTTCAGGAGGAAATAAAAATGTCAACTGCAGCGGCAAAACAATCAGAGGAACTAAAACAGCATGCAAAAGACCAGGAATGGTGGTGGGTAGCTGAAAAATCAAGATCAAAACGACTAGATTATTTAAGAAAAGCCGTATGGAAGAAAGGAGCCATCGGCGGCGCTTACAATCCGGGGATTAAAATTGACATTGAACGTCCACTTCTTTTTACCGAAGCCTGGAAAGAGAACGACCGTGATCCCCAGATGTTGAGGAAGGCGAAAGCACTGGCCAATGTACTTGAAAATAAAACGATTTTTATCACCGATCATGCACAGCTTGTGGGGTATGCAGGAGGGTTGCCAAATTCTTTGCAATGGTGTGTTGAGGGTGCCAGTATGGTTAATGAGGAAGTATACAACGAGGCAGGTGTTATCCCTGAACCGCAAGAAGAATCTCTTAAAACCATTGCCGAGCTGACCGACTACTGGGGCGGAAAAACATCGATTGATAGATTGGGCAGGGTCCTTGATCCGGAAGACCTGGTCAAATTCATGAGCGGTGTTATCGGCTGGGGAACGCCTTCGTCGGCCTACGGATATGCCGGCAAGGATTATGAATATATTCTGACCGGTAAACGGGGATTTGAAGATATTATCAATGAAATCGACGGTCACATGGATGCGGCGGAAAAGAAAACATCCGGCAACCCGGGTCCGGACCTTCTGCCTTTATATGACAAGATGCTTAACTGGGAAGCCATGCAGATCGTTCTTGAAGCGTGTATCAAACATTCTGAACGCTACGCGCGTCTGGCCCGGATTATTGCTGAAAATTTTGAGTCCGACCCAAAGCGCAAGGAAGAACTGCTGCGGATTTCAGAAACCTGTGAGCAGGTGCCGGCAAAGACGCCAAGAAATCTACAGG
>JBAQUK010000237.1:0-82326 GCA_049297455.1 Desulfosalsimonadaceae bacterium | reverse complement strand
CCTATGCCTTAAAAAACCCAATAAAATGATTGAGCGCAGCGAATCCAGTTTAAATAATCCGGAAAATAACTGTCACAGTCAAAATAATCAGAAAAATCAGTTACATTTTTTTTGGAAATCAACAATAGCAAAGATACCGCACAATGGTTTGCTACTGCTATGGTAAGTAACCCTTGACAGATTATTCCATTTTTTTACTCGGAAGGGAAAAGAGGAGAGGCTACTTTTTGTAAAAGGGTTAGGCTATTAACGAGAAAAGAAGTACTAAAATGCGAGAGAAAAAGATGAGGACGACTCATGTGACGTGACCATCATATCAAGCTGAGGGGAGATACTACGATGGCTAATAAGAAGGTTTCTTTGAGTATTTGGTTGCGTGGTTGCTTACTGGTTGGGGGATGCGTTCTTTACATCGCCGTTGATGAGATAGCTGATAATGCGGCCCGTCTGGGACTCGATGTCGATTTCCTTCCGGGGCGCATAAAAAATGCTGGCTTTGTATCTTTAAGCTTCGATGAGATCATCGTGCTCTCTACCCTGTTGGGTTTGGTGGGCTTTGTCTGGGCGGCAAGTAGTAGGGGTTTTGGGCCGATTGTTGCAGGGGGTTTGGGTGTGATTGAAGGAAGCGCATATTCCCTATTCATGAGAGGTGTGGACTTTATTGGGCAGGGCCTATCAATGAGGTCATTCGCTGGTCTTGTCAAGGTCAGTGAACATTTTGTAGCGTATGGAGAACGTCTCATCGCGCTTAGTGTGCTCATGCTCGGGCTTTCTCTTTTTTTTGGATGGGAGGGCTTGCATCGTCTTAGGCGAGTGCTTCTTATAACAGGGATAGTTGCGGCAATCATGGCAGTTATATACTCTCATAGAGAACCTTTAAACATCATTTCGTTAGTTGTTGCCGTGGTTTTAGTTGCGTGCGCGGTCTGGTGCTTCATGATCAACAGGCTGACAAGGAGTGTATAAGGAACGGGAACGATTTAGAAAAGGTACCGAGGTCGGGCCAAGTTAACTAATTAGAAACATATAACATAAACCCAAATCCATTCCTCATATTGGTGCTATAATGGATTTTTGGGGGTCAAAAACAGCATTATAATCATGGCGAGAGCAAAACGGCATTACATATCGGGTCAGATGTGGCACATCACCCACCGATGCCATAAGCGAGAGTTTTTGCTCAAGTTTGCAAGAGACCGTCAAAGATGGCTCCAGTCTGAAAAATGGCGATAATTTTCGTGATGATAAATGGACCAGGAGCATCGCCGTAGGCAGCGAACTATTTATTGAAAATGTAAAATCTTCGATGGGCGCAATGGCTGTAGGGCGAAAGAGCATTGAGGCGGAAGACTCATATCAGCTTCGAGAAGCGCAAAGTCCCTATCCTATATCGATCATTTTGGGGCCAAAAAGAGCGAAATAGGGGTTGAAAATACCTATGTTTGGGGATGAAGCATTAATAATACAACACGTTAAATTGGCCCTACCCCAATTCTACACCCCAATTCTATCAAAGCTACGGCGGCGGTGCGACTGGTGTTATTTCATATCAATTGACGCAAAGGTCCGCTGGTTACCCTTACGTGGGCAATTTAATGCAATTCTTGACAATGTACCCCATTCGAGATACAGTTATAAAAACTCAAATGGAGGTAAACCATGGGCAAAACATCCTCAATCAGAGCTCGAATTGAACCCGATTTAAAGGACAAAGCCGAGCACATATTTCAGCGACTTGGGTTAACCACAACCCAGGCCATAACCCTATTTTATAAGCAGGTTGAATTAAAACAAGGGCTGCCTTTTGATGTCGTCATCCCAAATAAAATCACACTCAAGACGTTTTCCGATACGGATGCCGGGCGTGACCTGATCATTTGCAGCGACACTGACGATATGTTCAAAAAATTGGGCATCTGATGCTTACACCCGCAGTTAGCTTCTTGCCGGTATTGCCGCTGGCGGAAATTGAAACGATACTACCCATCCCCCGCAAAGCTACGGCGGCGGTGCGGCCGGAGTTATTTCAAATCAATTGACGCAAAGGTCCGTTTTATCCCTTTATGATACGATACATCGGGATAACCGAAAATCACAAACACCCCCTCCCGGCTGGCGTGTCTGATCCCTTGTTTTTTTCGAAATTCTTTTGCCTTTTTCCCGGACTGGATAAAAGGATGAACCCCGCCGAGCATGCATGTTCCCAGACCAAGCGACTCACCGGCCATCATGGCGTAAGTGGCCGCCACGATGGGATCCGCCGGGTCGGCATAGGGTGAACCATAAAAATACATGGCCAGCGGCGCGTCATAATTTACGAGATTGACGCCTTTTCGCATGGATTCCGTGTATATTGAGACCAGCGGCTTGATAAAGCCCCTGAACAATTCGTCATTGGCTTTTCCCCAGAACGGCCGCATCAGAAAAAGAAACCAGCCGGACACCAGCCATTTCATGGTTTCCAGGTAAACGCAAAAATCCCGGGCAAAGGTGCGGACCTTTTCTTTGCTGCCTAAAACCAGGACGTGAACATCCGAGGGCGGCAACCCCATCGGCGATGTCCGGGCGGTTTCCAGTATCTTTTCAATAACATCCGGCTCAACCGGTTTGTCCTTGAATTCCCGGATGCTTCGCCGCCGCTGCATGAGGGCATGGAGCTGGTCGTATGTGGCTGTTTTATCTATTTCCGGCAGATCAAAAAGGTCATCGGGCGACAAGATCCGTCCATGAATGGTGACGGCACCCGCGGGACAGATGGCCATGCAGTGCCCGCAGCCGATGCAGCCGAAAAAGGAATGATCCGAAATCCTGGCTTTATTGTCCTCAATACGAATGCCAAAATCCTTACAGACGGATACACATAAGCCGCAACCGGTGCATTTTTCCGCATCAATCCGGATTTCCGCTTTTGTTTTTGTCCGTGTTGTGGGAATGGCCATCGCTTTCCTCCGATATTATGTTTTTTACATGAAAGACCGGATAAATTTCCGTATGGTTTCCTTTCCCGTATATACCCCGAAATGCCCTTCGCAGAGAATGTCCGCATCCAGGGCGATGAGCTTGCTTAAGGAATTGAGGTAATCCTTCCGGTTTGATTTCAGAACCGGCGCGAGCGGCCCGTGAACATCCTGCCCGAAAAGCACCTTTTTACCGTCGGATTCCGTCAAAAACACCACCGAGCCCGGTGAATGGCCCGGCATGTGAAAGGCGGAGACGGTTTTCCCGCCCACCAGAATGTCCGTCTGCGGCTCTGACAATTTCAGGTCAATGGCAACCGGCGTTATTTTCGACCCGTACCAATCCGCGGCAGTCACGGCCGAATCGCCTGCTTCCAGATACCCTGCATCCAGTTCATGGGCAACGGTTTTGCAGTGGAATTTTTCCCGGATCGCCGCAGCACCCCCGGTATGGTCATAATGGCAGTGGGTGATCAGAAGATACGCAATGGTTTGCGCATCCACCCCGCATTCATCGATGTTTTTAAACAGACGGTTCAGGCTGCGCCCGCATCCGGCATCCACCAGCGCGGACTCGCCATTGAAGTGGATCAGGTAAACAGCGGCATCTTCAGGGCTCGTATACTCCGCCCCGCCCACCTGGAAAACCCCGGAAGTGATGGATTGAAACATTTCTTTTCCTTTATCAATTCCCCAAAAACAGTGACTTGTCAAACAAACGGAAAAACAGTATAGGCATGATACATCTGAAAATCGTTACGCTCAATCGTAAATCAGCGTCATAAACAAATACATTCCGGACAAATCGAAAGCCGTTTATTACCAATAATGAAAAAAAAGCCCGCAAAAAAATCAAAGAAACCGGTCCCAAAGAAATGGCCGTGGCGGATCTTTAAACTCGCCCTGGCAATCGGCATTGTTGCCTCTGTTTTCATTGCAATTTACACGTTTTATCTGTTTATCGGCATCGAAGACCGTTTTGCCTCCCGGAGATGGAGCATTCCCTCCACGGTTTATTCGGACATCACCCTCCTGTATCCGGGGGAACGGATCAACAAGCCCCTTTTTCTGGATAAACTCAGCCGGCTCGACTATCGAAGCGTGGATCACACCCCGAAGGCAAAGGGGGAAATGCAGCTAGAGGAAAACCGCGTTACGCTTTTTTTAAACGACATGAAAACCCCGCAGCAACACCGGGAAGGGTTTCCGGTAACCATTCTATATGATAATAAAAGTATCCGTAACATCAGCCGGATGGATACAAAAGAGAACTTACCGCTGCTGGAGCTGGAACCGGAAAATATCATGTTTTTTTTCGGACCTCAGCGGGAAAAGCGCCAGCTCGTTTCCATTCATGATGTTCCGCAACATCTGGTGCACGCGGTGCTGGCGGCGGAAGACAACCGGTTTTTCACGCATCACGGCGTGGACCCCAGGGGGTTGCTGCGTGCAGTGTGGGTCAATCTACGTCACGGCGGCTTTCTTCAGGGCGGATCCACCCTGACCCAGCAGCTTGCCAAAAATTATTTTCTGACCCCGGAAAGGACCCTGACCCGGAAATTCAAGGAACTCCTCATCGCCCTGTTGCTGGAAGCCAGGTTTGAGAAAGAAGAAATTATCGAGATTTATCTTAATGAAATTTATTTCGGCCAGAAAGGGTCCGTTTCCATCAACGGCGTGGGAGAAGCCGCTTCCTTTTATTTCGGCAAGCCGGTGAACGAGCTGACGCCGCCGGAATCTTCGACCCTTGCGGGTCTGATCAAAGGCCCGAATCGGTATTCTCCCTATGTTGACAAGGAACGGTGCCGAATTCGGAGAAACGGGGTGCTGAAAGCCATGTACGACAATAAATGGATTTCAGCCGCGGAGCTCAGGAAATATCAAGCCCAGCCGGTAAAAACCTCCGGATTCCGGGTATCGGGCAAAAAAGCGCCTTATTTCGTGGATTACCTGTCCGACCAGCTCACCACGCTGTATTCGGCCGGCGATCTTTCGAGCTTAGGGCTTTCCATTTATACCACACTGGACACTCAGGTTCAGATTGCCGCTGAGGAGGCCCTGGAAAACGGGCTGACCGCGCTTGAGAATGCAAACCCCAAGCTGCGCCGCAAAGATCCGGCCCGCAAACTGCAGGGGGCGGTGGTGGTCATGCAGCCGAAAACCGGCCATATTCTGGCCATGGTGGGCGGCAGGAATTACACGGAGAGCCAGTTCAACCGGGCCGCAAAGGCAAAGCGCCAGCCGGGAAGCCTGTTCAAGCCATTCGTGGCATTGGCGGCCCTGGATAAGTTCACGCCGATGACGAGGTTATCAAACGCTCCCAAAACCTACAGGTATGACAATAAAAATTGGCAGCCGCAAAATTTCGAGCCCGTCAGGGAACTTGACGTGAGCCTGCGCACCGCCATGCAGCACTCTTACAACCGGGCCATGGTGGACCTGGCCATGCGGACCGGGCTGGACCATATTCTGGATGTCATCCATCCGTTTGGATTTACGACGCCGCTTCAGCCGTATCCTTCTCTGGCCCTCGGTCCCTTTGAAATGATCCCTCTTGAAATCGCCCGGGCCTACTGCGCGTTTGCCGCGGACGGCGTGCTGCCCTACCCCCTCTCCCTCAAAGAAACCATGGATGAAGAAGGAAAGCTTCTGGAACAGCACCACATGAACATCGAGCGGGCCATTTCTCCGGAAAAGGCGTTTCTGGTGACGGATCTCCTCCGCAGCGTGGTGGAGGGGGGCACGGCGAAATCCCTGCGCAGCAGAGGGATCTGGTTCCCGGTGGCCGCAAAAACCGGAACCACGAATGATTTCCGGGACGCGTGGTTTGTGGGTTACACCCCGGATATTCTGGCCCTCATCTGGGTGGGGTTTGATAACGGTGATCCGATTTACGCGTCCGGCGGCAGCGCGGCCCTCCCTGTCTGGGCGGACCTGATCCGCTCCATTCCACAGTATGTTTCGGAGAGATGGTTCATGGTCCCGCCGGGAGTCGCGCAGAAAGAAATTTGCCGGGGCAGCGGCATGCTGGCCCGGCCGGAATGCCCGGATACGATTAAAGAGTATTTTTTAACGGAAAACGCGCCGCGGAAGGAATGCACCCTTCATGAATCCCGGCCGATCTTGGAACAATGGTTCAGGAGGATTGAAAAGCTTGTGGAATAAACCGAAACAACTGACGATTTTAATATTATGGGTCGCCATCACCATACTTGCTTCCGGATGCAGCATGAAGAGATCGGCGACGGAAACCTATCCCGAAAGGACGCGGCTGCCACAGAAAAAACAGGAAAGCGTGCGTCCGGTTTCACCGAAAGCCCCGCCGCCAAAAACGGTTCTGCCGCCCGAGGAAATGCAACCATCCAAAGAGCTCCCGCCGCCCGAACCGATACCGGATGCACGCATGCTGGCAACCGCGAATCTGGTGGAACAGGGAAAAAATTATATAGATGACGGGAAGCCCGATCAGGCCCTTAATGTTCTCGAACGCGCCCTTTCGGTGTATCCGGGAAACGGAAAAACCTATTATTATATGGCCGAAGCCTGGGTGATGAAAAAAAACAAACGCCAGGCCCTGGAATTTAACCGGCTTGCCGGCATGTATCTTTCCGACCAGGAATGGCGTGACAAGGTGGCGGACCAGCAAAACCGCATCAAAAATCTGCCGTAACCGGGAGAAGGACGGTAAATGTCGTTCCAATATTTAAATCGCTGTTTATCGTAATCGTTCCGCCATGGCTTTTGACAATGCCGTAAACCACAGACAGCCCCAGGCCGGTCCCATGCTCCGGTGCTTTTGTCGTAAAATACGGTTCGAAAATTCTCTCGGTTGTCGCAGTATCCATGCCATGCCCGGTGTCTCTCACGGTTAACTGAATATATGGCCCCGGAGAAAAATTTTCCGCATATGTTGCCGCTTCCGCCGGATCAACCTGCTTTGGCGTAATGCTTATTTTAAGTTCTCCCCCTGTTCCCGGCATGGCGTCTTTGGCGTTCACCAGGAGGTTCATGACGACCCGGTGAATCTGACTTGCGTCGGCTTCGATTTTGCCGCGTTCATCTTGAATATGCAGGCGTATTTCAATGGATGAGGGAAACGTTGCGCGGATCTGGATCAATGCCTCTTTTACGATCTCGCTCAGCAAAACGGGTTTCCGTTCTTGCGTCTGCTTGCGGCTGAAAGACAGGATCTGCTTGACGATATCTCTTGCCCGCAAGCCGGCTTTCAACACCTCTTCAATGTTTCTTTTCGCATCGTCATTATCTTGCATGATTTCACCGGCAAGCTCCGCATATCCGATGATGATTGAAAGGAGATTGTTAAAATCATGCGCGATCCCGCCGGCAAGGGTTCCGAGCGATTCCAGCCTCTTGGAGTGAATCAGTTGGGACTGGAGCCGGGCTTTTTCCTCTTCATCGGTTTTCCGGCGTGAAATATCTCTGATAATTCCGGTGAAAAACCAGGTGTTGTCCTTTTTCAGGGCCGACAGAGACAGTTCCACGGGAAATTCTGCCCCGTCTTTCCGTCTTGCTTCAAGCTCAATTGTCCGGCCGATGAGCTTTGGCTGTCCGTGCGCAAGAAACGCACTGAAGCCCTGGGCATGCTTTTCCCGGTATTTTTCCGGAACAAGCATATCCAGGGGCCGGCCGATGGCTTCATCTTGAGAATATCCGAAAATCGTTTCGGCTGCTTTGTTCCACTGAAAGATTTTCGAGTCCTGGGAGGCGGATACGATTGCATCCGTTGACGTCTCCACAAGGCCCCGGTACCGGGATTCGCTTTCCCGGAGTTTCATTTCCGATTCCCGGCGCTCGGTAATGTCTTCGGCAATGCTTAACAAGCAATTGGAACCGTCCTTTTCAAGCATCTTGACAAACCGGTATTTCATCCAGAACAAACCGCCGTTTTTGCGGCGTCCCTGTATTTCCATCTCCGCGAAGCCCTTGTGCATCGCGCCGGCCAACAGGACGTCGGCCTCGTCCGGGTTTGCCGTCACATCCCTGGGACCGAGTTTGTGGACCACTTCATTTTCCTTGTATCCGAAAAGATTTTCGGAGTGAAGATTCCACTGGATAAAACACCTGTTTTCATCCAGCAGTGAAATATGCGCGGGCATGTTCGCCAAGATAAATTTCGACCGGTCGCGTTCCAGGGCCAGAATCTGATTCTGGATGAGGGTCAATTGACGGTCCGTCCGGCCGACATAAACATAGAAGAAAAAAAACAATGCTCCGAAAATCAAAATGCAGATGGCCGAAATATAGAAGATTGAAAGACGGAATCCCTCAATCAGCCGGGTCACATCCATCAGGACCACCAAATCACCGGCCCCTCTGTTGTCGGCATCCGTAATGTGGAGGAATTTGACCTGATACTGACGTCCGTTCATGGAAATCGGAACATTTGTAGCCCCGCTGACGTGACGTATTTCATCAAAGTAATATTCAAGATCCTTTGGAACGGTTTTTGTGGTGCTGTCCATCAACACAGTCGTCGGGAAACGGTTCCACTCGTTATCCCGCTTGAGCATGCGCATACCGGACTCCCACCCATTTTTGTCAAGATATTCTTTCTCAATAAGGACATAGAGGTCAACAGTGTGTATCTCTTTTATTTTACGGATAATATGGTCAATTTCTTTTCCCATTTCCACATACCCGATCAACCGGTCCCCGTCATACCAGGGAACAACAACACGCATGGTCAGTGTGCCCAAAGGTCCCAGTTCGAGGCCCGTTGAAAGACGGTTCGTTTTTTCCGCATTCATTGTGGTAAACCGATTAATGAGATCCCCATATCTGTCCGGCTGATGGACTCGCAGAAAATTCACGCGGTCAGGGCCCGTAAAATAAAGATGGGTAATACCGTAATTTTTTAATGACGCGAATAACGGAGCGGTGGTTTTAAGCAGTGCGTCCCGGTCATTATTGATAAAATCGGCTTTCACCTGAGCGTTATAAAGCAGGGTCGTAAGAGCGGAGCTTATCTGGATAGTTTCATCATTCAACCGTGTATAAAAAGAAGATTGAACGGAATCAAAGCGCTTGTTCACATCGTCAAGGATGTTGTTTTGTTGAATACGGTACGCAAGAAATATTAAAGATCCGAGAAGGATGACTAAAGAGAGCATCATCGGGATCAACAGGCGTTTTCGCAGGCTGAAGGTTTTCATATATCTCAAGCTGGCTTTCATGAAAGGGTGTATAAAGCCGCCAAAGGAAGTATCCGATTGAAAAACGGATATGATGCGGTCGTCTTTTCCCCGTAATGGAATCTATCATGGATGGCCCCATAGATTAAAGTGGTTTTTAATAAACCCTGAATCAGATTTTTGGTTGACAGGAGGAGACTTTCTGTTTAATTGACTAATTGAATCAATTGGTCAATTAATTTAGGACTCCCATGGACAAGGACAAGAAAAAAAATGAGATCTTTCAGGCGGCCCTGAAACTGTTTGCGCGCTTCGGGTACCAGAAAACCACGGTGGATGATGTGGCCGCTCTGGCCGGCATGTCCAAGGGAAACGTTTATTTCTATGTGTCCAGCAAACGGGACCTCTACGAAAAAACCGTAAGCAGCGCCTTGCAGCAATGGCGAGATACCGTGGGGGAGGCGGTGGCCAAGGTCGACGATGTGGTGGAAAAATTCTCCATCATGGCGAGCCTGTCCTTTGAATACCTTGTGGAACAAGAAGACCTGCGCAACATCCTGATGATGGACCCGACCATCTTCAGCCTGACGCCCCGGGAGGACCGTTTCTACGAGATTAATCTGGGCGCCATGCAACTGATCCGGAACATTCTTGAACAGGGAATCCATGAGGGCCGGTTTCTGAAGGTGGATGTGGACCATACCGCGGAACTGTTCTTTTCCATCTACATCATGTTCCTCATCAAACGGTATGTGAAGTCCGAGGGCGTTTCCGCCGCCCGCATGTACGAAGAAGCGATGAAGATCGTCCTGCGGGGGATATGCGCGACACCGCCGGTACCGCCGACATAACCATTTGATACGGCAAAAATATAAAACTTAAAAAAGGAGGATTATCCATGACCGAAGCAACGTTGCAGGCACTCAACGGACTCAGGGACCTGACCATGATTAAGTGGTACGTCATCCCGCTTTTGGCTATCGTGATCTATATCTACGTCAAAGAGATGAAGCTCGCCAAGGAATCCGGCAATTGGAACGCGGTCTTTGCCGGGCTGACCGTCTTCGGGGTGGATTTTTTCAACGAAACCTGGAACGGGTGGGTGCTGCATTTCACCCAGCGCTCCGCTTTCTGGACCACACCGGGCGACACGGCGCTGCGCACCATGGTGGGCTGGAACATCGAAATCATGTTCATGTTCTCCATCGTCGGCATCATTTTCTACCACACGCTGACCGAGAACAAAAAAGTGAATATTCTGGGGCTTCCGGAGATGTGGTTCTGGGCTATCGGCTATTCGGTCTTCTGCGTTTTTGTGGAGTGCCTGCTGAACAAGGGGGGCCATCTGGTCTGGGAGTACTCCTTCTGGTTCCGGTCCGTAAAGGGCATCCCCCTGATTTTCCTCATCGGGTATTTCCACTTTTTCTGCGCAACCATCTGGGTGATCACCCGAAAGACCATAAAGGCAAAGATCGGCCTTGTCGCCTTTTTCTATTCCGTGCCCATTGTCATGAACGTGCTGGCTTTCGGTTTCTTCGGCTGGAATTATTGAAGAAAGGATGATGAATTCCGTTAAAAATCAAGGAATAACACAGCGATTCAGTCACATTAAATAACCCATTGAACTTGTTTGAAAGTAGCCAACACCCATATTTTTTTCAAAGGAATGGAAAATGGTCACCCAAAAACCTGTGTGCGTTGCCGGCGGGAACGGGTTCATCGGGTCTCACGTGGTGCGTGAGCTTCTGAAAAAAAGGATGTCAAGGCAACCGTCCAGAAACTTTCAAGTCCGGAGCAATTCCGACGATTTACCGCTCTTGACGGTGCTTCCGAAAACTTCCAAAAATAAACATGGCCAATGCTTTCGGCACGATCATGGTGAAAATCGCTTCCTATGCCCGGAGGCACCGATTCCTGCCTGCGATCCCGCATCGGAAAAACCGTGCGGTTTGACAATTCAAAGATCCGCCGGGAGCTGAAAATGAAATTCATTCCCGCAAAGCAAAGCATCCTTAAAACCATTAAGGATTTGATCAAATGGGGGCATTTGAGAAAGAAATAAGCTGGTTGGCAATGAGGTAAATTCCGGGGATGCCTGCCTGGTTTATCGACTTTTTTCTATAAGGGAGATTGGAATCGTCAGGGACGCTCCTTGCCGCAGAGAGGTATTGTCGGCGTTGTTTTGCTCGGACACAGCTGGTCGAACGTTATGATGAAAAGACGACAAACGAATTGTCATGATTAAAGATCCGACCCTAACTGTGCTCTGATATCGCGCCCGATGATTTCTTAAACAGGAAATTAATTCAGCGGATTCAGATGAATTAGTTCGATGAGTGCGTATTTTCAAGGGTAAATCGGCATGGTGTCTCCTGAATTCCGCAAAGGTTGTCGTGGAAAAGAGCCAGTGAGCCTTGCAACGTCATTCGTTAATTGAGGATTATCATCATTGAAGATTTTGTGGTTATCTTTAATTTCAGCATTCATTTCCTGGGTGGGGTTTACAATTTCGAGAGATACGTTTACCTTCGATTGGATTCCATTTTCAGAGTATGGATTCTGGTTCCCCGCCTTTTTTTTCGGAGTTATTGTTCTTGTCCCTCACATTCCATTCAACCGATTTGCCATTTTTCGCGCCATCGGATTAATTTTATTAAGCTTTTCCGCGTGGTGGGTTGCTTATTTCTCATTCTTTTTTACCCATACTACCATATCAGCCGGAATTATTGGCGCATTAACAATAGTTGCGGGGTGTCGGTTGATCGGGCCATGGGAAATAGCGGGAAAAGATTTATTGAAACTTGTCGGATTGAGCGGATTGGGCGGGCTCCTGTTCCTTCTCTCTTTTTGTGGCAATCTTTTCGGGTTTATCGTTTGGCAGTATGGTGTGGCGTTTTATCTGACCAGGAAAATCCGGAATGCCGATGATTACTTTTTAATTCTTTCGCCGAATCAATGGAAAGGCTTCTGGCTTTATATAAAAAGGATACGGAAAAGATTATTCATTTTCCTCTTTTGTATTCTGATTATCGTTTTTGCGTATAGTTATTATTTCTTGTTTTATCTCTCAAATCCGGATTACAGGATGTTGAAATACCGTGAAATCGCATCAGAAGGGCAACTTATTATTAATGATATCTACATGTTTCGGTACAAAAATGGTTTATTCCCGATGAAATTGGAAGAGATTGGGGAAAGAGGATTGAAAGCCAAGGGATGGGTTTATAATAGAGATCAATACGGACAGATATACGGTTGGAGGCTGTCATATTGGTACAAAATATTTTCTGCCGGAGTGAAATTTACTTCATACACAAATACGTGCAAAGGCCCTGTTCTCAGTGAACCATCAGGTTGGAATGCTTATGGTCAAGACTGTTGCAAGGATGTGGTAATTAATCAAAACATCCCGTATCGGGAAATAGTAAACACAGGTGATCGAGTTGGTCATGTAAAAGAAGTTTTTTTTAAACGAATTCAACAATACCCAAAAGAACCTATCCATCATCAAGGGCTGATCTCGTTTTTAATTAAAGAAGAAAGGTGGGGAGACGCTTTAACCGCTGCCATCAGTATGCACAATTTGAAACTGCAGCCGTGGTGGGAAATACAGATATTGCCTTTCATTGAAGCCCATTTGAAGTCAGACGGAAAATGGGAAAAAGAACTCATAAAAGAAGTGGAATCGGCCCATGGATTTTCTCAATATTATTTTCTGGCAAATTTTTACCAAAGCATCGGAAGGACAGATGAAGCATATGATGCGCTTAAAGAGGGATGCCAACAGCCGATTTCTCCAGGGCAAAATGACTATTTCTGGGAAGCATCCGTCTTCGCATATATTAACAGAAAATATGATCTTGCCATATCCATATGCGATGCATGGGAAAAATGCGTTAATAAAGAGGACTTCGTGGATCGGAGCTATTTGCTTATCCGGGCGGCATCGCTACATGAATTGGGCAAACACGCTGAGGCCATGAACGATTTGGACAATGCATTTGAAATCAACAAAAAGATGGGATTTTGGGCAGGCAAGCCGGATCGTCTTCTTGAAGCTATTGAAAAGGGGAATGATGAAGACCGATGGATGCCGGAAGATATTCCTGAATATAAGCTGTTAATTGATTATCAATAAGATCATGAATGAAAAGGAGCGACATATGACCAATGAGCCCCTGACTACCCTGAAAATGAAACCTCGGTTCCTTAAATTCTGCCCTCTGAAATCATAGACGAAACGGAAGTCGGCATATTGCTGTTTGAAGACGACGAACCGGCGCCGGAAGACCTTCCGGATGACGGGAATCTGCCTGATTATGCACTGGTGGAGGAATCCGTCGCCTTCATCAACCGGACCATTGCGGAAATGGATCATTGATTTCTGAGCTTCTGAGTATTTTGAACCCGGCGTTTCTGGGCCCGGTAAATATCAACGTCTTTCGGGCTCCAGGGCCGAAACCCCCTATTCACGTATTTGAGTGCGCCCCTTGTGAGCATGGGAAGTGATTGAAAAATAAACTTCAGGTACGGTTCCCAGTTTTTCCGTTTCAGCAGTATCCCGTCTTTTAAGAGAAAATAGAGCTGGATTCCATAGACCGACACCAGCGTGGCCGGCATCCATACAAAAAGCAGCGACAGGGTCAACAGCCAGGTCCGTTTTTCCAGGGCGGAAAAAACATCAAAGCACACGGCCTGATGCTCCAGTTCCTCGAAGGCATGCCAGTTGGTGAAGTCAATTGCGGCATTGGACCGATCGCCCGTCCAGAATGTCCGGTTGACAGCAAAATCCCGGCTGATGGCGGACGTAAAGTGCTCAAACGCCGCCGGCATGGCAAGCTCCCAGGCAGGTGGTGAAATTCTCCGCAGCATGTCGACGAAAAATTTCTGAAACCGTTCAAACAGCCGAATGGCCGGATACCCGCATTTTTTCAGCATATTATTACATCTCACATGCATCAGCGTGTGCCGGCCTTCCTGCCGGATCAGGGCGTCCATGTCCTGTAAGAGCTTCGGGTCCGAGATGGAATCCGCGTATTTTCTTACAATCTCGATCACCGTGCGTTCCGAATGGGGCACCACGATGGAAAGGGCATTCATAAAATGAGAGGTGAACGGATCCCGCAGCCAGTATTTACCGACACCTGAAAAATCAAACTCCGGCCGGCGGGGTTCGATGACGATATCGTCAGGGGTTGAGCTGTGTGGGGCATTACCGTCCCGGCCCGACGCTCTGGAACCCGGATGTTCAAGCTTCTCATCCAACAGCCAACGCCTTCATTTTCTTGATGTTTTCCGTTTTTCCCAGCATGATCAGGATATCAGAGTCCTTGACCACAAACGTGGGCGGGGGCACCAGAATAAAATTCTCCGGCACCAGCTCCTTGATGGCGATGATGTGCACGTTGTATTTGGCGCGCAGATTCAGGTCTTTGATGCTTTTGCCGATAAATTCCCTGGGGGGCCCCACCTGCACCAGATCGAACTCGTCGGCCAGGGGAATGTAGTCCAGAATATTGGGGGTGGACAAACTTCGCGCCACCCGTTTGGCCATGTCCCGTTCCGGATGGATAATTTCCGTGGCCCCCACTTTCTTTAAAATTTTGGCGTGATCATCGTCTAAGGCTTTGGCCAGAATTTTGCGGACTTTCATTTCCTGAAGATGCAGGCAGATCAGGACACTGGTGCTGATTTTGGTGCCGGTGGACACGATCACCGCATCCATTGTTTCCAGGCCTAAAGATTTCAGCGCCTCCTTATCCGTAGAATCCATCACAATGGCTTCCGTCGCAAACTCGTCAATGGCCTGGACCCGGCTTTTCTCCGTATCAATGGCGATGACTTCATTGCCGTCTTCATATAATGCTTTGGCCACATGGAACCCGAAATTTCCAAGACCGATGACCGCAAATTTTTTCACAAACAAACCTCCTAACCGATCATGATATTTTCCTCGGCATATTCAATGCCTTCGGATGCCCCGCCGCCGCCCACGACGATATATGAAAAGGTCAATATGCCGACGCGTCCCACCAGCATCAATAATATAATCCAGGACTTTCCCCATACGGACAAGGTGGGCGTTGCCCCCATGCTTAGTCCGACGGTGCCGAAAGCCGACACCGCTTCAAATAAATAGCCGAGAAACCGGCCTTCAGCCCCCCCGATGAAATCGCTTTGCACGGCGTTTCCGGTCAGAATCAAAAACAAAACGATCCCGATCAGGGTTGCACAGACCAGAACCAGGGAGAGGCTCCGGCTGACCGTTTCAACGGGGATACTTTTTTTAAACATATTCACCCGTTTTTTTCTTCGCACACGGGAGATGGTGAACGACACGATGAGCGCCAGCGTTGTTGTTTTAACCCCGCCGCCGCAGGAGCCGGGGGATGCGCCGAAAAACATCAGAAAAATCATCAGGATCAGGGTAGCGTCATGTAAGGCGCCGATATCAATGGTGTTATACCCGGCGGTGCGGCAGGTGATGGACTGAAAAACCGAAATCAATATGGATTCGGATACCGGCCGGCCGGCCATGGCGTGGGAGATCTCCAACAGCCAGAAAAAGACCGCGCCGATAATAATCAAGGCGGCCGTCGTCACGAGAACCGTTTTGGTCTGCACCGTCAGTTTCGATCGTCTGACCCGCCGAGTTCTGACCCGATGGTAGATATCGTGAACCACCGGAAAGCCGATGCCCCCCAGAATGATAAGCAGGCACACGGTGACACTCACCGTCCAGTCGCCGCCGGCCTTCATGAGGTTATCGGAAAACAGCGAAAAACCGGCGTTGCAGAATGCCGACACGGAATGGAATACCGCCTGATACATGGCCTGGTCCACCGGCATAAGCTGCTGCCAGCGGATAAACAAACAGACGGCGCCGGCGATTTCCGCGGCAGCGGTAAAAATAAAGATTGTTTTAACCATTTGGACGATATCTTCCCTGGGCGTATGGGCGAAGACATCCTGAAGGGCCATGCGATGCCTGAAGGGGATGCTTCTGCCGATAAGGCTGAACAGCATCACTGAAACCGTCATCAATCCCAGGCCGCCGACTTGAATCAGAAACAAAATAATCAGTTGCCCGAAAACCGTAAAATAGCTGCCGGTGTCCAGAACCGTCAGTCCGGTGACGCACACGGCGGAGGTCGAGGTGAACAGCGCGTCAATGAGGGAAATATTGCCGGACCGGGTGGCTGCGGGCGACATTAAGAGCCCTGTCCCCGCCAGAATAAGCCCCACAAAACTGGATATGATCATGGATGCGGGGTGCAGGTTCAGGAGCCGGGGGAATGGCCATTTTTTTAAAAGAAAAATCATGTTAATTCATTTTATCTTCCCTGAAGGCCTCATCGAAGCATGCGCCGGTTTCGGATAAATATCCGATCCATAGTGCGCAAACCATACGGGATATATCATAATGTTCTTTTTTTACAACAGAAATCCTGGTGGAAGCGCTGATCGGCCTGCCGTCAATCTATCCTGTCTATGATATTTCTCTTTTTTTCGGGTTTATGCGCTGAAGATGATACGCTTGGCATCGATAACCGATACCTCGTTATGCTGTATTGAAAACCAGCTTAAAAAGATTATATTCCGCTTCAGTGATGGATGATCGCACATCTTCATTCTTTCAATTTCAACAGGTTGTTCACATCATAATAAGGAGAAGCCCATGAATCAGACATCGGCCGCCGTTGTTTTTCCCGGTCAGGGAACCCAGCGGCATGGAATGGGAAAAGATTTTTTTGAGGCGGTGGATGTCAGCCGCCGAACGTATGAAGAAGCATCGGATGCCCTGGGATGGGATGTGGCGGACCTGTGCTTCGGCGACAATGAGCGCCTTAATCTCACCGAATATGCCCAGCCGTGCATTCTTGCCACGGAGATCGCCATGTTTCGGGGCATTCAATCCTTATATGAATTTTCGCCCCGGTATTTCGGGGGGCACAGCTTAGGGGAATACACGGCCCTGGTGGCGGCAAACGCCCTGCCATTTGCCGATGCATTAAAAACGGTCCAAACACGGGGCCGGCTCATGCAACAGGCCAATCCGCCAGGTGAGGGCGCCATGGCAGCGGTGATCGGCCAAAATCTGGATGCGGATCTGGTTTGCAGAAGCCTGGAAGGCCTGCCTCTGGATGTGGCCAACATCAATTCCGCTGAGCAGGTGGTCATCAGCGGCAGAAGCGATGCGATGGAAACAGTCGAAAAACGCCTTCAGGCAGCCGCAGGCAGCGACCCCTCGTTCCGATTTGTCCCTTTGAATGTCAGCGCGCCCTTTCACAGCCGGTTTATGGCAGGCATTAAAGGAACATTCCGGGAGGTATTGCAGAAGGTGGCGGAGCGGTTGAATTCGGAAAAAGCCCGCCTGGTGACTTCCAATTTCACCGGCGGATTTCACGAAGGGGGAAGCGCCGGCCTTATTGAAGGACTGGTGGCCCAGATCAGCCATTCGGTGCGGTGGCGGGAAAATATGCAGGCGTTGGCCGGTAAAGCGACAACTATATATGAGATCGGCCCCAACCGGCCCTTGCGGAATTTCTTCACGAGCATGGGTGTCACCTGTCAGTCTGTCACCAGCTTTTCCGCAGCCAAACGGATATTTGCATAGGAAATGAAACACATGAAATTCCATTCTGATTTTTGGGCACTGATTATCGGCGGCTCCAGCGGATTCGGCCTGGCATCGGCCCAAAAGCTGGCGGCTCACGGCATGAACCTCTGCATTGTGCACCGGGACCGTCGAGGGGCCATGCCGCGCATCACGCCGGAATTTGAAAAGCTTAAAAAAACCGGCATAAAATTCCTCTCCTTCAACCTGGACGGGTTGTCGGACAGCGGCAGAACCCAGGTGCTGGAAGCCCTGTCTGCGGAAATGGGCGCAACCGGCAAGATCCGGATGGCGCTTCACAGCGTGGCGTTCGGCAATCTCAAACTCCTGGCACCGCATCCGGCGCCCGAAACGCCCGGAAAGACCCGGCACCGCATCGCCGAAGCCGCCGGGGTTTCCGCCGACCAGATGGATCAGATCATACAGAAACAGTTTGAAGATAATGCGAATTGCCTTCACCCGCTTGCGGCTCCGCCCGCCTATGACAACGACCGGTTTCTGGAGGCGGATGATTTTTCCCGCACCATTTCCGCCATGGGATTTAACATAGTGGAATGGGTGAGGGATATTTTTAACCGGCAATTGTTTGCGGGTGATGCCCGGGTGCTCAGCCTGACCTCTGAGGGCGGCCGCAAAGCCTGGCGGGGGTATGCGGCAGTGTCCGCTGCAAAGGCGGTCCTGGAATCCGCATCCCGGTCGATGGCCCTTGAATTTGCGCCGTATGGCATCCGGTCCAACGTGATTCAGGCCGGCGTGACCGATACCGCAGCGCTTCAGGCCATTCCGGGGAACCGGCATCTCAAGGCGAATGCGATCCTGCGAAACCCGTTTGGCCGCCTCACCACCCCTGAGGATGTGGCAAATGCCATCTACCTCATGTGCCTGGACGAATCCGCCTGGATCAACGGGGCGCTTATCTGCGTAGATGGCGGCGAAGGAATCGCATAATGAAATACCATGAATTTTTAGCGCAAAACCATTTTGATTTTGAAAGTTTACTGGCGTTTTCATATGGTCGTCTCATCGAAGACCCGCCCCAGGATTTTGACGCGAGGCTCCCTGCGCCCCCTTTTCTGATGATGGACCGCATCCTGTCCATTACAAAAAAGGGCAGCCGGGGCCGGGTGGTGGCTGAGCAGGACATCCGGCTGGATGCGTGGTATTTTCAGTGCCATTTCCCCGGAGACCCCGTGCAGCCCGGCTGCCTGTCCGTGGACGCCATCTGGCAGCTGATGGGGTTTTACTGTGTATGGTGCGGGGCCCTGGGTGCGGGCCGGGCATTGGGATGCGGGGAAGTCGCGTTCAATGGCCAGATCCGGCCCCATAACCGGGTGGCCCGCTTTGAAATAGACATTCTGCGCTTTCAGGAGTTGAAACAGGCCGGCTCCAGCATTGTGATCGCGGACGCTCAGGTATTTATCGACGACGAGCCCATCACCACCGTCAAACAGGCCCGAACCGGCATTTTTAAGGGCATCGCCTATAAGGGATATCCCAATAAGACCCCGAACTATCTGGGCGGCGCGTCCAAAACATGAGAGATTGATTGAAAAGCATTAAACCGCAGAGGGCACAGAGATCACAGAGAGAAGCAGGGATTGATGAGGATATGGCTTCATTACTCATTCCTCTCCGTGTCCTCTGTGTGCTCTGTGGTTTAAAACCAGAAGGACACCAATATGAATCAGGACAATGAAAAAACCGTGGCCATCGTCACCGGCGGGGCCACCGGCATCGGCGCGGCCTGCTGCCGGGCGCTGGCGGATGCAGGGTTTCACATCGGCATCCATTACAGAGCAAGTAAATCTGGGGCCGATAAAATCCTGTCCGATATGGGCGGCAACGGATTTCTCCTTCAGGCGGATCTCACGGACCCGGACCAGGTGGAAGGCATGATCCGACAAATCAAGGATGAAACCGGACGGGTGGATGTGCTGGTCAACAATGCGGGTATGTGCATCAATGAACCCATGCTGACCATGAAATTGGAATCCTTTGACCGCCAGCGCGCCATGCTGCGGGGCGTGTGGTGGCTGACCAAACGGATGCTGAGGATGTTTATGCTCAGGCAAACGGAAGGCCGGATCATCAATATTTCCAGCGTGGTGGGCCATACCGGCAACGCAGGCCAGATGCCGTACACCATGGAAAAAGCGGCATTGGACGCCATGACCCGATCCCTGGCAAAAGAGCTGCAAGGCCGGAATATCCGGGTCAATTCCGTGGCCCCCGGGTTTATTGATACGGAAATGACTGCCGCCTTAAATCCGGAGGTTCGGCAGCATATTTTGGGTACGATTCCCCTGGGCCGCATGGGACGGCCCGAGGAAGTGGCCGAAGTCGTGGCGTTTCTGGCGAAATCCGGCGGGTATATTCACGGCAGCGTCCTTCATGTGAACGGAGGCATGTACGGTGGATAAACCGGATATCCTGCGCCAAACCCTGGAAATGATTCCCCAGCAGCCACCGTTCCGGTTTATCGATGCCATCATTCATGCGGACGGGAAAACCATCCACGCCGTCTACCGGTTCCGGGAAGACGAGGTGTTTTACAAAGGACATTTTCCGGGGAACCCCATCACGCCGGGGGTGATTCTGATTGAAACCATGGCCCAGACCGCAGTGGTGGCCATGGGAATTTATCAGCTCCTGAGTCAGGGCATTCCTCCCCTGCAACTCCAGCAGATGACCACCTTATTTGCCTTTGCCGATGCCGTGGAATTCACCGGGATTGTATATCCGAATGAGCCGGTCGAAATTTTCGGAGAACTGATTTACCTGCGCCGGGGGCATTTAAAAACAAAGGCCCGGATTCAAAGAGAAAACGGGGAGACGGTCTGTTCCGGGATACTGACCGGAACCGGGGTTGCAAGAGCGCAAAGGATTTAAATCTATGAAAAACAGAGTGGTGGTGACCGGCATGGGGGTTGTGGCGCCCAATGCCACGGGGCTTCCTGATTTTGAACAGGCCCTGCGGAGCGGCAAATCCGGCATCCGGTTTATCCGGAATCTGGCAGACCTGAAATTTTCCTGTCAGATCGGGGGAGTTCCGGAAAATTCCGGGGACAACGCAAATGCCAATTCCGGCGGCAACATCGGGTATGCGACCATGGCGGCCCTGGAGGCATGGCAGGACGCGGGCCTCCCTCCTGTCCCGGCAGATCAGCCGGCCGACTGGGATTCCGGAGCTATCGTGGGCTGCGGTATTTGCAGCATGGAAACCATTGCGGGTGAGGTAATCCCCAAAGTTAACGCCGGAAACGTCCGCCGTCTGGGCTCACAGATCGTGGAACAGGTCATGGGCAGCGGCGTCAGCGCTCATATCGCAGGCATCTTAGGCTTGGGCAACCAGGTAACGTCCAATTCATCAGCGTGCAGCACCGGGACCGAGGCCATTATCGACGCCGCGTGGCGCATACGGACAGGACTTGCCCGGCGCATGCTGGCGGGCGGTTCGGAAGGCGCGTCTCCCTATACCTGGGGCGGGTTTGATTCCATGCGGGTCCTGGCCCGGAAATTCAACGATGCGCCGGAAAAAGGCTCCCGGCCCATGAGCGCGTCCGCCTGCGGGTTTGTGCCGGGCGCAGGGGCCGGAATTCTGGTTCTCGAAGATCTGGAAACCGCAATAGCGCGCAACGCCCGGATTTATGCGGAAATTACCGGGGCTGCCGTCAACTGCGGGGGCCAGCGGAGCGGTGGGTCCATGACAGCGCCGAATCCCGACGGGGTCCGCCGGTGCATTGCCGATGCGATCCGGGATGCCGGCATTCTTCCGGAAACGGTGGACGGCATCTGCGGGCACCTCACCGCCACCTTTGCCGACCCCCACGAGGTAAAAAACTGGTCAGCCGCCCTGAACCGGGGGCCGGAGGATTTTCCGCTCATCAACAGCACCAAATCCATGATCGGTCATTGCCTGGGGGCCGCAGGAGCCATTGAAACTATCGCCGCAGTTTTGGAACTAAATAAAGGATTTATGCATCCATCCATTAATTGTGAAGATGTGCATCCGGAAATCAGCACGTTTGAGCAATCGATTGTCCGGACCTGCCTGGAATTGCCGGAACTCAAAGTGATGGCCAAGGCAAGCTTCGGATTTGGGGATGTGAACAGTTGTCTGATTATCAGAAAATGGGGGAACTGATCAGGTATTCAGAATTCAGGAGTCAGTATTCAGAATGCCCGCATGTAAGCTCCCGGTGATTTACTGCCTTGTTGCATCCAACGGGTTGGTTCAGAAATATCACCACCCTATTCACGATCATTGACCAGTAAAGGGAAGAAGACAGGAGACGGAAATCCAAGATACAGAATAAAAATTACTTAATTCCTTCATTCTGGCTCCTGAATTCTGTCTTCTGAATACCTGAGCTTTTACAATAATTTCAAATAAAGGATAACAAATGGAAACACTGGAAATTTTTAATCGCGTGGTGAAAATTATTTCAGAATTCGTCAAGGAACCGGAGCGCCTCGAAAACATATCCATGGACACCCTGATTATTCAGGATTTGAAGGTCAATTCGGCTCGGCTGGTGGATATCATTATCCAGTCCGAGGACGCCTTTGACATCGGGATTGATGACGATGACGCGGACCAGATCAAAACCATCGGGGATGCGGTTCGGGTGGTGGAACGCAAACTGGTTGCCGCCTGATCAAATGGATACAAATGTCAAACGGGCACTCTGGTTCCAAAATGCGATGGGCCGGGCATTGGTTTTCCTTACCATACCGCTGATGGTCCTTGCCGTCAAACTGGCCGGATACCGGGTGCGGGATTTAAAAAAGGTCCGCCGGAATGTAAAAACGCTTATGAACCGGCATCCGGGTCCGTGGCTGATCTGCGCCAATCATCTCACCCTGATTGATTCCGTAATTCTGGCCTATGCCATGATGCCGCCCTACCGGTATCTGTTCCGGTTCCGTCAAATGCCGTGGAATATCCCGGAACACATGAATTTTAACCGCAATCCGGCTTTGAGAGCAGTGTGCTTTCTTGCCAAATGCATTCCGGTGGTCCGCGGCGGGGACCGGGGCAGGGTCAAATCCAGCCTTGAAAAATGCCTGTTTGTGCTCGGCAAAGGAGAGCCCTTGGTGATTTTTCCGGAAGGGACCCGCTCCCGTACCGGCCGGGTGAACACCGAAGATTTTCCTTACAGCGTGGGCCGGCTGGCGCACACCGTCCCCGATTGCCGGGTAATGTGCGTGTACCTGCGCGGAGACGGGCAGGAAGCCTACAGCGATTTGCCAAAAAGAGGGGAAACTTTTACCATGATCGTGAAAGAATGCCGCCCCGAAACCACACTTAGGGGCCTTCGGGCCCAGAGGGACTGCGCGGCCCGAATTATCGACTGTCTGCACCAAATGGAGAACGATTATTTTAATTTGCGCGGGTAATGACATTGTGGACTTAGGCGGCCCTGAAGCGCGGGGCAAGTCCCTTGACGCCCGGTTTATGGAAAGGGTGCTGACCGCCCGGGAACGTCAGGCAATAGAACATTCCACCTGTCCGGACAGCCTCCTGTGGGCATTCTGGGCCGCAAAGGAAACCGCATACAAGGCGGTAAATAAATTGTATCCGGATGTCTCGTCCGCACCCGACCGCTATAGAGTGGAGCTGGAGAGTGAAGCGGAATCGGACTCCGGGGTTCATCCACTGAGAGGCATTGTGCATACGCCGAAAGGACCGGTGCCGGTTCGCGTGATGTTTCATCCGGATTATGTTCACTGTGTCGGCGGATATTCCCGGTCCGGAACCCCGGACGGCATGGAATGGGGGGTCGGAACCATTGATGCGGCTCCCGAATCCGGCGGCAACGAATCCTTATCGGAACGCGAATCTCGAAGCGCACGGCAACTGGCAGCTTCGCGCATCGCGGATATTCTCCACTGTGATCCGCGTGATATTGTTATATCAAAACAAAACCATCATTCAAAAACAGGCCCGCCAAAGATATACGTCAAGGGCACCCCTACAGGCCTTGATATCAGCCTGAGCCATGACGGCCGGTTTGCGGCATTTGCGGTTGCCGGTTTGCGCGACTGCAATCATTTTTTAAACTATGATCGAAAAACATGAAAACCACAGAGGGCACAGAGATCACAGAGAGAAAATGGAGAAAAAGGGATATCTGAGAAAAACCAAATATCTGTTCTATATGCGCATGATTTTTCCTCTGCGTCTCTGCGCCTCTGCGGGAGACAGAAAAAATCTCTGTGATCTCTGTGCCCTCTGTGGTTATGAAAGGAATATATGACCATCTTCTTACCTCCCGGTGTCGTCATCAGCGGTTCGGGACTCTTCACGCCGCAGCACACCATCACCAATGACGAGCTGGTGGATGCCTACAACCGATACGCGGAACAGTTTAATGCCGAGCATGCAAAGGGCATCGCCGCCGGGGAAATGGAGGAAAAACCGTTTTCCAGCTCCCGGTTTATTGAAAAAGCATCCGGCATACGATCCCGGCATGTGTATTCGAAAGACGGTATTCTGGACATCCATCGCATGCGGCCCCAATTCCCAGAACGGGCGGAACCCGAGATCAGTCATCAGGCGGAAATGGCCGTTCATGCGGCCCGTGAGGCCATGGCTGCGGCGGGCAAAACCCCGGCGGATATTGACGCGGTGATCGTCGCTTGCACTTATACCCAGCGGGCTTACCCGGCCATCGCCATTGAAGTGCAGCACGCTCTGGGGATTGAAAAGGGATTCGGGTTTGATATGCTGGGAGCCTGCTCGGCAGCGACCTTCGGTCTGCATCGGGCTTACGATACCCTGATGTCCGGTTCGGCAACCTGCGTGCTGGTGCTCCATCCGGAGCTGGTCACGCCCCAGGTGAATTACTGCGATCGGGATTCGCATTTCATTTTCGGGGATGTGGGGGCAGCGATGATTCTGGAACGGGCGGATACCTGCGCGGAAGGCTTTGGCTTTGATGTTCTCGGCGTCCGGGCCATGACCCGGTTTTCAAGCAATATCCGCTCAAATTTCGGGCATTTATCCCGTGCTTTCGACGGAGACCCTTTTGCGGCGGACAAGTTGTTTCATCAGGCCGGGCGAAAGGTGTTTGAAGAAGTCAGCCCCATGGCCGCCGGGCATATCAAGGATCATCTGGCCGTTCATGACGTCCGGCCGGATCAGGTCGCCAGATTCTGGCTGCACCAGGCCAACCTCAACATGAACCGGATGGTGATGAAGCATCTCTTAAACGCTGAGATGACGCCGGAAGTTGTTCCGACGATTCTCGATCAATACGGCAACACCGCCTCCGCCGGCTCCGTCGTCGCGTTTCACCTTCACCACCAGGACATAAAACACAATAATATCGGTGTGATCTGCTCGTTTGGGGCCGGTTATTCCGTGTGCAGTCTGATCTTGCGGAAACGGTAGGAAAAAAAACGCAAAAATCGGGGTCTAAAAATAAAAAAAGGGGTTCATCGGTTTTGATGAACCCCTTTTTTATTATAAAAGTGGCGTCCCCAAGGGGATTCGAACCCCTGTCGCAGCCGTGAAAGGGCTGTGTCCTGGACCGGGCTAGACGATGGGGACGCAAAATATATTATATGGTGGGCCGTATTGGATTCGAACCAATGACTCTCTCCTTAAAAGGGAGATACTCTACCTGCTGAGTTAACGGCCCTAAGCATTGATGTTAATCAAATCGCTACTATCCGCAACAGCTATATAAAGTGCATTTGATATATGCTTGCGAAGTTTATGTCAATAAAAAAGATCGACCGTCATTAATTTTTTAAAAATCCCTCGCACAACCGTTCAAACACCTATCCCGCGATCTTTTCACTGGCCAGGCTGAAATACATGGAATCCGGGAATTCTTTGACAAGTCTCGCAAACGTTTCTTTCGCCTGCTTCGTTTTGCCCATTTTTTCATAGATCCGGCCCAGGTTGAACAGTGCCTGATCGATCATGGGGGCGGATTTGTCGGATACGATCATTTCAAAATGCGAGGCGGATTTTTCATAATCGCCTTTTCCCTCATAGGAATAGGCCAGCCCGTTTAAAATCAGGTTTTTGAATCCCGGATCGTCGAAAGCGTCCAGCGCCCTGGTGTATGCATCAATGGCTTCATCAAACGTTTTCGTTTTGAAGCACACATCCGCATAATAGATCAGAGCGGCCTTTCCTGCTCCGGTGGAACCATATTTGTCTTTGATATTCTTGAAATTCTTTTTTGCTTCTTCAAGCCCGGCAGCGGGGGCGTCTTTTCCGAGGGCGGTATATGCCGTTATGGCTTTCCCCAGCATGGCTGCAGCCCTGTCTTCGGTTCTGTTATTAAAATAGATTGTGCCGCTGATCACAAGGGCCAGCATGACGATGCCGCAAACCGCCCCCGCAATCTGCCGCTGATACTGTTTTCCAAATGCCACCATGCGGTCGATCGCCTCTAAAAACGGATCCGGTTCTTCCAGCAATTCCTTACGGGATTTTTCTTCAATCATGGGGTGTTGTCTCCATTGCAGCCGATTGCTTGCGTTAAGTTATAATATATTTATTTTACAGATAAACATGACGTTAAAAAATTATTTTTCCTGTCCGGCCCTTATAATAATTTGCTGATCCGTTCCCATCCCTGTTCCGGTATTTTAGCCCCGACCACCCGGCATACCTCATAGCCGCAGACGGACGCCAGCCTGCCGCAGTCTTCCATAGAATACCCGTTGACCAGGCCGAACAAAAATCCGGCTGCCCAGAGATCGCCGGCACCGGTTGTATCCACTGGGTCCTCGCCGTTACCGTGGGGAGCAATCACGAATCGTTGGCCGTTAAGAGCCACCCGGCTGCCTCTGGGGCCGGTTTTCAGAACCGCCAGATCAACATGTCGTGACAGGGCTTCCAGGGCTTCATCTTCATCCGAGTGCCCGCTGTACGCCCGGGCTTCGTCCTCGTTGGCGATCAGGATATCCACATATTCCCGGATGAGTTCATCCAGAATGTCTTTGGATTCCTCGACCACGTTGAAACTGGCCAGATCCAGACTGATCCTCGCCCCGGCATCTTTTGCTGCTGTCAGCACCGCAGACATCAATGACCGGTTAAACAGCAGATACCCTTCCACATGAACAATGGCCGCATCATTAAAGCAATCCATATGAATTTCATCCGGCCGCATTTCGGCGGATGCGCCCAGATAGGTGAACATGGACCGCTGGGCATCGGGAGTAATCACGGAAAGCACGCATCCGGTGGGATTTTTGCCGTAAAAGATAACGGATTGAACGTGATTCCGGTTCAGATCCTGAGCAAAAAACTCGCCCAGTTCATCCTCGCCCAGCTTGCCCACAAAACGCGTAATTCCGCCCAACCTGCCCACACCGACCGCCGTATTGCATGCGGAACCACCCGACACCAGCGCCGGGGCGGTGGTTGTCTGCGCGATCAGCCGGCCGATATAGCTCCGGTCCACCAGATTCATGCCGCCTTTTTCAACACCCAGCCGGTCGATAAAAGCATCCGGTTCCTTTGCCAGCATGTCCACCAGCGCCGATCCCACACACACAATGGTTTTTCTATTTCGATCAATCGCGAATTCGCCCATCTGTATCCTTTTTCAATTTTCAATTCTCAATCTTCAATTACCACACCATGCTCTTATGTATCCACCCTTCATCGCCATCCGTGTGTTGAACGTGCAGCCATTCCCCTTTCCGCTCCATCACCTTGAAGGGAACCCCTTTCACCGCTTTAAAGGAGATATTGCCGTCAGTTGTGGGCGTCACCCGGACGTTGCACTCGGTTTTCGGAATGGCGACCACCGTATCAATCTTGGACAACAGACTTTTCTTGATCCAGCCGATGGTGCCTTCATAATCTTTGACATAATACCATGTACCGGTTTTGTCTTTGTCAAGAATCTCAAACGGCATGTTTTTTTCCACCTGCCACAGCACTTCATAGCTGTCGCCGGGACCGGACCTTATATTTGCGATTTCCTTAATAACGGCGAGCCGTTCGGCCCGGGCATCACTGATGGTGAACAATACGCCCAAAAGCGCAAATGCCAGTATAAAAACCTGTAATTTTAAGTTGTTATTCCTTACTCCGACCTTCATGCTATCTCCTCGCAATTTAAAATTGTTACGCGGCCATCAAGTGGGTGACCGCCTGTTCAAGACCATCTATGGACAGTTCAAACATGGGAAAAATACGGTTGATGGTGATGATGGACCGGGTATACGGCCACATGCGCGCCGGAATCGGATTCAGCCACACATGGTGCGGAAAGGTGTCGGCAAGAAACTGCAACCGCTCGATGCTGGCCAGCCCGCTCCGCTCATGGGCATAAATAGACCCGTCTCTGGCCATCAGCTCATAAGGGGCCATGCTGGCGTCACCCACCAGAATCAGGCGGGTTTCCGGGTCCTTTCGCGCGAACTCATCGATTCGTTTGGGTTTCCGGTACCGGGACGGGTCCTCCCAGACTGTATCATAGATGGTGTTGTGAAAAAAATAGGTTTTTACATCTTTAAATTGAGACCGGGCATAATCAAACAGTGTCTGAACGATGGGCACATGAGGGTCCATGGACCATCCGCCGTTATCAATGGCCAGGATGACCTTGAGCCGGTCCCGGACGCTCCGGTCAAACACGATTTCGATCTCTCCGGCGTTTTTCATGGTCTCATAAATACTTGCGTCCACGTTGATCTGGTCTTTGGGGCCGGCCGGCACCATATTCCGGAGCTGTTTCAAGGCTTCCCCCATCAGGGCCTGGGTCAGGGGGCCGGACCGGGAATAGTCCTTGTAGCGCCGTTCATTGGCGATCTTGATGGCGGATTTATTCATGGATGACCCGCCCACCCGAAGTCCTTCCGGATGATGACCGGAATGGCCCACCGGCGACGTGCCGCCGGTGCCGATCCACTTGTTGCCGCCGTCATGCCGTTCGGTCTGGTCCTTCAGCCGCTCCTTGAAATATTCCAGCAGTTCGTCCGGAGACATGTTTTTCAGTTTTTCCGGGTCCATGCCCAGAGCATCGGCGATTTCCTTTGGATTTTTCAGCCATTCGTCCAGCAGGGCTTTGGCAATACTGTCGAGTTCGACCCCTTCCAGGTCCGGCATGTCCGCGCCTTCAAAACAATGGGCGAAGGTCTGGTCATATAGGTCGAAATACCGCTCGCTTTTCACCAGAATGGACCGGGATGCAGTGTAAAAATCCTCCAGAGACAGGATCAGCCCCTTGCCCAAAGCCTTCTGGAGGGTGAGAAAGGAGGTGGGGGAAACCGGTATGCCCGCATCCTTTAATTTATAGAAAAAATCCACAAACATATTAGAAAAGCTTCCGGCGATTCGTGATATTGCTCGCGGCCGCATAATCCTGGCTTTTTTTAAACAGGATGCCCAAAAAGGGGATATCCCCTTTGGCCAATTGCTTTGCCTTGAAATCCGGGTCCGTGTCCAGAGCCCGGATCCAGTTGATGAGTTCCCGGGTGGCGGGTTTTTTTTCCACGGTATCGATTTCCCGCAGCCGGTAAAAGGTATTGATGGCATGATCCATCAGATCCGCGGAAAGGGTCGGAAAATGCACATGGATGATGTTGCGCATCATTTTGGGGTCCGGAAACGCGATATGGTGGAAATTACACCGGCCCAGAAACGGGTCCGACAGGTCTTTCTTGGCGTTGGAGGTGATGATGATCACCGGCCGGTGGATGGCTTTGACGGTTTTGTCGATTTCAATGATGTCGAATTCCATCTGGTCCAGCACGTCCAGCATGTCGTCCTGAAAATCCGTGTCCGCCTTGTCGATTTCATCAATGAGGAGCACGGTGCGCCGGTCTGCGGTAAAGGCTTGGCCGATTTTGCCCATTTTGATGTAATTTTCAATGCGGCTGACATCTCTTTTGGAATCCCCGAACCGGCTGTCGTTCAACCGGGTGAGGGTGTCATACTGATACAGGACCTCAATAAGTTTCATGCTGGATTTCACGTTCAGCACAATCAGGGGCATGCGCAGGGATTCGGCTATGGAGTGGGCCAGCATGGTTTTGCCCGTACCCGGTTCGCCTTTCAGCAGCAGGGGCATTTCAAGCGCCATGGTGATATTGACGATTTTGGCCAGTTCCTCGTCCAGAATATACTTGTGGGCGCCTTTAAATTCCTGGTCTTTATTTTGTTTTGACATAATGGTTCCTATTGTTTGCCATCAAGGTTTCAAATCAGCAACCCATCGAGTTCGTTATATTTTTTAAACTTCATGTCCAGAGAAACCAAATATGAGTGTCAAGCAGTATCATCATCGCAACGCGTCCCAGTCAGTTTCAGGAATTGCCGGCGCGATTAAATCATCATAAATCTCCGTTTTGGCCAGTTGTGATGGCGGGGTGCGGCGTTTCATCTTTTCCGGATGAATTTTACGATTGGCAAGCACAATAATTTCCACTGTATCCGCATCCATTCCGGGTGGCAGATCAATAATAATTCGACGGTTGACAGGTTTTGCCATTAACCGCAATGCTTCCATGGCGTCCTCCTTACTTATTAATAAAAACTTTCGCACCCATAACCCGTCTTTCTTAGCTCGTAGGGTGGATTAGCGAAGCGTAATCCACCGATCTTCAGCCGATCCCCCGAACCCTCTCAGATACCTCTCGTGTCAGACGGATCACCCTTTCGGCCACATCCAGGGGCAGTGAACCCGTTCCGCAACTCGGCGTAATCAGGGATTGGGCCAGAATCTCGCTTCGGTCAAACCCAAGGTTTTCTATTTGACGGACCTCGGATTCCCAGAGTGCTGCCAGGGAGTCGACAGTTTCATTTTGGATGGCCCGGATGTCGCCGGTGGGCACAATGCCCCAGGCGATTATTTTTCCGGCATCCAGAAACGCCTTGATTTCCTTTGGATACAGTATAAATTTATCAAAAAAGGAATAAGCGTCAAAACTGACGATATCCGCCGAAGATTCCAGAATCACGGGCCATTCGGCATTTGCGCACACATGGACCCCGGCCAGCCCGCCTTCCAGATGAACGGCGTCCATGACTTCTTCCAGGCAGGCAGCCACATCCCGGCGGGACACACTGATAAATGCCGATGAGCCAAAACCGGCCAGACCCGGCTCATCGAGAAACAGTATCACCGGGACCTTGTACCGTTTAAGCTGATTCACCTGCCACCGGGCTTTGAGGGCAATACTTTTGACGGCAGCGTCCCGGAGCTGGTCATCATAAAAGATGGCGCGTCCGTTTTGGTCCGTCATGCCCGTGGCAAAGGTAAACGGGCCGGTGACTTGGCCTTTTACGGCAAAAGGCGGTGTCGGGGCGGCGTCCAGGCTTGAGAGAAGCTCAAAAAACCCGGGCGCAATATCCGGGGTCAATGCGAACCGGGAGCCCGGCAGCTCGGATGCATCGCCAATGACTTGCATATACGCCTCAAAAAAAGCCAACAGTTCCGCCTCAAACCAGTCATCTCCGGCCTGAATGAATCGCCGGTCCCCCTCAACGCGAAGTCCGGGCATTCCGGGCAGAAATTGCGCGATCATGCCTTCGGATTTGAAAACCGGCAACTGGACCCACAAGGGAATATCCGGCGTATGGGCCATCATCATCCTGACGGCGGTTTTGTGATCGTCAACCGGCAGGCTGCCGATCCAGGCCGTAAGGCCCCCGGGTTTAAAATCGGGGGTCATGGAAATACCCTCCTTTATTATCATATCAGCTTCGGTAGGGTGGATTAGCGAAGCGTAATCCACCGTTTGGCAATTTGGCCGGGTGCGTTATGCACAGGATTCCTTTTAAAAGTTTTTGATTTTAGATGATTTGATATGCTATGACAAGTTTTTTATCTGTTTCATGTTTTCTCACGAGGATAAACCATTCGACATCATCGGATTTTTATAAAAGGAGGATCATTATGTTTGGCATCGGCATACCGGAGCTGATTATTATTCTGGTCATTGTTCTGATTATTTTCGGCGCGGGCAAACTGCCGGAAATCGGCGCAGGCATCGGGAAGGGCATTAAAAATTTTAAAAAAGCCACCAGCGAGGACGACTCAGATCCCGACAAAATCGAGGACAAAAGCAAAAAAGCGTAATTATTGACTTGATGATCTCGCCACAATCGTCTTTTTTTACCACAGAGCGCACAGAGAACACAGAGAAACCCCTACACCCCGGCGTTTCTGCGGGAGAAAAAACATATCTCGCGCAGAGGCGCTGGGACGCAGAGGTTTGGAGAATCGTAGGGTGGATTAGCGAAGCGTAATCCACCAAAAATCTGATTCAAAATCCCCATACCCCATTATTTTCACGTCTTTAAAACCGGGGAGCATTATTTTTGCAGAATATTTTAGCAAGCGGCGGATTACGCTGCGCTAATCCGCCCTACAAAAGCTGATTTATGGGTCGAAACCCATCCGTCAAATCCCATCAAAACGGAATATCGTCATCAAACCCGCCGGGGGGCGGAGTCGGCTGCATGGGGGGAGGATCGCCAAACGATTGCTGTGGTGGTGTTTGCCGGGATGGGGCGGCCTGCTGGCGGTTCTCATACCCGGATTCCTGGCTGTAGGATGCATCCGCACCAGCGCCCTTTGTGCCCAGCATCTGCATGTCGCTGATCAGTATCTCTGTGGTATATTTGGTCACCCCGTCCTGTTCCCATGACCGGGTTTGAAGCCTGCCTTCCACGTATATCTGCTTGCCTTTGGTCAGGTATTTGCCGCAAATTTCACCCAGCTTGCCGAAGGCCACAATGCGGTGCCATTCGGTTTTCTCTTTTTTTTCATTTGTTGTTTTGTCCGTCCATTCTTCACTGGTGGCGATGGAAAAACTGGCCACCGCCAGTCCGCCCTGGGTAAACCGAAGGTCCGGATCCTTTCCCAGATTCCCGATCAGCATTACTTTATTAAGTCCGCGTGCCATGATTACCCTTTCATTAAACCCAAAAAAGTTATCAACCATTCAAAATAATTAAAAACGGGGAGCCGGAGAATTCCCGGCCCCCCGTTTGATCTGAATTTAAGTTTACAATAAACAAATCCAAAAACTACAGGTTTTCATGTTATCAGCTATCGGTCCCATTTTCAGCAGGATCGCCCACTTACTCAGGTCATTTCAGTAGCGCAAACAAGCATCCCGAATATATTAATCCACAGAGCCTACTATGGGGAATGTCTCAACAACATCAGCGCATGTGCCATTGCTCTTCCAGGTAACGGTTACCGTAAGGGTAGCAAGCTCTGGGGGATCCGTTTCGTTTGGATCATCGTCTGCAATGGTTATTGGATATTCAATAAGCGCCCGCTGGGCCATTGTGCGAACTGTGTCAGCGGCAACCGAAACAACATCCGACGCCATTCCACCATAGAAGTTGCTGCTGGGATATTCATAACTGGTTGTGCTACCGACAATTTTTCCCACATCAACCGATACCGAATACGTTGATCCGGCAGACAGCGGGTTGTAGTTATAATCACAAACAAGGACGTTCAACGAGGCTGTACCGCCGTTCAAAACGGTAAAGCTTCCGGTGTCAGCCGTGATAAAGGGTGTTCCGGTAATCAGGAAGTCCACCTGGCGATAGATATTTTTGGTTTGATAAATCGGATTCGGATGCGGACCGTCCCAAACCCCATTCGGACCATTCCACACACTATTTCCTAGCCGGTCCTGATACCCGTCTTCCTCCGGATTTGCGGATATCAGAGAGATGGGATCAAACAGGGCGGTGGTCCATGGCGTTGTGGCCGTACCGTCATCCCATAAACCGTCATCATCATAATCCCGCCAGGGGTCATCAATGGTATCGGTGAAATTTTCGCCGAAATCATAAATCCCGTTCACCAGATTGCCGTTGGACCCGTCCACAAAGCTCTCCTCGCCCTGGACAAACACCAGCACATTACAAACACCGTCCCGCGGATGGCCGGGCAGAGATATGCCGAAATCGGTAAACAAATCGGTCTTTAAATTTTCCTCCCATGTTTCCGGCACCACATCCTTGGGGCTCCCGCCCTGGGTCCGTATGGTTGTGGTCGCCGTACCCGTACCGCCATCCGTTACCCCGATGGGGTCCACGGCCAGCCCGACTTCCGACTGGAAACTCACCGTATAGCCATCCAGAACATTATAGTTGCCGAAGCGGTCAGCCAGCCAGGCGGTAATTTCCGTCTCCACGCCGACGCACGCCAGTCCGCCCATATTATAGCCCGGCTCTGAAACGGAAACGGTAAACCATTCATCGGTTGGGACCCCGCCGCCGATGGATATAACCGGGGTGGTGGCGGATATTGTGGTCAGACTGGCGGTTGTGATACTGGCGATAATGCTCACCGTACCTGCCTCGAACCCGCTGTGCAGGGTTACTTGAGCCACGCCCGCGGTAGTGCCCACAACTTGCGTGTAGGGCGTGCCGTCATCCACTTCCAGGTATTCTGCACCGCTGATGCCGGACACCATGGTAAACAGCACATCAATATCATTGGCCGGATTACCGTTCACGTCTATAACATTAAATGTTACGATGGCAAATTCCTGGCCGCCGGTTCCCCGGATGGCGATGGGGTTTTTCGACACGGAAACAAACTCAATGGAGGCCGCTTCCGCCGGGTTAATGGTCACATCGGTTGAATTCGTAGCCGTACCGGAAGTGGCGATTATCTCAGCGGTCCCTGCGATACTGGCGGCGGTAAATGTCGCAACGGCATATCCGGCGTTTGTGGTAGCCGATGCAGTGATGGTGCCGAATGAACTGTTAGCCAGTGAGAAGTTTACCGTCGTACCGTTATCCACAGGAATCAGTGGAGGTGCCGGGAACGGGAGCGGGTTGACTTTTGTCACATATGCGGTGATGGTTGATGTCTTGGTTACGGTTATCGCTGTCGGGTTGGCGGTAAGCGAAAGACCGGCAACCAGTTGGCTCATTATTGTTATTGCTTTCGGCGCACTGCTTACCGTCCCGGAAGTGGCAGTGATATTCACTGTACCTGTATTTGTACGTGCCTCAAATGTAGCCACAAAAGTTCCATCAGGTGCGGTCGTACCGCCCGCTGTTATAAAGCCAAGGGTCGGATCATCCACCGTAAACACAATACTCTGACCGCCCAATCCATGACCGCTTGAGTCATATACCATTGCTGTAACGGCGATTATATCCCCGGGAAGAATTGAATCCTGGGCCGCGACAAGTGCGATGGCCGCGACTTCCGAACCCCCGCCACCTTGAACAATAATATTGGCAATACCGGTGATCAATGAGTTGGTGACGCTGCGCGCAGTGATCTCATCCGGATCACCCGCCGGGGTTTCCGTTGCTCCCGCCGTATAAGTAATCACGGCCTGACCGATAATGTTTGTCACCGCGCTGGGCGCCGACAAACTCGCACCGCTGTTATTACCCGTAAAGTTGAACGTGATCGTCTCTCCAGCCAGCGGGTTCCCACCTGCATCGGTTAATGTCGCCGTTAATGTCGACGTGCCTCCCGGATTCACCGTCCCCGGCGCCGGTATTACCGTAAGCAAACCCGGCACGCCGGCCACAAACGCCACATTCACACTGGCGATAAATCCGTCGGCATTGGCCGTCACCGTCGCTATACCCGTGTTTGGCGCACTGGTTAACGTCACCTGCGCTATGCCGCTCCCATCGGTGTCGTCGCTTGCTGCCGAGAGTGTTCCCAGCGTGGTCGCAAAGTTTACTGTGAAACCGGACATGGGATTGCCGCATGCGTTCAACACCGTTGCCCGGATCACTGTCGTACTCGTTCCGTTGGCAACAATGGACGATGCGCCGGATGTCACCGTTACTCCGCCCACCACTACGGCCGAAGAACTGACTGTAATGTCAACATAATTGGAGATTGTCGTATTTGTGACGCTTCGTGCGGTAACACGGTCTATTCCATTGGTCTTTCCAGCCGTATATGCAATCGTGGCATGGCCGTTGATGTCTGTCACCGCGCTGACAGCCGACAGGCTCGCACCGCTGACATTGGTGGTCATATTAAAAGATATTGTCTGACCTGACAGTGCGTTGCCGTTAATATCACGCAATGTTGCGGTTAGGGTGGATGTGCTGTCGCAACAGCTGGTACTGCAAGCCCCGCCTCCCGGATTGACTTCCCGTGGCGCTGCGGTAAGCACTAACAAATTAGGCGCACCGGCCACAAACGCCACATTCACACTGGCGATAAATCCGTCGGCATTGGCCGTCACCGTCGCTATACCCGTGTTTGGCGCACTGGTTAACGTCGCCTGCGCTATGCCGCTCCCATCGGTGTCGTCGCTTGCTGCCGAGAGTGTTCCCAGCGTGGTCGCAAAGTTTACTGTGAAACCGGACATGGGATTGCCGTCCGTATCTACCACCGTTGCACGGATCGCTGTTGTGCTGGTGCCGTTTGCAGAAATCGACGCCGCGCCGGATGTCACCGTCACGCCACCCACGATAACGGCGTCGGCATCTACAATAATGTTGGCTGTACCGGTTACAATCGAGTTAGTGACGCTGGCCGCACGAACCTGATCCGGCGTCACGGTTTCCGTTTCTCCAGCCGTATAGGTAATCACGGCCTGACCATTGATGTTGGTCACCGCGCTGGGCGCTGACAGAGTCGCCCCGCTGTTGTTAGCAGCAAAGGTAAACCGGATGGTTTCTCCAGACAATGGGTTTCCGCTCGCATCAGTTAACGTCGCCGTTACGGTGGATGTCCCTTCCGGATTCACCGTCGACGGCGCTGCGTTGACAAGCATTGTGCCCGGAACACCGGCTGTAAACGTCACGTTCGCACTGGCGATAAATCCGCCGGCATTGGCCGTTATCTTGGCGGTTCCCGTGTTTGCCGCGCTCGTCAACGTTACCTGGGCAATACCGCTTCCATTGGTAACTGCGCTCGCTGCCGACAGCGTACCCAATGTGGTGGCAAAATTTACCGTAAAACCGGACATGGGGCTGCCGTCCGTGTCCACAACCGTGGCCCGGATCGCTGTCGTACTCGTCCCGTTGGCAACCAGAGTCAATGCTCCGGGAACCACCGTCACGCCGCCCACGATAACGGCGTCGGCATCTACAATAATGTTGGCTGTACCGGTTACAAGCGAGTTAGTGACGCTGGTCGCACGAACCTGATCCGGCGTCACGGTTTCCGTTTCTCCAGCCGTATAGGTAATCACGGCCTGACCATTGATGTTGGTCACCGCGCTGGGCGCTGACAGAGTCGCACCGCTGTTGTTAGCAGCAAAGGTAAACCGGATGGTTTCTCCAGACAATGGGTTTCCGCTCGCATCGGTTAACGTCGCCGTCACGGTCGATGTGCCTTTCGGATTCACCGTCGACGGCGCTGCGTTAACAACAATCCCATTCGGTACTCCGGCCGTAAACGTCACGTTCGCGCTGGAAATAAATCCGCCGGCATTGGCCGTCACCGTCGCTATACCCGTGTTTGGTGCACTGGTTAACGTTACCTGGGCAATACCGCTTCCATTGGTGACCGCGCTCGCTGATGACAGAGTTCCCAGTGTGGTTGCAAAATTTACTGTGAAACCGGACATGGGATTGCCGTCCGTATCTACCACCGTTGCACGAATCGCTGTTGTGCTGGTGCCGTTTGCAGGAATTGACGCCGCGCCGGATGTCACCATCACACCGCCGACAACCGTTGCCGAAGCATCCACGTTAATATTGGCAATGCCGGTGATCAATGAGTTGGTGACGCTGCGCGCAGTGATTTCATCCGGATCACCCGGCAGGGTTTCCGTTGCTCCCGCCGTATAAGTAATCGAGGCCTGACCGATAATGTCCGTCACCGCGCTGGGCGCCGACAAACTCGCACCGCTGTTATTATCCGTAAAGCTGAACGTAATCGTCTCTCCAGCCAGCGGGTTCCCGCCTGCATCGGTTAATGTCGCCGTTAATGTCGATGTACCTTTCGGATTCACCGTCCCCGGCGCTGCGTTAACAACAATCCCGTTCGGTACACCGGCCGTAAACGTCACGGTCGCGCTGGAAATAAATCCAGCAGCTTCGGCCGTCACTATAGCTGTTCCGGTACTGGTCGCACTTTGCAAAGTCACTTCCGCAATGCCGTTGGCGTTCGTCTTCACGGTAGTTGCACCCACCAATGTCCCCAAGGTCGTTCCAAAATTCACGAATATATCCGTAGCCGGATTGCCGTCGGTATTTAATACTGTTGCACGAATCACCGTTGTGCTGGTGCCATTTGCCGGAATCGCAGACGCACCCGGAATTACGGTTATGCTTTGGATGGCAATCGGTTTTTCAACTATTTCAATTTCAAGAATCGTTTCCAGACCGCCGGACGAAATCCTGATTCTGGATGTGCCAATTTCAGGAGTTGCCGTAAATGTTGCTGTTGCCTTTCCGTTGGTCGTTGTTGAACTCGCACTCACCTGACCAGGTCCACTGATAATTTCAAAATTCACTGTCTGACCATCTTCCACCGGATTTCCACCGGGGGCAAGCACCTGGGCCGTTATGGTCGCGGTTTGGTCCGGAGTATTGTAAATGGTTGTTTTATCTGATGATGCCAATATCTGGGCTACAGTTGCGCTAGTGATCAGCTCAATTTCCGTGCTGGCCATGATATCAGGCCCATAATAGCACCGGATGGAGGCGGTCTTGTCCACATCACTTTTTATACTCGTAAAAGTGGCGAGGACCACTCCGCTGGCATCCGTTTTATATTGAGCTCCGAAATTGGCGCCTGAAATCAAGCCGCTGGTTACGCCAAAATTAAGAATCGCCTCGGAGATGGGCAGGCCGGTAGTGGTTTCCTTTAATGTGGCCGTCACCGTGGTGGTGCTCGTGCCGTTGGCCAATAAAACTGTTTTTGCCGGTTCAACGGTCAAGGTAATACCTTTGACAAGGATTTTATTGGCAGCAGAACTGACGATGGTCCCTGAATAGGCTTTAAGAAATGCGTCATGATCCAGGCTCACGAATCCATCTGATGGATCCGCATTCTCATCAGCACCTGGGTCGGCGACAAAATTTGTACGTGTTTCCCCCCCTAAATAATATAAATAGTCTACGAAGTTACCGGCTTCCCCGCCTGTAAAATCAATTGTAACGCTGCTGTCAAAGAATACACTGACCTCAACCGTGTTTCCACTTTTATCAACCGCCTGGGCTCTTAGTTCTGCCTTTGAAACCCCATCCCCAAGGATGGATGCCGGACTAGTCAAAAAGATATTGGAGATTGCACCTGAATCCATACCCGGCAATTCGATGGTCACACTTTCACTCACGCCGGATGTGGTTGCTATAACCTTAATAACACCTCCGGCTTTTGTGGCCGGATAGGTGAGGGTTGTTGCGGCCCGGCCATTATCATCCGTACTCACCGGACTGAGAATGATGCCCAGGTCCGCGTTGTCCACGGCAAAAGCTACTTCCACACCCGCCGGCACCGCAATGCCGTTGACATCGGAAATCACGGCGGAGATCGGGATGCTGTAACTGCCGTCCCCGTTGTCGGTAATACATTCTTTCGTGGTACATGCCCCTAATGCGATATTGGTGGCATTGCTGGTAATGGTCAGACTGGTGGCCGCGCTGATATTGCCCACCGAAGCTTCGATGATGACATCATTAATATGAGACGAACCAAGACTGCCGGCTTTAAAACTGGCAACCACCTGGCCGGGATACCCACTTTGCGTATCTCCTGTCTGGGCGATGGCCGGCGTAATGGTTTCTCCACCGCCGGGGGCATGGATAATTTTAAACGCCACATTGACACCGTGGACCGGATTTCCACTGGGGTCCCTGACCAACGCCCGAATTTCGGAAACCCCCGTATTTATTTTAATGATGGAGGGGTCCGCGACTAGTTCAATGCTTGCAACCGGCCCGGATATAAACGGAACTTCCGTCTTTGCCGTGATTTTCGCACCGCCTGCCAGATCGACATTGGCTGTCAGCGTTGCCGTACCGATGACCGTGCCTGCTGTCAGCGTTGCATAGACTTCGCCATCGGCATTGGTCGTTACAAAATTATCAATATTGCCCAGAGTCGTTGCCAGGGCAATGATTTGACCCGCCACCGGGCTGCCGGATTCATCTTCCAGGGTCAGGAGCACAATCATTGAATCGACCCCATCGGCCACCAGCCAGTCTTCTTCTGGAGTCATGGTCAGTTTTTTGCCGCTGAATATGACTTTCTGTGTATCGCTGGTTTCTCCGGGCATACCTTTTGTGGGCCCATGCCAGCCCGTGACTGTTGCGGTGCCGCCGGATGTGCTGGACAGTTTCACGGAAACTTTTCCGGATATGTCGGTTTTGGCGGTAAACCGGGTGCCATTTGTTACAGTTCCCGCACTGATTACAGAAAAAACACCGAGATCGGTTTCCAAAATTATATCTTGATCAGCCAGGGTTTCGCCGGCCGGTCCCCGGAGGGTCGCCTCAATGGTTGTTTGTTCCGAAGTTGAAAGGGAATCCGGATCTGCCGTGACTGTGATGGTAACACCGGAAAATTCCACATTGGTTTCGGCGGTGGCATATGGCGCATTTCTCGGGCCATACCAGGATTTCACCGTGGCAACACCATTCTGCTTGGCGCTGATCAAAACCGGATAATCGCCCTCTTGGCCGTTCACATATGCATATCCATCCGTCCCTGTGATGGCAGAACCGGTCACCGTCCCCAAACTGGTGCTGAAATTGACGGTCGCGCCCTGGATCGGGTTGTGGTTTTCATCCCGCAATAAAGCTTTAATTTCGGAGCGGCTCGACCCCGTCGCATCAATGACTCTCTTGGATACATCAATCAACATTTCAGCGGTACCGATTGAGCCGCCTTCTTCAAAAATAACCTGTATCGATTGGGTTATATTTCCGGCAGTGGCCGACACAAATGCAACCCCTTCATCCAGACCGGAAATCAGAGACGTGGTGACCGTGCCGGTGGTTCCGGATGTCTCAAGCGAGATGGATTGCAAGCCGCCGGCGAAGGTTCCTATGCTGGTGGTAAGAACGACCGGTGTACCAGCAGGTACGGAGTTTCCAGCCGTATCTTTGACAACTGCGGTAATGGCCGTTGAGCTTTTGCCATCTGCGGGGATGCTGGGTTCGGCGGATGTCAGAACAACGGAGCCCACTGCCACTGAACCGTCATTAATGATTATATTCAGCATCTGGGAAACATCGCCGACAGCGGCCTTGATCTGGGCCACGCCGCCAACCGTTCCTGCAATCAGGGATGTAATAACAGTGCCGCTTTCATCGGATGTACTGAACGTTCTCTGACTGGTGATCGGACCCAGCCCATCGGGATCAGCTCCGCCGGGAAAGGTTCCCGCTGTTGTGGTGAAAATAATTTCCGTGCCTTTTGGCATTGGCGTGCCAGTTGTGTCAAAAACGCTTGCAGTGACGGTCGTTGAACTTATCCCGTCAGCCGGCAGGGTAGCCGCACCGGATGCCAGGGTGATGGATCCAACAGTTCCCGTTGGAGTTCTGACCGTGACACTGGTGGTATCCGTGATACTGCTGTCGCTGGCCGCTCTAACACGGATGCGGTCCACACCTTCTATGATGCCGGCGGTATACGTTACCGTAGCCCGGCCATTGACGTCCGAGACGCCATTGACGCTGGAAAGCGCACTGTTGGTGTTGTTGTCATAGAGGTCAAAGTATAGGGTTTCTCCCTCGACCGGCGCACCGCTGCCGTTGTTTATTTCAGCAATAATGGTGGACTGTCCGCCGGGCAGAACTGTTGATGGCAGGGCGGTCAGAGACACCCCTCCAGCTTTGCCAGAGGTAAGCAACACCTTGACCTGGCCTTTGAATCCGTTAGCGTCCGCAGTCACCGTGGCAGTGCCCCAGGTTGTTCCGCTTTGCAGCTTGACTTCCGCGATGCCGTTCTGATCTGTTTTTTTCTGAGAAGCGCTGAGGGAACCCAGTGTTGTTGCAAATTTAACGTTGACGCCCTGGGCCGGCTGACCATTGGAATCCAGAACTGTGGCCCGGACCGTGGTGGAGTCCACTCCGTTTGCCTCAATGGCTGTCGCGCCGGCGATCACACTAATTGAACCGACAATAATGGCGTCTTCATCAATCTGAACCACAACCGCTTTGCTCACACCATTGTTCACCTTGGCCGTAATTTCAATATCATTAAGCCCATAAAGGACAGAAGCGGCGATCCAAGTATAGCTGAAAACACCATCTTCCGCCTGATCAGCGGTCAGCTCGGCGGAATTAATTACATCTGCGTTTCCGGCTATGCGAATCTGGAATGCGAGGCGCTGATCGAAAATGCGGTTGTTGTATTTGTCCATGATAATGGCGGATGTTTTAAACTCTCCATTGGGCGGCACGATATTCGGTAATGCGTACATTAAAATATGATCGGCAGGGCCGGGGATAAATTCCACGGAAGCATCTCCGATAAATCCGTCGCAGTCAGCAGTGACGGTGGCCGGGCCCGAGATGGTCGTTGCCTGAAGCGTGACTTCAGCCAGACCCAGCTCGCTGGTGGTGGCGCTGGCGGATGATAAGGTGCCGGCGGTGGTGACGAAATTCACGGTTTTTCCGCTGGCGACGTTGCCGTCGATATCCGTCACAAGCGCCCGGATTTTCACTTTACCCTTGCCGTCGGCGACCAATGAGGGGGAACCCGCCGTCACGGTGATTCCGCCGATGACAATCGCGCCCGGATCCACCACAATGGTGGTGGTTGCTTTCATACCAAGATCACTGGACATGGCGGCTTGAATGATATCCGCCCCCGGATCTTTTCCGGCAGTATAAGTCACCTGGGCTTCACCGTTCACGTTGGTGGTGTTGCTCAGGGAATTCAGTGTTCCGCCGCTGGCATTGATGAATTCGGAAAAAATAATGGTTTTCCCTTCCACGGGATTGCCGTTGATATCCCGGAGTTTGGCAAATAAATTGGTGGTTCCGTTGGGTCTGATGGTGGAGGGGGCTGCCCGCAATGATATGGTGTCGGGTTCGCCGGCGGTAAAAACAACATTCGTCGTCGTGTTCAGCCCATCGAGAGAGGCCAGAATGGTGGCCGTGCCGATGGTCTTTCCGCTGATCAGCATAACAACGGCTTCACCGTCCACATCGGTGATGGCTGTTGTGTTTCGGTTCAGAATGCCGGGGAAAAGGGGATTTTCCTCATAAAATTGCCCCAGGGTGGTTTTAAAATTAACCTCTGCTCCCGCTTCCGGATTTCCCAATGCGTCATTCACGGTGGCGATAACGGCCACCTGGCTGCTGCCGTCCGCCGTGATGGAAGAACTTCCGGTGCGAAGGGAGATGGTGCCGACTTTGTGCGGGTCAAAAAATTTGACTTCAATTTTTTGTTTGACCTTGTTGGATTCCGCCCAAACTTCAGCGTTGCCTGGGGTTTCTTCAGTGGTCAACTGGACAATTATCCTGCCCGTATCATCGGCGGTGTTGGTTTTATATTCTTTGGCGCCGTTTCGGAATGTACCCAGATTGGTGCGAAAGACAACAGACGTCTGCTGGTTTACCGGCGCTCCCACGGAATCGGTTAAGACAGCGGTGATCGGTGTGGACGACACACCGTCAGCCGGCAGCGTAGCAGCTTCCGAGTTAATGCTAATTGAGGCGGTTACCCCGGGCCCGCTTGCGCCGCCGGGTGTTCCGGACTCACCGCATCCCATAAATATAAATGCAAGAAAACTTATAAACATCATGTGGAAAGTCATCTTTGCATACGCGTATCTCATGAACAAATCCTTTCAATTCATTATGTGGGGCACAATCTCTCTGGTTTTTTCGGAATAATTTCTAACTGCGGTTTATTAATTTTCCGTTTTTACGAGTTCCCGCTGCTGGAGCTGGACAATTTTAGGCGTCAGGAAAATCAGCAGTTCCTGCTTGGAATTGTCCGTGGTCTTGGTTTTGAATAGCCAGCCGATCATGGGAATGTCTTTTAATATGGGAAATCCGGATTCCGTGTTTTTCACATCACTCTTGACCACGCCACCGATGACGATGGTCTCGCCATCATCCACCAGAAGTTCGGTCGTGGCTTCATTGGTTGAGGTGATGGGGTCGCCGAGCGGAGAAAATTCAACGATTTCATTTTTGGTGGTTTTAATCTCCATGGATACACGCCGGTCGGGTGTGACAATGGGTTTAACTTCCAGGGACAAATCCACATCTTGAAATTCCGTATCAGTGTTTCCATTTTCATCGACGGTCTGATAGGGGACCCTCAAGCCCTGACGGATGAGAGCTTTTTTGTTATCAAGGGTTAAAATTTTGGGGGATGAGATAATTTTACCCTGGCCTTCCTGTTCCATAGCTTTAAGTGCGGCATCCAAAACAATGGGGGTGCCCCAGGCATCCAGGCGAGTAAAATTAAAATCAATAATGCCCTCGCCCGGTGCAGCATCCGCCGCCTTGTACTGGGTATTCATGGCCGCATGGTAGCTATATTGGCCGTCAAGGTTTGATTTATAGATATCTTCCCCACTGACGCCCCAGGATACACCAATATCCCGGTTAAATGTATCGTTAATTTCAACAATCCGGGCTTCGATAAGGACCTGAGGAGTAACCTGATCAATCTGGCCGATGATTTCACTGACTTTTGCGATCACCGGGCGGGTATCGGTAATGATAATTTGGTTATTCCGGGCATCAACGGTTATTGTTCCCCTCTCTTTGGTCTTCATGTCTTTGATGATAGGCATAATTTCTTTTTGTGCATCGGCATAATTGATGGGGATATACTCCGTAGCCAAGGGCTCCAAAGTTTTTTCCTGTTCCATGCGTTCCTGAATGGCTTTCATTTTTGCCTGCTGGGCTTCTTCTTCTTTTTTTAAGGTGTCAACCTTTGCAATGCGGATGATATCATTATGCTCCACTTTGCCGAGCTGGTTCATTTCCAGAATCAAATCCAGAACCTGATCCCAGGGAACGGGTTTTTCCAGCGAAATGGTGACTTCGCCCGTTACATCTTTATCCACCGCGTAATTTTTTCCGCTCACCTGCTGTAAAATCTTAAATACATTTTTAATGTCGGTCTGGTAAAAATCAAGGGCGATTTTCTGGCCGGTATAATGTTTATTGTCTTTTAATAAATCCGCATATCGATTCTCAGGCTCCGCCTGTTGTTGGGGCTGGGCTTGAGCTTGAGAGACTGTCGCGGGATAGGGGGGGGCTGAGGTGGGGGGCTTTTCGTTTAATGCCTGCTGCCAGTCCGGCATTTTGGCGGCAGCCAAAGGTCTCGGTTGCACAGATGACGGGTCAAAATAAAGAGTCAGCACATTGCCGGCCTGAACCGGACGATAGGGAACCAGCTCGCGAAGTTCAATGATAATATCGGTTGCATTGGCCGTGTCTCCGGCCTGAACCGGGTTGATGCGGTCAATCGCGCTTTCAAAACGGGTGGTGATCAGCGGGCGATCCTTGCGGAATTCGGGCAGCCGGGTGTTGTACAACCGGACCTTTAATGTCCGGCTACCGATTTTCTGAACATCAAACGTCACGGGATACGTGGTCCCTAAGATTATCAGAGATTTTCCATCTTCCTGGCTTGAAAAATCAATCCTTTCCATGGTTGAGGGCTTGCCTGAGCCCTTCGAAGAAAAACCCTGAACGACTGCCGGGTTGGATACGTCTTTTTCAGCGGCATTCCCGGCCATGGGTTGGGGGGTGTCAGGGTTGGCAGCATCACCGGCGGCAGAGAGTTCTTCTTCATGGGTAAAAATAATTTTCAGGTCATTGCCGCTCTTTATCACCTCATAGGGAAGATCCAGATTCAGCCCGATTTCCAGCCGGACATTTTTCTGATCCGGAGAAAGAGCCGGGGTGATATTCCGGATTGTCCGGTTATCCGGTGTATATTCGGAAGCCAGTTCTCCGAGAGAAGTTTCCGGGAACAGCAGGATTACCCCCAATGGGTCATGCTGCTTGACCGACGTGTAATTGAGCTCTCCGGTGGCTTTGATAATCACCGTATCCGCCGTTGCTGTCGCTACGGTTTGTATGCCGGTGATGGTCTTTTGACCGACTGTCAGGGTCGTTTGTTCCATGGGCGCTTCTTTGTCCACGGGCGTGGACGCACAACCTGCTGCAAACATTAATAAAAGGAGCGCCAAAAACAACATGCCAAGCGACCGCCCGAATTTTCTTTCCCATATCACATGACTACAATCATACATGTTTTGCTCTCCAGGTTATTGCTGAAGTTTCAATTCTCTCTCAAGTACGGTAATTTTTCCAAAAACATCCAGGGCTTTTTCTGAAACCATGATTCGGTCTTTCAATATTTTGGAAACCTGACCACCTTTATTGCCGATATATGTGCCTTCATCAACGATGTATCCTTTGCCGGAAACCTCCTGCACCAGTGCGCGGGTTTTGCCTTCCGCCCGAAGCACTCCGGTTAACTTCAACTGACTCAGATCAATTTTTTCAAGAGGGGTCCGGGGAACGCGCCGGTTCAATTCCGCCTGTGTATCCGCCGAAATTTCGGGTTCCGGCGCACGAAGAAACGGTTCAAACGGATCAATGCGGCCTTTCCGGGTGTAAAATTTTTCTTTGGCGCCCATCAGGGAGGCAAACTCCGATTTGATTGCCTTCTCAGACAGTTGAGAGGTTTGCAGTTCCGGTGATTTATCGGAAACAGCAGCCGAATCGGATGCTTCATCAGGCACAGGCATCGCAGTCCTTGTGTCTCCTGCGGCGGATGTCGACGGCTCAGATGCCGGAACAGCCGCTACCTCTTTATCCGTAGTCTGAATGCCGGTTCCGGGAACGATGGCATCGTTTTGAGGGACTTCGGCTGTTGGTCGCACGATTTTGACACGGTTGCTGACGTACATCTTTTCTTTTGATGCGTCTGCGGGTTGAACCGGACTGAAAAGACCTGCCATCAACAACCCTATTATTATGATACCGTAATAAATTTTAACCATAATTTATCTCATTCTTTGGCTTCTTTGGCTTTGGCTTTTTTGGATTTGGCTTTTGCTTTTTTATCTTTGGGGTCTGCTTCGGCAACAGGCACAAACTCCACGAACTTATAAGTTTCAGCCGTGCATGAAATAAAAAGATCCCCTTCCCCCGTGCTCCCGGGTTTTCCTTTTGCTTTCACTTTGCTTTTTACTTTGTTACCTTCTGCATTCATTTCAAATCTGTTTATGTTAACGATTCTGGGCATCACCGCCAGTTGATCAAAAAAAACGCCCAGATCATGGTAAGAACCGGACAATTCCATGGTGATCGGCAGCTCAGCATAAAAGTCCTTCAATACTTCGGGCTCAGGCTTAAACAGCAAAAATTCAAGCCCTGAATCTTTTCCAACCTGTGAAATACTGGTCAACAATGAAGGGACTTCATCTTTTTCCGGCAGGGACTTGGCGGCGATGTTAAATATTGCCTGGGCCTCCGTCATCTTTTTCTGGTACCCGGCATACTGATCGGCGCTTTTCTTGCTTTCTTTCAGCTTGGTTTCCTGTGCGGTAATCTCTTTTTGCAATTTAGAGATTTGTTCGAAATTGGGCATGTACAGAAAATACACAAATCCCCCCAAAATCAACGCTACCAGCGCGCAGGACAGAAGGATTCTCTGAATTTTGGTCAGATCACTGATTTTTTGTATCAGCGGCTCAATCGAATTTAATGAGATATCCAGTTTTTTATTTTCATTTTTCATTTTTCCCGTGGCCCCTTCTCCGCTTTCTTTGCGCCTTTGGCCTGGTCAGATGCCGACACTATCGGTTCCGCTACCATTTTTGTGCATGTAATCACAAACTGTTTCATATTCACATTATACTGATTCACCTGCGTGGAACTTGCCAAAGAAACAGCCGAGAACAACTCTGACCGCTCCAGGCGAAGCATAAACACCGCAATGGTCTCATTGTCAAGGGACATTCCTTCCAGGGATAAACTACCTTTGTCCGAGACGAGACGGGTGAGCTGCATGAGCCCAGGGATAATCATTTCCGTTATTTTTGCGAGGAGTATCGGCGGCTTATCCCGGTGGGCCTTAAGCTGATTGACCACTTCAATCTGCTTGTTGAGGGTGTCGAGTTTTTTCTTGATTTCTTCGACCTGTTTGGCTTTTGCTTCATAGATGGTGACTTCTTTTTTCAACCGGTCCAGATCACTGGCCAGATTTTCCTTTTTCGAGCTTAAATAACCACTAAAAAGAACCAGTACAATAATCAGCAGGATAAAAGATAATGAAAAAATGGATACCTGCCTGCGAACGTTCTCTTTGGATCTGGCGGCCCGATAGGGTAATAAATTTATGCGTATCATTTGTCATCCACTTTTCTGATTGCAAGCCCCATTGAAATAGCGGCCTGAGGCGCTATCTGTTTCATGTAAGCAGAATCCAGTTGATCTCCGTTTGTGCCTATTTCTATGCGCTCAAATGGATTGATGGTTTTGACGTTAATCGATGATTGCAGCGCCAGCAGATCCCTGAACTCCTTGATATTGGCGGCGCCGCCGCTGAGATATATCTGCTTGATCTGTTCTTCAGGGTTTGTTGAGTAGAAAAAATCAAGTGCGCGCCGGATTTCATCGCACCAATCGGACACACTGGCAGACGTGATGCTTTTCAACTCCTCAGCCGATACTTTCTGGGCTTTACGGTTGAGCGCGATGGCCTCGGCTTCCGCCAGCGAACAGTTGGCGATGGCGGCGATTTTCTGGTGGATCTGATTGCAGCCCAGGGATACATCCCGCATAAAGACGGATGTTTTGCCTTTTAAAATATTGACCGATGTTTTACTGGCCCCGACGTCAATGAGCGCAATATTTTCACCTTTGATGTCGTAATTCAACTCATAAATATTCTGCAGGGCGAACGCGTCGATATCTATAATGCATAAATTCAGACCGGCCATGTCGATGAGATTGATGTAGTCATTGACCATGTCTTTTTTTGCAGCGACCAGCAAGACGTTCATTTGGTTCGGGTTATGTTCGGTTTCTCCCAGGATTTGAAAATCCAGGTTCACATCATTAATGTCAAACGGAATGTACTGCTCCGCCTCAAAATTGATGGACTCATAGAGTTGCTCCGCCGGCATATTCTGTAAGGTGATATTTTTAACGATAACCGAATATCCGCCGATGGATACCGCCACATTTTTCTGCTTGAAATTATAATTCTGGAAAAGCTGGCGAATGGCGGCGGCCACGCTCTGCGGGTCTTTGATAACCCCTTCGTCAATGGCGCCGGGTTCAATGTCAATCACCCCGAATTTTTTCAGAGCCCATCCTTTTTTGGTTTCCGCAACCTCAGCGGCTTTGATATTGCGGGATCCGATATCCAGCCCGACAACCTGATTTTTGGGTCCAAATAGCATAATTTTAAAATCCACTATTAATGGGAATAAATTGATGACCGATGGACAACCTTTCAGACAACGCAATGCCCTGAACAGTCGAAAGGTCCGCGCCTGAAGGATAAATTGAAGTGTAACTTATTGAAATAATATCAGCTAAAAGAAACGAGATCAAAAAACAACAGAAAAAGATGGCGATGCATCCGACTTGAAACTTCATACTGGGAAGAATGGCTTTTTGATTCAAGGCAATTACCTTATGCAGCCGCATGAGCACAGCCTTTATTGTTAAATATTAAGGCCCGGTAAGTAAATAAAATCAAGTGGCGGTCGACTGGTGAACCAAAGCGTATCGTTCTCAAACGGCTTTAATCCTTACGCTAAATTGTTGTTATGTCAAGGAAATTATACATAAAAAGTTGATATAAGGTATATTGTGATGAATGATGCATAGAAAACACTATATCTTGTGTTTTGACCTTTTCCAGTTGAATGCGAATTGATCACTTACCATACCGATTATCATTATTTGACGAGTGGTATATTTTATCCACCCGGTCATCCGCCTGAAGGGATAAAAAAAGGTCCACAATTTCGGGATCAAACTGGACACCCTTGCCCGCGCTGATAATTTTCAGAACCTCGGCTTTGGGCATTTCCTTTCTGTACGCCCGGTTGGACATCATGGCGTCATAAGCATCCGCCACCGAAAGGATTCGGGCGAGCAGGGGAATTTCCTCTCCTTTCAATCCGTCCGGATACCCCGACCCATCCAGCCACTCATGATGATGACGGACAATTTTCTTTTCCCTATCCCAGAGCCCGAGCTGGCCGATAATGCTTTCCCCGATCAGGGGGTGTTCCTTTATCTTTTCATATTCCGCGTCCGTCAGCTGTCCGGTTTTCAACAGGATGTCGTCCCGGATGCCGATTTTTCCGATATCGTGCAGCCGTGCGGCAAAATCCAGTACATCAATTTCCTCTTTTGAACATCCGTATGCTTTTGCAACCATGATGGCCGTGTCTTTCACCCGGCTGGAATGCTCTTTGGTATACGCGTCCCTGGCTTCCACGGCTTTAACCAGCGCGGAAAGGGTGGAAAACAGATTTTCATAAATATTTTCGTATAAGGCGAGGTTTTCAACCTGATAGGCTGCCTGCTGGACCATAAAAGACAGGTAATACAGGTCTTTTTCATTAAAGCACGGGCTTTTATTTGTTTTTACGGCAACCAGAACGCCAAAGACCGTATCCCGGATTTTCAATGGGATCCCCATAAAAGAGCGGACATGATGCGCCAGTTGATGGGCCGATGTGTCGGCAATAATCACCGGGGTCTCATCAAGTGCGATGTCCTTGATCAGTGCGCTTAAAGCAACGGTCATCAGATCGTGCCTTTCATCCTGTTCCGGCCCCTCCGTATTGCGGCCATTGTCTCGGGCCTCCGGCATATCCCGGTCCGACCGCGTCAGCGCAAACGGGGCATGAAGCGAGTCGCTGACAGCATAAAACACCGCTCTGTCCGCCGGCGTAATCAGCGTCGCCATTTCCACAATACGATGCATGACCTCCGATCCGGTATTTAAGCACATCAATTCAGACATGATCCGGTTTAAAACCCGCAACTCATCGACTTTATAGACAAGTTCCCGGTTTAACGCCTCAATTTTTTTCTGACTTTCAAGCTCTTTGTTGAGCAGGATATTTTTAATGAAGAGTTCCCGTTCCCGCAAAATGCGCTGAAGGCAAAGAGTCATCTGCTCCAGGTTCACCGGTTTGATCAGGAAATCAACCACCCCGTTTTTCAGCGTATGAAGCGTGTTTTCCAGGGACGGATACCCGGTCATAATGACAACAGGCAGGGTGTTATCGTGATTTCTCAAGTATTCGGCAAGCTCAAGGCCGTCCATTTCCGGCATATTGATGTCTGTAAAACAACAATCGATGGCGGTATCACAATTCTCAATGATCCTGGTCGCTTCCCTGCCGTTGCCCGCAGTCAGCACCCGATACCCGAGATTTTGGAAATGCTCGGTGGCTATTTCGAGTATGGTTTCCTCATCATCCACAAACAAAATGGTTTTGGGCGCTTCTTGTTCAAACATGAGGGGTTCACAGCATCCGCGATCTGGGTAAGAGTGGTTTGAGATCCGTCCTTCGCATATCAAAATCTTGTTTTCCGGAGAAATCAGCGTTTTGATTTTGAGCCGATGTATTAACCGGCCGGATTTATTAAATCCATAATTTATGGGGTTTTGTCAAGTTTAATGACATCAGCGCCCGGTATGCTCTTGAAAACCATCGTAAACAAGGATATTGTGTTCGGAATTTTATGATCCAACCGCGTCTTTAAAATTAATTTCAAATATTTTTAATACAATAAATCAAGGAGATGCCTCCCATGCCGATGTCGGATGATTTTAAAAAAAGACTGTTTCCGGTATTACAGGACATCAAAGCGCACTTTGGGACCCCGTTTCACATATATGATGAAGCCGGGATTATCGAAACCGGCCGTGCATTGAAGAAAGCGTTTTCAGCCAGACCCGGGTTTATGGAATATTATGCCGTAAAAGCGCTGCCCAATCCGACGATTATGGCCATCATGAAACATCTGGGATTCGGGTTTGATTGCAGTTCGGTAGCGGAACTTATCCTGAGTCGCGGTCTGGGGGTAACCGGCGAACACATTATTTTTACATCCAACAACACCACATCAGACGATTTTGCGGCAGCTTTTTCGGATGGCGGGTGCATCGTCAATCTGGATGATATTTCCCTGATCCCCAAACTTCCCATTGTTCCCGAGCTGATCTGCTTTCGATATAATCCGGGCGCCCGCCGGACCGGCAACGCCATTATCGGAAATCCGGTGGAGGCCAAATACGGGGTCAGCCATGATCAGATTATGGACGCCTACCGCCGGATGAAACATCTGGGTACCACCCGTTTCGGCCTGCATACCATGCTGGCGTCCAATGAACGCAACTATACCTACATGGTGGAAACCGCTCACATGCTGCTGGAGCTGGCGGAATGGATATCCGCTGAACTTGGCATCCGGTTTGAGTTTATCAATATCGGCGGCGGCCTGGGAATTCCATACCGGCCGGAAGATACACCCCTTGATCTGGAGGCCATGGCCCGGGGAATCAACGATCTGTTTGATGCATATCAGGAAAAACACGGCTATTCCCCGAAATTGTGCATGGAAAGCGGCCGGTACATGACAGGTCCTCACGGCGTCCTGGTCACCCAGGCCATCAATTATAAAGATATTTACCGGAAATATATCGGCGTGGACGCCTGCATGTCGGCCCTTATGCGGCCCGGCATTTACGGGGCCTATCACCATATCGACGTACTGGGGAAAAATCCGGAAGAATTTCCGGTGGAAAAGGTGGACGTGGTGGGGTCCCTTTGCGAAAACAATGATAAATTCGCGGTTGATCGCTCTTTACCGAGAATCGGCATGGGGGATCTTCTCGTCATCCATGACACCGGCGCTCACGGCCATGCCATGGGATTCAACTACAACGGCAAACTCCGCCCCCAGGAACTGCTGCTGACGGAAAACGGTTCGGTGCAAAGGATACGGAGAGCGGAAACCCTGGCGGATTATTTTGCCACGTTAACCTTCCAGAAGGATGTGCTTGTTTTTTAAAAAATCAGGGAGAGCCATTGTGGGCCCTCCCTGATTTACGGGAACAAATTTAATTAGATAAATAATATCTTAATTTTACTATAAATACTTAATAATTCGAGGTGACGGACATACCCGAATCCTTTACCCGATCGACAATCCAAAGTCTTCCAGATCCAGATTGTCTTCGATGGAAATGATCTGGGAGAGCATGTCCCGCATCTCCTTGGGGACGATATCTTCGTACTGTTTAAAATTCTCCATAAATTCAGACACCAGGCGGATGGCGCGAAGTTCATATTCGCCGGCATCTTCCGCGGATTCCCGGGGATTCAACAGCTTGGCCGGAACCGCATCTCCCGGACAGGTTTTGGGAATTTCAAACTGGAACACCGGATCGATTTCGAACGCCACCTTGGCCAGGTCCCCTGAAATCGCAGACCGTATCAATGCCCTGGAATAGCCGATTTTTATCCGTTCAGACTTGAAGCTGGGCTCTCCGCTCCACCCGGTGTTGACCAGCCAGCAGTGGATGTTGTATTTCATGATGTTTTCCATCAATCGCTTGGCATAGGCGTATGCGGGCAGCGCAATCATGGTGTCGCCAAACGCCACACTGAACATGACCTGAGCTTCAAAGTCTCCGGTATCCGTCTTATTAAATTTTGACGTATATGCGGATAAAAATGCATATACCGCCTGTTCAGGGGTCAGCCTGGCGATGGGCGGCAAAACACCATAAGCGTCACAGGTCAGCAGGAAAAGATTTTTGGGATGAGTGAATATCTTTTCCCGGCTGGTGAGGGGGATATGGGTTAAGGGATATACGCACCGGGTATTTTCCGTCAGGCTGTCGTCGTTCAGATCCACCCGGCGGGTCGCCATGTCAATGCTGACATTTTCCAGAATGGAGCCGAACTTCCGGGTGCATTCATAAATAAATGGCTGCTTTTCCTTGGCAATATTCATGACGCGGGCATAGCCGCCCCGCTCCAGATTGAACAGACCTTTGTCGCTCCACCCATGGGCGTGATCCCCGATCAGGTATCTTTCGGGATCCAGCGCCAGGGTGGTTTTGCCGGTTCCCTCGCGCCCCATGAAAAGGGCCACATCCCCATCCGGCCCCACATTGGCCGAACAGCGCATGCAAAACACGGATTCCGGCATCTGATAGGTGGCCAGGGTAAAAACCGCCTGCCGGAGTTCGCCGGCATAACTGGACCCTCCGATCAATACCACTTTCCGGCTCAGGTTGACGATCACAAATGACGATGAGCGGGTGCCGTCCACTTCGGGAATCGCTGTAAATCCAGGGATATGTATAATGGTAAACGCCGGCATGAAGGAGTCCATCGAATCCGGCCCATCCACCTGGAAAAACATGTTGCGGACAAACAGGCTGTGCCATGCGGTTTCCGTAACGATACGGATGGGCATCTGGTATTCGTGGTCGCTGCCCACGAGGCAGTCCTGAACATAGGCTTCTTTATTGTGCATATAAGCTATCATGCGATAAAACAATGAGTTGAAATGATTCTCGGACAAAGCGTTTTTTTCAGCGCTCCAGAAAACCTTTTCTTCGCTGTAGGCGTCTTTGACGATGAATTTGTCTTCCGGGGCCACTTCCGTGTAATGGCCGGTGCGGACAACCACCGGGCCCAGATGGGCGATCTGTCCCTCCCGGTTGGTCACGATTTTTTCATACAGCTGGGAGGTGGGCAGATTCCGGAATATATGACTTAAATTCTTGCCGAAATATTCAAGGTTCAGGGCTTCAACCATGATGTCTCCTTTATTTTCAATCAGTTAAAAATAAACCAAAGGGTTATATGCTTTTTGTTGATGTCAGGGCATATATCACCAGCTTTTGCATCATTTTTTCTTTGGCTGAACCTGGTTTATCCAGATTTAATCGCTCCAGATACGGCTTTGCCTTTTCAGGGACCGAACGGATCGTCATGGCCTTACCTAAGCTGGACACTTTGGACAATCCTTCGGTCATCTGCGCTTTCAGCCATTTCAGGGATTTGCCGATCACCAGTTCTTCCGGCGTAAAGTCCGTGCCGAAGGGGAAAGGTTCAAAAAGCCCTTTGGCTTTAAACGGTGCGATGTCTTCTTCCAGGCGCTGGGGATAATTATTTTTGAACTGATCCGGAATGGTATAACTGGCAGGAATTTTTCTTGCTTTTTTGGCCTGTTCCAGCAATTCGTCCTGGAAGCGGGAATCGGTTATGTTGAGAAGCTGGGCGATGTTTTCCTTGTCCATTTTTCCGCGCAAGTCCGCAATCCCGTATTCCGTGATCACAAAATCCCGCAGATGTCTCGGAATCGTTATGTGCCCGTAATTGTATACGATATTGGAGGCCGCCGATTTTCCGGAGCCGCGCACACCTTTGCACATCAGAATGGACCGGGCGTCGGGAAGGGCGTGGGCCTGGGACACAAAATTATACTGGCCGCCGACCCCGCTGACCACCTGGCCGTTTTCCAGCCCATCCGATACCACTGCGCCGGAAAGGGTCACCATCAGGCAAGCATTGACAAACCGGCCCAGGCGTCTCTGTTGCACCTTCAGCTCTTCGCTGTAGTAAGGGTTGTTGCCGTAAAGCTGATTGACGTTCAGCACGCTGGTCATATAAATCTGTTGGCGTTCTTCCTCGCTCATGTCGTTGAGCATCTGGTACAAGCCCTCAGGCCCCAGGAAAAAACCGCCATGGATTAAAATGGCTTTTTTCAGCGTTGATCCCAGACATTGCGCGGCCACGTCGCTTAAATTTTTGGCGTCGGTTAAATCAGCGGTAATTTCTGTTTTGCCGGTTTTAATGACCCCGTTTTCAAGAGAGAGCCCCTGTTTGAAGATTCCGTATTCCATTAAAAAATCAAAGTCTTTCCGGGTCAGCACCGGTTTAACCGCACCTGCCTCAAGCAGATACTCAAGTGTTTTTGGCGTTATTTTTTCCGTGATTTTCTTTTCATTAACCAGCCGCTGAATATGGACGTTGTTGTAGGTTTTCCGCTTCACCACCCCGCAGTTGAGCAGATGCAGGTATCCGTCCACCAGCATTTCGGTGGAACCGGTGATGCCTTCGTCAAAGGGAGCGATGCCGCCGATACGGTCAATCACATTACCGAATTTCGACAGCATGCCGGTATCATTTAAAAACTGCCGGTATTCCACATTTTGCGTATGGCGCATGCGCAGCCCGTAGCACAAAGCGTCACCCAAAGATCCGATGCCGATCTGAAGGGTGCCGCCATCCTTGATCAGGGCGCTGACGTACATGCCGATCATGTAATCCGGCGTGGTGATCGACATTTTGGGGGCTCCGAACAGGCGGGTATAATATACCGGCGCATCCACCACCGCATCAAACACGTCCGGTTTCACCACTGCGTCCCCGTACATGAAGGGAAGGTTCTGGTTGATTTGGGCGATAATGGCGATTTTGCGTCCTTCATTTTTCTCAAACGCACGCATGGCGGGCACGATATCCAGCGATACTTCGGGATTGCAGCTCATGCTGTAAAAGGTTTCGCCGTTAATTTCCTTTTTAGTGACCATCTGGGCCACCACATTGATTCCCGCATCAACGGAGTCCCGCCAGGCGTGGGTGTAGTTGGAGCTGATGTAGTTCATCTGTACAGAGTCTACGTTAATGTAAGACCCTGCTTTTGCATAGAATTCTCTAAGTTCAAAATTTTCAGGCAGTTGGCCTTTGCGTAAATCCAGCATATATTCCAACTCCACATAGCCGCTGAACTTTCTTTCCACAAACGGGCCCAGAAATTTTTGTTCCAGATCGCTGGCGCCTTTGGGCTTTTCAAGGGAAAGGGCGGTGCAGAAGGTGAGGTGAATGGACGGATCTTCCTTGGCCCTTCGGTACAACGCGTTGGCAAACTGATTGGGCTTTCCCAGGCCCAGCGGCATGCCGAAAATAATTTTTTTCCCCACCTTGCGAATGACATCATCCACGCATTTTTCCACATCCTGATAAAAGACAGGTTTTCTCACTTCCATGTGTTATCCTCCGGAAACCATGCTCACAAAAAATTAATATCATGTTGACTGTCAACGGCGTTTACAAACCACGTGTTCTTCCGACTCATTGAATCATTCAGGGTGCGACCTTTTACAACACGCTGGAATGATGGTTATCAAAGCTTAAAATCGCATGTGGCGCTGGAATAGAATCTTGATGGATCTATTAATGACTGTTTCACTCGGACATCGCCTGGAGAGATAGCGAACGAATAACGATGCTTGAAATCATTAAAAGTCATTAATTTAGAAAAAAGTCAATAGGATTTCTTTTTTATGATCTTCGAATTATTGGTTAAATCATTTAAAAAAATTTGATTTTCAAAGAAGTTAATCCCTGTGGGCGGACAATATTTTTTCAGCATAAATTTCAACCGCATGGACCACGCGAATATTTTTTCCCCGCCGGGCGACCATATCCGACAACTGCATCATGCAAGCCGGGCACCCGGTGGCCACCACAGCCGCGCCGGCAGCTTCAATGCCGGCCACTTTTTTTTCACCGATTTTCCCGGAAAGGTCATAATGGCTTAAATTAAAACTGCCGCCCATGCCGCAGCAGGATTGCGCATCCGGCATTTCCGTAAACCGGTATGCCGGATTGACCGAAATCAGAGCCCTGGGTTCGGAAAAAATGCCAAGGGTTTTTCTCAAATGACAGGGGTCGTGATAGGTGAGAATGGGTGCCTGAGCGTTGGATGATTGTTGTCCGTCAAGAGAGACGCCCATGATATTAACTAAAAAGGCATTGATATCATAGGTTTTTTCAGAAATACGACAAATAATGGATTCCTGGTTTGCGGTCGTGGACATGAACCGGGATTTAAAAAAGGCCGGCCACAGGGTTTTGATGGTGGCGGTGCAGGTGGCGCATCCGGTAACCAGATAATCAAACCCGGACGGATCAAAAATCGTGAGATGGTTGGCGACCATCTGGCTGAAAGCGGTATGGTCCCCGGAAGACAAGGCAGGAATGCCGCAGCACCCCTGAGGGGCCGGGATCGTGACCCTTGCCCCGTGATGCTCCAACATCCTTACCATTGCGTCCGCAACATGGGGATACACTTTATCGATGAGGCATCCGATAAAAAGCGCTACCCGCATCCCGGAAATATTTTTCGCCGACGCGATATGTGTGGTCGTTTTATGGAACGGCACCGGAGCCAGTGGGACAATATTTCGATGGGACAGCAACGGAGAAATGCATTTTGCACAGGATGCCCCCGGTGCCGTGTCGGTTTTTCCGGTAAACAGGCCCTGCCACCGGACCCCGTGTTCCGCGATCCGGTCAAACAGGGCCGGGTTTGCCAGCACCTTCCGGAAAAAAAACTTTTTGACCGGTGAAAGCCTTTTATAGCCGGACATGATCGTCCTGGCAGTCAAAAAAATTTCGATAATATTAACGCCTCTGGGACAGGCAACCGCACAGGATCCACACAGGAGACACCGGTTTAATCGCTCGGAAACCCCTTTTGGGTGATTAAAAAATGCACGCATCAACCCGTCTAAAAGCATGAGTTTTCCTCGGGCCACATCGCTTTCGTTTCGGGTGATCCCATAGACCGGACAAACCGACTGGCAGGTGCCGCACCGGGAGCAACGCGCCACTTGATGATCGAGGGTTTTCATCAACCGGATCAGCGGGGCCATTTTTGGCGTAGATTTTTTAAACGGATCCATGCTCATGGGTTTTCTCCTGTTTACGATTGGCCAGCGCCGGATCATGTGGAGAAACCGCCGTTGATTCAGGATGTTGCATATTTTTTTCTTAGCGCCGGTTTTTCAATCTTGCCGGTGGGATTTCTTGGGACATCCCCAATGATGATTTTTCTGGGTCGTTTATACCGAGGCAATGCCTCGCAAAAATTCATAATTTCCGCCTCGGACAGATCCCGGCCCGGCTTCGGGGAAATTATAGCCGCCACAATTTCGCCCAGCCGCTCGTCCGGGATGCCGATCACGCCGACATCCAGAATTTTATCAAAAGCCAGTAAAAAATTTTCAATTTCATTGGGATAAATATTTTCGCCGCCGCTGATGATAATGTCTTTTTTCCGGTCAATCAGCCACACGAACCCGTCCGCATCCATGCGGGCGATATCCCCGGTATGGAGCCAGCCGTCTTTGAGGGTCGCCGCCGTGGCCTCAGGGTTCCGGTAATATTCTTTCATCACCCCCGGTCCCCGGATCAGAAGTTCCCCGGGGAGGCCGTCCGTCAGGGGATTTAATTTTTCGTCGATGATCTTAAATTCCCAGTCAAATCCAGAAACGCCGATGGCCCCGACTTTATGGTAGTTTTCGATGCCCAGATGCAAACAGCCCGGGCCGGTCGCTTCCGTCAGGCCGTAATTGGTGTCATAGTCGTGATGGGGGAAATGCTTTTTCCATTTCAGGATCAGGCTGGGGGGAACCGGTTGGGCGCCGATATGCATCAGCCGCCACTGATCCAATTGATAATCCGTTAAATCAACGTCTCCGTTCTCGATCGCCACCAGAATATCATGGGCCCAGGGCACCAGCAGCCATACAATGGTCGCCTGCTCCTCGGACACGGCCTCCAGGATGGCCCTGGGACTGACGCCTTTTAATAAAACGGATTTGGCCCCGACAAGAAAATTGCCGAACCAGTGCATTTTAGCGCCGGTGTGATAGAGGGGGGGGATACACAAAAAATTGTCCCTGTGGGTCTGATTGTGATGGCGGTTCTCTACATAACAGGAAAATTCCAACTGGCGATGCAGTAAAAACACCCCTTTGGGGCGACCCGTGGTCCCGGAGGTAAAATAAATCCCCGCGCCGTCCATGAGATCAATGGACACATCCGGCTCCTCAATGGGCATGCCGGCCAAAAAGTCGGAGCATCCGATGGCGTATTCCGGCTTTTGGGCCGATTCCCCGGCAAAAATAAAGGCTTCGACAGTTGACTCAAGGGCTGGCTTTGCCTGGGTAATGCGCTCGATGAATTCTTCGCCAAAAATAACGATTTTCGCCTCTGACAGTTCGATGCACCGGCGGATATCATCGGCTTCAAAACGGAAGTTTAACGGTACGGCAATGGCTCCGGCGCGTAAAATGCCGAAATAAATGGGGAGCCAGTCAAGGCAGTTCATCAGCAGCAAAACCACCCGGTCACCTTTTTGGACGCCCCTGGTCAGCAGGCTGTTTGCTATCCGGTTGGACAAATGATAAAATTCATTCCACGTGATTTCAGACCGCTTGCTTGCAGCCGGCTCGCGTTCGATCAGGGCGACTTCATCGCCATATAACCTGGCATTTCGAGCCAGCATTTCGGTAATCAGCATTATTGTCATCCGGAGGTTTATAAAAAAATCAAGTTTTCAATTATTCGAACCAGTTAAACTTGAGTCACCTATCAAACCGTCTCAAAAAGTCAACCGGTTTTGTTGCAGCATCCCATTATACATCTGACTTGGCAAATAAAAATCCCGAAGCACAATTCGTACTTCGGGATTTTTTATTTGTATCGCGATGATTCAGTAATTATTTCTTATCATCCTTCACTTCTTCATAATCCGCATCCACCACATCATCGTCTTCTCCGGCGGGCTTTGAGTGGGAATCGTGCTGGGCATCTCCGCCGGCCTGCTGGGCCCCGGCCTGAGAAGCCTGCTGATAAATCGCTTCCGCCAGCTTGTGGGAGGCTTGGGTCAATTCTTCGCTCAACCGTTTGATTTCATCCGTATCATCGCCTTCCATGGCTTTTTTAAGCTGGGAGATGATGCCGTCGACTTTTGATTTGGTCGCTGCGTCTACCTTGTCGCCCAGCTCTTTCATGGATTTTTCAGTGGAGTAGATCATTGAATCCGCCGTATTTTTGGCTTCCACTTTTTCCCTTACCTGTTTATCCTCGGATGCATGGAGTTCCGCGTCCTTGACAAGGCGCTCAATTTCTTCCTTGGACAGTCCGCTGGATGCGGTGATCTGGATGGACTGTTCCTTGCCGGTGGCTTTGTCCTTTGCCGACACATGAACAATGCCGTTTGCGTCGATGTCAAAGGTCACCTCAATCTGGGGCACGCCCCTGGGCGCCGGTGGGATATCGGACAGGTCAAACCGGCCCATAGTCTTGTTGTATGCGGCCATTTCCCGCTCACCCTGAAGCACATGGATGGAAACCGCCGGCTGGCTGTCCTGGGCGGTGGAAAACACCTGGCTTTTTCGTGTGGGGATCGTCGTGTTTTTTTCAATCAGCTTGGTCATGACGCCGCCCAACGTTTCAATGCCCAGAGACAGCGGGGTCACATCCAGAAGCAATACGTCCTTCACATCGCCCATCAACACGCCGCCCTGGATTGCGGCGCCGATGGCGACCACCTCATCCGGATTGACGCCTTTATGGGGTTCTTTGCCGAAAATTTTCTTGACCCGGTCCTGAACCGCCGGCATACGGGTCATGCCGCCCACAAGAATCACCTCATCCATTTGCGCTGCCGTAAGTCCGGCGTCTTTTAACGCCGTCACACACGGCCGCTCAAGGTTGTCCAGCAGGTCGGCCACCAGGGATTCGAACTTGGCCCGGGTGATTTTAATGTTTAAATGCTTGGGTCCGTTGGCATCCGCGGTAATAAAGGGCAGGTTCACATCTGTCTGAAGCGCGGTGGATAATTCCATTTTGGCTTTTTCAGCCCCTTCTTTCAGGCGTTGCAAGGCCATTTTATCACTGCGGATATCGATGCCGTTTTCCCGTTTGAATTCATTGGCCAGAAAATCAATGAGCCGAAGATCAAAATCATCGCCGCCCAGATGGGTATCCCCATTGGTGGATTTGACTTCAAACACTCCGTCGCCGATTTCCAGGACCGACACATCAAATGTGCCGCCGCCCAAGTCAAACACCGCGATTTTTTCATCGGATTTTTTATCCAGACCATAGGCCAGGGACGCTGCGGTGGGCTCGTTGATGATGCGCAGAACATTGAGACCTGCAATTCTGCCGGCGTCTTTGGTTGCCTGCCGCTGACTGTCGTCAAAATATGCCGGAACCGTGATGACGGCGTCCGTCACCTTTTCGCCCAGATATTCTTCAACGGTATGCTTGATGTCGGCCAGAATAAACGAGGATATTTCCGCCGGGCTGTATTGTTTCCCTCTCAGATTAATGCGGACATCACCGTTTCCGGCTTTTTCAATTTTATACGGAAGATTTTTGATGTCATTCTGAACCACGGCCGAATCAAATTTTCGCCCGATCAGCCGTTTGACGCCAAAAACCGTATTTTCGGGATTGGTAATGGCCTGACGCTTGGCGACCTGCCCCACCAGTCTTTCTCCGCTTTCGGTAATGGCAACCGTTGACGGCGTTGTCCGGCCGCCTTCCGGGTTGGTGATAACCTTTGTATCGTTTTGTTCCCTGATTGCGACACATGAGTTGGTTGTTCCAAGATCAATTCCGATGACCTTACCCATTTTTCCCCTCCTTAGTAATATATTATCAACCGATTGTTATTTTTTTAAATTCATGTATTTTTTTTGGATACCACAACCATGGAAGGTCTGAGCAGCCGGTCATGGATCATGTATCCTTTTTGGAACACGTTGATCACCGTGTTTTCCGGGTGATCATCAGACGCTTCCTGCATCACGGCTTCATGATAAGCCGGGTCAAAGGGCTTGCCCAACGCCTCGATGACGGTGACATGGTACCTCGTTAAAATCTTAACGATTTCGCTTAACGTCATTTCAACGCCTTCCCGGACGCATTCGGCCACGGATTCCTTCCGTGAACCGACTGATGGCCCCGGCGCCACGGCGGATGTGACGATGGCCCGCTCAAGATTATCGACGATATTTAACAAATCCTTCAGCAGGGCTTCGTTGGCGTATTTTTTAAAATCATCCATCTGACGGGACATGCGCTTTTTATAATTTTCAAATTCCGCTGATAACCGGAGCAGCCGGTCCCGATCCTGGGCCGCTTCCTGGCCCAGGGCTTCCAGTTTCATGGCCATCGGATCCATGCCGCTGATCGTGTCAATGCCCTCACCTTCGGAAGCGGTTGCTTCCGCTTCAGGGGCATTTATATCTTCACCCGCTGTTTCCGCTTCAACAGGCAAGGTTCTTTTTTTGGGTGATTTTTCTGTCAATTGACAACTCCTGCATGTATCAAAATTATATTCGTCACTGCTACATTGCAGTATAACCTGCTGTGAATAAAACTAAAAAATTTCTATTACCTTCAAATTGCATGAAAAAAGTAAGACGGAAACAAGGAATGTCAAGAAAAGATTTTGTTAGAAAATGAATAAAAGAAGCAGGGGGCCGGGGAAGACGATAAGGCAAAAATCTGGTTGTGAACCCTCCGTCGAACCGTTACGGAAAGAAAATACAACAGAACCGGGATCGATCCACGACACAGGCTGGTTTACTTATCGCTGCTTCCTTCCGGACCTGACGAGGTTCGTAATAGCCTGTTGCGCGGCGACCGGTCAGCATATCTCCTTTACCCGCAAGCCCTTGGGAGGGAATTCTGCCCCGCATAAAGCGGATTTCGGGTAACAAGGCGCCGCTAAAACCCCGCATATCACAACCAGGATTAACCCTATAGACCGGAAAAAACTTCTTTTCAAGAAAGAAAAACAAAAATGGCATTTAATGTTTTGGGGGTCTGGTTTTTTTGTTGTATCCGCATCATTATATATTATAGTCTTTTATTATATTTTTATTGTAATGGACCCAGAGAAAAGAGATTCACCATACTTCAAACCCCAAATGCTCACCAACCAGCAGTAACCGTTCATGCCGATTTCAGAAAACAGGGTCATCATACAGCCGTTTATCCGAAAAGTCCTTCAGACGATCAGAGACCATGACATGTTGCCCAAAGGATCATCGGTCCTGGTCGGGGTTTCCGGGGGCCCGGATTCCATGGCCCTGTTGCATGCGTTAATTGCCGTATCCGATCATTTGTCCATTCGGGTGGGGGTGGCGCATTTAAACCATTGCCTCAGACCCGGGGATGCCGATCTGGATGCCGAGTTCGTTATTGAAGCTGCCCGAAAATATAGCGTACCATTCTATGTTAAGTCCAAAAACATCCATAAAGACTATGAAAACAGTGAGTTGTCTTTGGAGGAAGCGGCAAGGGATGCCCGATACCGATTTTTTCATGAGGTTTGCCGGGAAAAGGGATTTGATAAAATCGCCGTCGGGCATCATCAGGAAGACAATGCGGAGCTGATACTGCTTTATCTGCTTCGGGGCAGCGGACCGGTCGGCATGGGCGGCATCCTGCCGGTCAGAGACAATATTGTCCGTCCTTTGATTCGGACCAGCCGCACCGAAATCATTGGGTTTCTGGCATCACAAGATGTGACGTACCGGATGGATGCGTCGAATTTTAATGAACGCTTTCTGCGCAATCGCATCCGTCATCAGCTCATTCCGCTGATTGAAAAAAATTACAATCCCAGGATATCGGAATCGCTCAACCGGCTGGGAAACATCCTTCAGGCCGAAGAACAATGGATGAATCCGTTGGTTGCCCCGATTTTTGATCAAACGGTGGCAGACCGGGCAAAAGGCCGGATATCCCTATCTGTAAGCCGGTTGGTAAATTTGCCCGTTGCGCCCCTGCGCCGGGTTTTGCGCCGGGCCATCCAGGAAGTGAAAGGGGACTTGAGGCGGATTGCATTTTCCCATGTGGATGCCGTCATCGACCTGACAGCCCGAAACAGGGCGGATGGCATCCTGGACCTCCCGGACCGGATCAGGGTATCCAAACAGGCGGACCTGCTGATGATTACAAAAGAAAATACCCCCTTACGCCGGACACCCCCTGCTTTCGGCCAAGCGCCGGGTTTGGATTATGTGTACACGATATCTGAATCCGGGGTTATCAGCGGCAACACTTTGTATTTACATGAAACAGGTACATTCATTAAATTCACCCGAACTCATGCCTGCGATTTCCCCAGCCTGTCAGGAGGCGGCGGTAATGTGGCATTCTTTGACTGGGACCGGATTCAGTTTCCGTTAACAATTAGAAACTACAGAACCGGAGATCGGTTTACACCTGTGGGCATGACAGGGAGTCAAACAGTGAAAAAATTTTTCATCAACAATAAAATCAGCCCCTGCATTCGGACAAAAACCCCGATATTTTTAAGCGGAGAGATGATTATCTGGATTGGCGGCTTTAGAATCGCCGATCCCGTGAAAGTCACCCAAAGAACCCGGCATCTGCTGGCGGTTGAAATGTCGCCGGAAACAGATAACATATAATTTAATGTTAAATTAAGTGGTTGACAATTGTATTTCCGGTAAAATAATAATTAATGTTTTACTCTTTTAAATTCGTTATTATCATATAACAACGTAATTTCGGTATAAGTTACTCATTTTTACAGAGGAGACCCTTTTGAACCCTTTTAATAAGAATCTGGCGCTGTGGATCGTTATCGTACTCATGATGATCATGCTGTATAATATTTTCAACCAGCAGCATCAGAGTATAAACGAAAAAAGTTACTCGGAATTTATTTCCATGGTGGAAGCAGGTCAAATCAAACATGTCGATATCCAGGGAGATAAACTGGTGGTAACCGATTCGACCAATCTTCCCTATAATGTCTATGCGCCCCAGGATAAAGACCTCATCAGCATTCTGCGCAATAAAGGCGTGTCCATTAACGCGAAACCCGAACAGCAGACCCCTTGGTTTATTTCCATTCTCGTGTCATGGTTTCCCATGGTGCTCCTGATCGGGGTGTGGATTTTTTTTATGCGCCAGATGCAAAGCGGCGGCGGAAAAGCCATGTCTTTCGGCAAAAGCAGCGCACGCATGCAGTCGGACTCAAGTGGAAAGGTCACGTTTGCGGATGTGGCGGGCGTTGACGAAGCCAAGGAAGAAGTTGCTGAAATTGTTGATTTTTTAAAAGATCCCAAGAAATACACCCGGCTGGGGGGGCGGATTCCCAAAGGGGTGCTGATGGTGGGCGCACCCGGTACCGGAAAAACATTGCTGGCCAAAGCCATTGCCGGAGAAGCGGGTGTGCCGTTTTTTTCCATCAGCGGCTCGGATTTTGTCGAAATGTTTGTCGGTGTCGGGGCTTCCAGGGTCCGGGATTTGTTTGTCCAGGGCAAAAAAAACGCGCCCTGCCTGATTTTCATTGATGAAATCGATGCAGTGGGCAGACATCGGGGCGCCGGTCTCGGCGGCGGACACGATGAACGGGAGCAGACCCTGAACCAGTTGCTGGTGGAAATGGACGGGTTTGAATCCAACGAGGGCGTGATCCTCATCGCCTCAACCAACCGTCCGGATGTGCTGGACCCGGCCCTGTTAAGGCCCGGCCGTTTTGACCGGCAGGTGGTGGTATCCATGCCGGATATCCGGGGAAGAAAAGCCATTATTGAGGTCTACATCAAGAAAACCCCCACCGGGCCGGATGTCAATTCCGAAGTGCTGGCCAAAGGGACACCGGGATTTTCCGGAGCGGACCTGGAGAATATGGTCAATGAAGCCGCGTTGATTGCGGCCAAAAAAGAAAAAGAACGCCTGACCATGGAGGATTTTGAGGACGCCAAGGATAAAATCGTGATGGGGCTAGAGCGCAAATCCAAGGTGATCAAGGATGAAGATAAAAAAAATACGGCCTATCACGAAGGAGGACACGCCATTGTGGCCCGTTTCCTGCCGGGAACCGATCCCATCAACAAAATCACCATCATTCCTCGTGGCCGGGCCGCCGGGGTCACTTGGTTTTTGCCCGAAGAAAAGGATTTTCAATACAAGGACCAGCTGCTGAGCGAACTGGCGGTGGCCATGGGCGGCCGGGCCGCTGAGGAACTGGTGTTCAATCGCATCAGCACCGGGGCTTCCAATGACATCAAGCAGGCCACTAAAATCGCCAATTACATGGTACGGGCCTGGGGAATGAGCGAAGAACTGGGTCCCCTGTCCTTTGCCCAGGCGGACGAGCAGATTTTTCTGGGCCGGGAAATCGCCCAGCATCGGGATTATTCCGAAGAAACCGCCCGGAAAATCGACAAGGAAATAGCGGGCATGGTCAAGGGCAGCTACACCCAAGCGAAACAGATATTGCAGGAAAACATGGATATTCTGCATCGGCTTGCAGCGTTGCTGATTGAAAAAGAGACGGTTATGGGCCGGGAGCTGGATGAACTGATAGGTGGCATGCGCCCAGGCGTCATTATTCCCGGAACAACGGATGCATCCGGCAAGCCCCATGAATCATCGTCCCAAAAGGATGTCTCCCATGCCTGATCCGGGATACCTGTTGCGGTGGGGAAATTATTCAATGACCCTGGGCCGCCGCACCCGCATCATGGGGATTCTCAATGTGACCCCGGACTCGTTTTCCGACGGCGGCAGGTTTTTTCAACTGGACGAAGCCCTATCTCAAGCGAAAAAAATGATCGCGGACGGGGCCGATATTCTGGATATCGGCGGCGAATCCACCCGGCCTTCGTCCGCACCGGTGGAAATGGAAGAAGAATGCCGCCGGGTGCTGCCGGTAATCGAACATCTTGCAAAACACATATCCATCCCTATTTCCATTGACACCAACAAAGCTGCCGTGGCCCGGCGGGCCATTGCTGCCGGCGCCTCTATTATAAATGATATCAGCGCACTTTTATTTGACCCGGAAATGGGAGCCGTGGCGGCGCAAAACGATGTGCTGGTGGTGCTGATGCATATGAAGGGCACGCCGGCGGACATGCAAAAGTCCCCGACCTATGATGACCCGGTGGGGGAAATCCGCGATTTCCTGAGCATTGCTGTCAAACGGGCGGAAGCATGCGGCGTTCCCCGGTCAAAAATCATCATTGATCCGGGTATCGGTTTCGGCAAAACAGCATATCACAATCTTTTTTTAATCAACCAACTGAATAAATTCAATGAGATGGGCGTACCCGTGCTGCTGGGAACCTCCCGCAAAGCCTTTATCCGGAAAATTCTTTCACCGGCAGAAGGCCATGCCCTTGCGCCGGACCATCCGATGGTGGCCGTGGGAACCCAGGCCACGGTAGCCGCCGGCATCATGAACGGCGCGCATATTGTCCGGGTGCATGATGTGGCCGAAACTTACGCCACCGTAAAAATCGCGGATGCCATCAAAAATGCGGCCCATGCTCAGGAAGAAAATCAGGGAGACGCGTGATGCTTCTGGCAGTGGATGTGGGAAACACCAATATTGTGATCGGGCTCTTTGATAATGACCGGCTGGTTTGCGACTGGCGGGTCCGAACAACCCCCGGGATGACCGAGGATGAATTCAATATCAAAATCTCCAATCTGTTTTCCTTCGGGAAAATCAACCCTGCCGATATCCGCATGACGGTGGTTTCCTGCGTCGTTCCCGCCATGATGAAAATCATCGACGGCTATTGCCGGAGATTCTTAGGCCATGCGCCCCGGTGGATTGACGCAAATGTGGTGGATATGCCCGTTCTGTATGACAATCCGGAGGAGGTCGGCGCGGACCGGCTGGTAAATGCAGTGGCCGCGTATAACCGCTATCGAACCAGCCTGATTGTGATTGATTTCGGCACGGCGACCACATTTGACGCCATAACCCATGCAGGCGAATACATCGGCGGGGCCATCGCTCCGGGCATCGGGATTTCTTCGGAAGCCTTGTTTCAACGGGCATCCAAGCTGCCGAGGGTGGAACTGTTTCAGCCCCCGGCCACCGTTATCGGAAAAACAACGGTTCACAGCATGAAGTCCGGCATTATTTTCGGGTACGCGGAAATGGTGGACGGCATGGTGCGCCGCATGAAGCAGGAAATGCAATCCCCCGAACCACGGGTGATCGCCACCGGCGGTCTGGCTCCGCTGATGCGGGATGTAACGACAACAATTGAATCCGTTGAATCAGGATTGACGCTGGAGGGACTGCTGATCATCAGCCGCCGATTTTGATGCCTTCGCAAAAAGTCCAACTTCTGCGTTGCGCTGCATCCATCGCTTCTTTAAAGTACGAAAAGTACTTATCATTGCTCAGGATTTGCGCGCCTTGAATTTGAACCTTTTTGCTTTGCCATCCAAATTAAAAACCAGCCGCAGGGTGTTCTTGCGGATTGGCGGAGCAATTTGAGGCCACTTAATTCATTTTCATGGCCGTTTCGATGTTCTTTATTTCATTTCGGATAATTTCTTTTTCCGATTCCGTCACGCCCGGTTTATTCAGTCGCAGCCGCAGGGACAGCAAAATCATCTCCTGACGGTATTCATTGCAGGTATATTTGTTCTGATTGCTCATTTTCGGATTTTAAGCCAGTCCCATTTTTTTTAAACTTTCTTTAAAGATAGCGTAAAACAAGTCATTCTCGTTGATGCCCCGGGCGAGTATTCTGTCCAGGCTGTTAATGTCTTTGGTATTGATGGTAATATTAACACTTCTGAGTAAAGCCGCCATATTGTCCATGCTGGCAAACCGCCGGGTCAGCATGCCGACGAATATATTTCGGCGAACATCCATGTTCAGGCGCTCAAGATAGACCAGGAGACCATTTGCGTCCGGGTCGCTGCCGTCAAACGTTTCATTCACCAGAATCATATTATATGTATGGTATTTCATTTTTTTCAGCGCGTCACGAACGGATTCCGCAGTGGTGATGCTGTAATCCATAATGCCCAGAACAATGGTGATCTGCTTTATGATATCGGGATCATTCTCGCAGATCAGGGCCGTGTTTCCCTCTTCTTCCAGAAAATCGAAGGGCCGTTCGGAGGCATCGTAATCATCGGTTCCCTCATCAAAATTAAATGAATTGGGCGCGGGTTTCGAGTCTTTGGCCGGCCCGCCGGCTGGATGACGATTTGTCAGATCAATTGAAATTTTGTTTTTACACTTCGGGCACCTGATGGCAGCGGCTTTGCCTTCCGGCAGTTTTTCATCCGCGATGCTGAGTTTGGTGTTGCAATGATCGCATATAATTTCCATTTGTTACAGCCCTTTCCGGTTGCTGATATTTCGAAATAATCAATATTTCGAACTTTTGCCATAACCCATATCAATTTCAAGCTTGTCGATTTTGGTGGTGGATTCCCCTCTGGCGCTTTTGACCAGATCAATGCCCCTGCCGACAATAGACCTCCGGGAGGCATAGCCAACGGCCGTTTCTTCAGTGATCAGTCCTTTTTCAAACAACCCGACGATATAATTGTCAAAGGTGGTCCACCCGAAGGCCGTGGAGGCCTCCATCATGTCATAATAGGTTTTGCCTTCGGATTCTCCGTGCAGGATGGAGTCTTTCACCCGGAGACTGGTTCCCAGTATTTCAAAGGCTGCGGCCCGGCCCCCGCCGACTTTCGGAAGAAGACGCTGGCAGACCACCCACCGGAGGGTGTCCGCCAGCCGGATCCGGATCTGGTTTTCTTCTTCGGACGAAAACATGCCCAAAATACGGTTAATGGTTTGTCCGGCGTCCACCGTATGCAGTGTCGTAAACACCAGATGCCCGGTTTCCGCCGCAGATAACCCGATTTCAACGGTTTCCCGGTCGCGCATTTCACCCACCAGAATGACCTTCGGGGCCTGCCGAAGCGCGGCCCTCAAACCGGTGGCGAACGAACTGAAGTCCTTGCCCAATTCCCGCTGATTGAACGTGGCTTTTTTATGGGTATGAATATATTCCACCGGATCTTCAAGGGTGACGATATGAACCGCTTTGTCTTTGTTGATCTCCGATAAAAGGGCCGCCAGAGAGGTGGTTTTACCGGTTCCGGTGGCGCCGGTGAAAATAACGATGCCGTTTCTTTCCCGGGCGATTTTAAAAAAAACTTCCGGCAGCCCCATATCTTTTATGGTGGGGATTTTTGTTTCGAGCTGGCGAAGAACAATGGAATAATGGCCGGATTGAGAAAACACGTTGACCCTGAACCTGGCTTTACCCGGCAGCGAATATGACAGATCGCAGGAACCTTCTTTCAGGAGGGTTTCGGTCAACCGCCGGTCTCTGCCGATTAAATTGAGGGCGATAATTTCCGTTTGAAAAGGGGTTAATGTTTTCAGCGACGGCTTCATGTCCACAGGCGTCAACTCCCCATAGGTCTCCACCTGAAGCGGTTTGCCCGCAGTTAAATTCAGATCCGAAACACTTTCATGAGAATCCAGCATGGCGGTTAAAATATAATCTGTTTCCGGCTTTTTCATTTTTTTATCCCTTAAAAAAAGATGACCTTAAACAAATTGAAAAAATCACCAGCAGGCTGAATATGCATTACATTCACGCACACCTGGTTTATGCTTCCGTGAAGTCAGCAGGGGCGCCTTTCAGAAGCGGCCTGAACCTTTGTTTGTCGTTTGCCTTGTTGTAACTGTCTTCCGCGCTGATCCACCCTTTATTATATAGATCCATGATGGCGTCATCAAGAAGGATCATGCCGTATTTTTTCCCGGTTTGCATGGAGGAAGGGAGCTGATGGGTCTTGGATTCCCGGATCAGATTCCTGACCGCCGGCGTGGCGATCAATATTTCAAGGGCGGGGCATCGACCTTTCCTGTCAATTCGCTTAAACAGCACTTGGGCGATGATGGCCCGGACACTGTCCGCCAGACCGGACCGGACCTGTGACTGCTGAGCGGATGGAAACACTTCGACGATACGGTCCACGGTTTTCATGGCGCTGGAGGTGTGCAGGGTGGCGAACACCAGATGGCCTGTTGAAGCTGCCTCAATGGCCAGTGACATGGTTTCCAGATCTCTCATTTCCCCGACCAGGATAATATCCGGATCCTCCCGGAGTGCGCCGCGAAGGGCCGCGCTGAAATTTTTGGTATGAACACCGATTTCCCGCTGATTGACGATACAGCCCTGACTTTCATGCACAAACTCAATGGGGTCTTCCACCGTGATGATATGGTCCTTGCGGGTGCGGTTGGCCTGATCGATGATGGCTGCCAGGGTAGTTGATTTCCCGCTGCCGGTGGGGCCGGTGACGATGACGAGGCCTCTTGGAAGAGACGCCAGTTTTGAAATTACCGGGGGCAGGCCGAGTTGCTCACACCCCATGATATTGTTGGGGATCTGCCGGAAGACCGCGCCCACCCCGTTGCGCTGCATAAAAAAATTAGCCCGGTATCTGGCCAGCCCCGGAATTTCATAACCGAAATCCACATCTCCGGTTTCTTCAAATACCTTGATTTTGTCCTCAGGGGCGATCTCATAGACCATGCTCCGGAGTTCATCATTTTGCAGTGTTTTATATTTGATTCTTTCGATTTCTCCCCGAATCCGCAGAGCCGGTTGTTGGCCAGCCACCAGATGCAGGTCAGAAGCCCCCTGATCGTTCATTAATTTAAAAAACGCATCAATTTTAGCCATAAGATGCTCCTGTTTTTAATCAAGTAATTGGCGGGCACAATCAGTACTGGGTTGTGTCAATCGGATGCTTTGTCGCTGCCTAAAAACGGTTTCCTTTTCTCGGAAACAACTGTCTCCGATGGAATCAGAGCAGCATCATCGACAATCGCATCAGGCTGTCAACAAGGAAAACTCTTAAAAAAACAACGCCCAGAAGGACAATGACGGGCGCAAAATCAATCCCTCCGAATGCGGAAGGGATTCGGCTTCTGATCTGATACAATAAGGGCTCGGTCACCTGGTTGATAAACCGGACAATGGGATTGAACGGATCGGGCCTTACCCAGGATAAAATGGCGTGGGCGATCACGATCCACATAAACAGGGTCAACCCGATATTGATAACTTCCGCCAGTGCTCTGATAAAATTGCCGATAATGAACATATAACCCTGATCTCGCCGATAACTGTTTGAGTGTGTGAAACAATAATCTAATTAGATAAATAAAAATTCACCTCGAAAGTCAAGCCCTTTCCCGGATGCAACCCCTTAAACGCACCGGAGGATACCCTTTGATAAAGATTGACATTGTTCACATAAATACCGATAACATAATGGCGGTTTTTTTAAAAGAAATTCATTTAAATGGAAAAAAGACATGCCTAAACTTCACCACAATATTGGATTTATCGGAGCGGGCAATATGGGGCAGGCCATGATCGGCGCCATGATCGGCTCCGAATGCGCCGCTCCGTCCAGCCTGTTCGTCAGCGATGTTTCGCAGGCCAGAACCGATGACTTGAAAAAAACCTATGGGATAGTTGCCTTAACCGGTAATGCGGAAATCATCCGGACATGCGATATTGTCGTGTTCGCGGTAAAACCCCAATCCTTGGACGTATTACTGTCGGAGCTTGCGGAGGTCCATGCCTTTGAAAATACGACGGGGAAAAAAATGTTTATTTCCATTGCCGCAGGCTTCCCCATCCGCAAGTTTGAAAAATACATATATGCCGGACTCGATGCTGACCGCAGAAAACGCCTGCCGATTTTACGGGTCATGCCCAATACCCCGGCCCTGGTGCTGTCCGGCATGTCCGGGCTGTGCGGCAATGCATTCGCGACAGCGGAAGACATGGACATCGCAACAACCATTCTATCCGCAATGGGCAAGGTGATTCGTTGCCGGGAAAGCGATATGGACGCCATAACCGCTATGTCCGGCTCGGGGCCGGCCTATTGTTTTTATGTGGTGGAGGCCATGACCGACGCCGGAATCAGCTTGGGCCTCTCTCCTGAACAATCCGCAGAACTCACTCTCGCCACCTTCAAAGGGGCGCTGGCTTTACTGGAAAGCCAAAAAATCCCCCCCCAGGCCCTGAGGCAGAAAGTCACTTCGCCGGGAGGAACCACGGAAGCGGCTATTGGTGTGCTTGAAAGCCGGTCGGTGAGACAGGCGTTTTGCGATGCCATTTCGGCTGCGGCCCGGAGGTCCAGAGAACTCAGTGAATAATTTTTTTTTGCTATCTTAATTTGATTAAATAAATTCCATTGTTATATTTGTCCTTATGTTTACACAAACCATCTCATACTCCGCCGCATTTTTAGCCGGATTGCTTTCCTTTCTGTCTCCGTGTGTCCTTCCCCTGATTCCGGCGTATTTCACATTTATCACCGGATTCTCCCTGGAGGAACTCTTCCGGAAGGATTCTCCGGCGATCCGCAAAAAAGTTTTTTTTTCCACCCTTTCTTTTGTTTGCGGATTTTCGGTTGTTTTCGTTCTCATGGGCGCAGCGGCTTCAGGACTGGGATCGCTGATCGCCCAGTATAAGGATTACATCCGGATTGTCGGGGGGATAATCATTGTTCTGCTCGGCATCCATATGACCGGATGGATCCGCTTCAAACGGCTGGACGTTGAAAAACGTATCCATATTCAGAAAAAGCCGATTCATCTTATGGGAACCTTTATCGTGGGCATGGCATTTGCCGTAGGATGGAGTCCCTGCATCGGCCCGCTTTTAGGTTCTATTCTCATTATTGCGGGCAGCAAGGAAACCATATGGCAGGGAGTGGGACTTCTGTCGGCATATGCCGCAGGTCTGGCCCTGCCGTTTATAATGATTTCCTTTTTTGTCAATTTTCTTCTTGAATTTTTGCGCCGCGTGTCGAAAACCATGAAATATATCAATTTGGCTGCCGGCATCCTGCTTATTGCGGTCGGCCTTTTTCTCCTGACCGACAGCTTTACCCTGTTTAATTCTCTTATATTTATAAAATAATTTATAAATAGTGTCAGTATATACAATACATTAGTAAAAGAGATTTAAAATGATAAAAATAACATATTTAATTTTTTTTAGCTTGATTATCAATTTACTATCATTTCCTCTGGTTTGTTTTGCGGAAGTCGAAGGATTTAGAGGTATCAAGTGGGGTACTGATTTCGTAACCTTAACTGAAATGCAATATGTGAGAACAGATCCAAGCTATGGAGGTATAAAAGAATATACAAAAAAAAGCGATGAGCTTATGATTGGAGGCGCTACACTTGAAACTATTTTATATGGCTTCTGGCAAGGCAAATTTTCTAGCGTTTTAATAAGGGTTAAAGGCTATTCAAATTTCTCATCTTTAAAAAATGCCACATTTGAGAAATTTGGATCTGGATTTCAATCCAACCGCTATATAGAAAGATATGCATGGTTTGGCGAGCAAACAACCATGCTACTTAACTATTCAGAATTACTAAGAACAGGTGAGTTATTTATGTTTTCTAACGAGATAGAGTCCCAACAAAAAAAATATGAAAAAGATAATGCAAAAAAAGGGGCTGAAAAAGATTTCTAATTATTGGAATGACTATATGTAACCAGCCAATTCAGAGAACTTGCTAAGATAGCCGCTGCTTTTTACATTCACATCTTTCCATTAAAAATAACACTAATATTATTCCAAGGATCGTTATAATGAGCATTCAAAAATCAATATTTTTTGTTTTTGCGTTTCTGTTTTCTGTAATAATCGTTTGTCCCCCTTCTGATGCCGCAGATACCAAACCCGCAGACAATCCCGGCATTCAATGGCAGCCATACGCGTCCGGGATTAAGGCCATCAAAGACCAGAAGAAAAAAGGATTTCTGCATTTTTATACGGATTGGTGTACCTACTGTAAAGTAATGAACAAAAATACGTTTACGGATCCAAAAATTATCGCGTATCTTAATGAAAACTTTATTCCCATTCGCGTGAATGCCGATAAGGAAAAAGCAGTGGCCAGGGAATTCAGGGTGTCCCCGGTTCCGGACAACTGGTTTATCACTGAAGACGCTTCCTCCCTCCACATTCGGCCCGGATATATCCCCCCGGAAGAGTTGCTGGTCATGCTAAAATTTCTTCATACCGACAGCTTTAAAACCATGAAATTCCCTGAGTTCATCAGACAACAGGAGAATGCCGTTAGCTCTGGCAAGCCAGTCACCCAATAAATTATAACGTACCGGGTTTTAAATTTTTTAATGCCATGCCACCGGAATTGAACGATAGGTTTTTAACAAGTCTGTTGAGCGCTGCGGATGTCCCGGCCGCAGAAACAACGAGACCCCAGGATTGCACCAGCGTGTTTCTCCTGCTGTACCACAAAGCGGATGCCCCGTTTATCCTGGCCATATTAAAGGCGGACACCCCTGGTTATGCCTGGAGCAATCAGGTGGCCCTGCCCGGCGGTCACGTGGATGAAACCGATCCCAGTCCACTGGAAGGGGCATACCGGGAGCTTGAAGAGGAGCTCGGCATTTACCGCCATCAGGTGAATTTTGTCGGTTCAATGGGTCATTTTCAGACCAGCCAGCACAAGGACATCGAAGTGTTTGTCGGTATTTGGGACGGTCGGATGGAAAGCGTTGCCTATGATCCGGGGGAAATTTCGAAAGTCCTTGAACTTCCGGTAAATCAGTTTTTAGAAAACCACTTTTCAAGCCATTTTCATGGACGCATACCCGGCATCATGGAGTTGTTGTATCCTTTTAACGATGTGGTTGTCTGGGGTGTCACCGCCAGGATCTTGCATTATTTTTTTGAGCTGCTTTTAACAAAACCGGAAATTCCGTTTTGAATCGGTTGTAAAAGCATCATGCCCCCTTGAGTTTGCCTGGGCAAAAATCATTTTCCTCCGGTGTATCGTTCTCTGTTCATGTCTTCATCCTCACTTTATTTTCAGAATGCCCTTGCAGAAAACACAATATATAGAAATTAGCCTTGACAATTAACAATATATTGTGATAGCGTTCAAAATATATCACGGAAATAAGATTGGCCATGGTACGGTTTTTTTTATTGCCGGGATTCATCGCCAGCTTTAAATGCATCGAATTGTTATAAGGAGTGAATATGTCTAATTTTACCAGCATCAAAAAACGCAACGGCAGAATTGATGATTTTGATTCGTCTAAAATTACCGCAGCTATCGCCAAGGCTGGGATGGCCACTGAAGAGTTCGACGAAAAAGAAGCCAGGAAACTGACATTGCGCGTATTGACGCTTGCCCATGACACGCTTCGCACCAACACCCCGGAAGTAGAAGATATTCAGGATATTGTGGAAAGAGTGCTGCTGGATTCCCATTTTAAAACAGCCAAAGCGTATATTATTTACCGGGAACAGCATGCCCAGATTCGCAAAATCACAACCAAGGCCCATGTTAAAATAGTTGAAAACTATGTTCAGAAAATGGACTGGAAAATCAAAGAAAACAGTAATATGAGCTATTCGCTCCAGGGGCTGAACAATTATATTTCGTCCGATATCACCGCGGAATACTGGCTTAACCGTATATATCCGCCGGAAGTCCGGAATGCGCACACCAGCGGAGATCTGCATATCCATGATTTAAGCCTATTGTCAATTTATTGTGTGGGGTGGGACTTGCAGGACTTGTTGACCGTCGGATTTATGGGCGTTCCGGGGAAAGTTGAAAGCGCGCCGCCCAAACATTTGCGATCGGCATTAGGACAAATCGTTAATTTTTTCTATACACTTCAGGGGGAAGCGGCCGGCGCCCAGGCTGTCTCCAATTTTGACACGCTGCTGGCCCCTTTTATCCGAAAAGACCACCTGACATATAAAGAGGTCAAGCAGGCGCTTCAGGAATTTGTTTTCAATATCAACATACCCACCCGTGTGGGATTTCAGACCCCGTTTACCAACATTACCATGGACCTTACCGTGCCAAGCACCCTCAAGGATACACCCGTGATTATCGGTGGTCAGCATCAGCCGGAAACCTATGGTGATTTTCAGTCTGAAATGGACACTCTCAACAGTGCATTTGCGGAAGTGATGATGGAAGGCGATGCCAAGGGCCGGGTGTTTACATTCCCCATCCCCACCTATAACATCACAAAGGATTTTGACTGGGAAAACCCCAACCTCGCCAACATCTGGAAAATGACCGGCAAATACGGCATCCCGTATTTTTCCAATTTTGTCAATTCCGATATGTCACCGGAAGACGCACGATCCATGTGCTGCCGGCTGCGCCTGGACAACCGCGAACTCCAGAAAAGGGGCGGCGGTCTTTTCGGGGCCAATCCCCTGACCGGCTCCATCGGCGTGGTGACAATTAACCTTCCCAGAATCGGATACCTTTCCAAAAGCAAAGCTGAATTTTTCGATCATTTAAAAGCTCAGGTTCGCATTGCCCAGGAAAGCCTGCTCATCAAACGGAAAGTGCTTGAAAAATTCACTGAACAGAACCTGTATCCGTATTCAAAATTCTATCTTCGCAGCATCAAGGAAAAATCCGGTGCTTACTGGACCCATCATTTTTCAACGATCGGAATTATCGGAATGAATGAGGCATGTTTGAATTTTATTAAGGAAGATATCGGCAGTCCTACAGGTCATGCATTTGCGGTGGAGGTGCTGGATTTTCTGCGTCACCTGATCGCATCCATCCAGGAGGAAACCGGGGAACTGTTCAATCTGGAAGCCACGCCCGGCGAGGGCACCGCCTTTCGGCTGGCCATGATGGACAAAAAACAGTATCCGGATATTGTTTGCGCCAATGAATCCCATTTTCAGGCGGGCGCAGATCCGTTTTACACCAATTCAAGTCAGCTCCCGGTCAATTATACGGACGATATCTTCCAGGCACTGGAACTTCAGGATGACCTTCAAACCAAATATACCGGAGGAACCGTTTTTCATATCTTTCTCGGCGAACAGGTGGACAATGCGGAGGCCACTCGGAATCTCGTGAAGAAAATTACCAGCAATTTCAAGCTGCCTTATTTTACCCTTTCTCCGACATTCAGCGTCTGCTGCGGGCATGGCTATATTGCCGGGCAGCATGTCCTCTGTCCGGAGTGCAGCCAGCCGGTGGAAGTTTATTCCCGCATAGTGGGATATCTTCGTCCCATCAGCCAATGGAATAACGGCAAACTGTCCGAATTTCAGATTCGCAAAACATTTGCAATGACAACTGCATAAGGTCTGTTGTTGGGACGACCATGATCATCGGAGGAATTCAAAAAAATTCGTTTATTGATTTTCCATCAAAAATAAGCTGTGTGCTTTTCACAGCAGGCTGCAATTTTGATTGTCCCTATTGCCACAACCCGGATCTGGCGCGGCGAACGAGCACCAGCAAAGTGATCGATCTAAAAGAGATTTTCGATTTTCTGAAAAAGCGAAAATCTCTTTTAGACGGTGTGGTTATCACCGGCGGTGAGCCGACCCTTCAACCTGACCTCTTCGATTTTTGTCGTGAAATAAAAGAGCTCGGATACCCGATTAAAATCGATACCAACGGCACCCGCCCGAAAGTTATTCAAAATCTCTTGTCCAATCACCTCATCGATTATATCGCGATGGATGTAAAAACATCCTTTGAACGCTATTTTTCCGTGATATCCAAAAACTGTAACCCCGTTGATCTTAGAGAAAGCGTTCTGTCCATTCTTCAATCCGGCGTTGAGCATGAATTTCGAACCACCTGCGTGAAATCCATTGTGGATGCGGCTGACATCGAAGAGATTTCCCGGCTCATCGGCGGCGCGAATCTCTATGCCCTCCAGAAAGTTTCCCTGGAAAACAACCGGGTCTTGCATCCTGAATATTTTATTTCACGAGACTGGCGGTTTTCTGCTCAGGAACTGGAATCCTTTCGCACCATTGCCTCCGTTTTTGTAAAACGCGTCGTCATCCGGTAAGTTCTTCCTTTCGGATTTCTTTTTTTACCTTGTGCCGACACGCGGAATATAGCACCTCGTGCGGACAATCCCTCTCCCTTTGAAAGCCAGTTGTTTTATCGTTTGCCAGGTTACAGTTGACATTTTCCTTTTTTACCCGCTATATTAACGTCAACGTTAAGTTTTGAATTTATCATTTATTGCCTAAGGAGGAACGTTGTGTTTGATTATTTATTGCCTGAAGAATCCATCAAAATACGAAATGAAGCCCGGGACTTTGTCAAATGGGTGCCTCGACAAATGATCATGGATATGGATGCGGATAAGATAAAATTTCCGAAAGAATTTCTTCAGGAAGCCGGAAGACGCCATCTGCTTGGCTGCCGGTATCCTAAAAAATGGGGCGGCAGGGATCTCGATTGGGTAACCACCGCAGCGGTAATGGAGGAAGTCGGAACCCTGGGGTATATTTTTGCCTGCACCTTTGGTGTAGGCGCTGAACTGGTATGTGATGCCATTATCCAGCACGGTTCTGATGAACAAAAAGAAAAATACGTTAAGCCGTTGCTAAAAGGTGATCTATTTGCTGCGGAATGTCTGACGGAGCCCCGGGGCGGGTCTGATTTTTTCGGCACTACCACAACGGCTGAAGACAAAGGGGATTATTTCCTCGTCAACGGGCAAAAACGATTTATCGTGGGCGCTGAAGGGGCGGACTTTTTTTTAGTGTATGCCAAGACCGATCCCGCTGCGGCTCCCCATAAAGCGTTATCTTGCATCATCGTCGACCGAAGTCCCGGGGTTGAAACCAAATATCTCTATGGCCTGATGGGATGCCGGGGCGGCGGTGCAGGGAGACTGGTGTTTAAGGATGTAAAAGTGCCAAAGGAAAATGTGGTTGGGAAAATCAACGGCGCCTATCCGGTTTTTAAGACCATGATGATTCCCGAACGCCTGGGAACGGCAGCCATGACCATCGGCAGCGCTCGCCCGGCCCTTGATGTGGCCACCGAATATACAACCAAAAGAAAAGCCTTCGGAACCACCATCAACAATTTTCAGGGGGTCAATTTTCAGATTGCCGAGGCCTCCATGCTGCTGGACGTTTGTCGCTCCATGATTTACACCACCGCCCGGGCGGTGGATCATCAAGCGGATCCCAACCAGGTTCGAAGAATGGTTTCCGAATCCAAAAAATTTGTGACCGAAGCCTGTCAGAAAGTCGCGCACCATGCCATGCAGGTAATGGGAGGTATCGGTTACACCAATGTTTACCCCATTGAACGCATCGTCCGCGACCTCCGCCTCGCAACGATCTGGACGGGCAGCAATGAGGTGATGTCCATGATCATCGCCAATGAATGGTACCGGGAACACATGCAAAAGAAAGGGGATACATCTCTTAGGAACTATGAAAATGATGCCATTGAAGCCGATGCGCCGGATGAAAAAATTTTTGAATAACGCTGCTTTTTCTGTTATGGGGATGGGGTACTTTCCAACCTCATTTTTGCCGGTCCGGGGTATTTTCTCACGACAAACGGTACCGCACAATATAACTATAACCGAAAAAAAAGGACTTTTTTATTGGAAAATTTAGTCACCCTCGTCAAAATTATTGCAGTATGCATCGCAGCCGGATTGCTCGGAAACTGGTTTTCAGATGAAGTTAAAAAAGCCAAACGCAAGGGAGATCCCCCTCATAAAGCCTATGCTACCACGCCTGGCATTCTCATAATCGCATTAATTATTTTATTGCCGGTTCTGGCCTGGTGGTTACAGCGGTAGCACACAAAATCAGTTTTGGGGGATGGATTCGGATGAAATCGCTGATGAGACCGTTGCTTTTGGACTTAAAAATCCCGAAACTGAATTATCGGGCGTATATTAAACGTTTTGTCAAAGCCAAGGCCGGAGCCTTGGCCATACTGATTTAGTGCCTAAAATAGGCTCTGGCGAAGCCGGATTTTTCGGCCTTGGATGATTTTTTTTCGTCAAAGGCCGAAAAACCGACTACAGCGAAGTTTCCTTTATTTTTTTTCATAGCTTTCTTTTTTCAGCAGCTCACTATACCAGCAGGCAAAATCAAACATGCCCTGATACTTTTCGGTTTCATTGATGATCCCCATGCAAATTTCAAAAGCCCCCCGGCCATATTCCGCGCTGTAGGTGTTGGCGTCCTGAGCCTGAAGAAATTCGCGGATCAGTTCCTGGGAAGTCCGTTTTGTCCGGTCCTGCCGAATATCAATGGGATCTTTCGGTTCCTGAAACGGATCCCATTTTTCATATCCTCTTTTATTGATTTGACGCTGGCGCCGGGGCGCCATGCCGTCAAATATCATTTTTTTCCTTATTTCATCATCATTTGTCAGAATCGTCATTGCTCTCCTCACTTATCTGATCAGTGTCCGTTTTTTCAGAAGGCAGCCCAAGGTAGGCTTCATCATAGTCTGTAACCAACGCCATAGACAACGGCACAAGAAGATCACCCATTTTTTTGTGTTTTGAATCAATTGACTGGACAAACTCAGCCGATATGACTGTCAGCATGTCGTGGATGATATCACGGTTGAAAGTCGGGTAGCTTTTGCCCGGTTGAAATCCTGAAAATCCGCACGTTCGGCCTTTTCCGTTAACGGCTTGCGGGATTCCGTACACCCGACAGGCGATGGGCCGGTAATCATACAATTCACATAAATCATCATCTCCCAGCAACGGACAGCGGATTCGCATATGAGATATCTCTTCGATAACTGCCGCTTCGTCTTTGCCTTCTTGGGTTAACTTGTAAGCTGTTTTTTTGATCTTGTATATTTGGCGGTCCGCTTTATTTGCTTTTTCAATCAATTGATCTTTTTTGCTGCCGCTGAATTGCCGGTTAAAATAGTGATTCACATATAAGGCTTCAATCAGAGTGAGGTCAAACAGGGCATGGCAGCAATCCGAACACCCTTGTTTGCAAGTGACTTCCTGCGGAAAATCCTCTTTCATCTTTTGAAACACACTCTCAACTTTACCCACGACCGCTTCATATTTTTTAAAATATGGTTTCATGTCAATTTTTATAGACATTTTTACTCCTGCTGATGAAGTTTCTTGAAATATAATTATTTTCTGCCAGGGCGGCGTCGATGATTGTTTCACGTGAAACAATCATCGAC
>JBAQUK010000236.1:0-20916 GCA_049297455.1 Desulfosalsimonadaceae bacterium | reverse complement strand
GAAACCTCCTTGTGGTAAAGATTCCGGATGACGACGTCAGTCCGGCTGCTGCAACTTAGCTATCATGCCACTTGGAGGTTTTCTTGTCTATAACATCTACGAATACTTATACATTTAAACACCATACTGAATTAATCGACATTTTTTCCTCTACTGTTCTTGCCCACCAAGAAAAGTAGAGGAAAAAATGGCTGACGGCAAGCACTGCGGAACAGGTCGGCATTGACTTCCCGCGCATGCGGGAAGTCAAAAATTTAAGGGTTGGCTCCGGCACTTGCGCTAAAAGGGGGCAGCCTCTCATCAAAAGTCCGGATAAACGAATTTAAAACTCAGGTCAATGATCTGAGGCAGAGAGTGGCGGAGCTTGAAAAGAAACAATGAGCGATTCCGATTGACGGGTATATTATGCCCATCGCCCGTTCAGTTTGGTCATCTCGATAGTCAGCGGCGAAGCGGAGTTCATGTTTGGGGATTGAATCAGAAAGGTGATGGCTGACCAGATCCCTAAGGCTGCGACAATGGCTCCGGCCGTCATAATAATTAACCCGCCCGCACAGCCGGTGATTGCACCGATACCGATGAGGACTACCAGGCCGCCGATGATAAATGCGATAATGCTTCCGGTAAACAGCAGAAACTGAAACATGCCGCCCCTCCAAAATTTTTTTAGAAATCAACAGGCTTTCAGGTTTTTTCATGAACAGCCGGCGCCTGAAAAGAACCGCCCACCCGTCCGATTCTGATATTATGGGAACTTTATATATCATCCTGCCGTCTGATTCAAGTTTTTAAAACACATGGATTTTCCCGGCGTTTTTGAATGACCGCAAACGTTTGGTATATTTTTTTTAAAATCACGACGGATGAAAAAACGGCGGATAACGTCCCGCAAATCTTCTTGAGTATGGGGGCAAATGATGCGATAGTATCCGGCGTCAGCCGGAAGACGGCATATGTTGCGTCTCATCGAAGCCTGATGCGCCGGATGGCATGGATGCATGTTTATATAGAAGAGGGCATTTCATGAATAAAAAATTAAAGGTTTTAATCCCCATTGACGGCTCGGACCAGGCGCTTCAAGCCGCCGTATACGCAGCCTGCATGTTTTCCCCGGAGCGCACGGAATTTGTTTTGTTTCATATAGACACCCAGAGCACGGATCTGGGGAGAAGTTTACCCGCAAATCCCCTCTATCATGAAAAAGTGAAGACCATTGATAAGTGGGTTGCGGGCCAGCAGCATGGCATCCGGCAATTCATGGAACAGGCGGTTGCGCAGATGGCGGCGGCGGGATTTCCCGCCTCATCCGTTCAGGTTAAAATCAAAAAAAAACAGGAACGGCTGCTGGATGAGATTATCAATGAGTCCAGGGATGAGTATGATGCCGTGGTGGTGGGCAAAACCGGAAAAAGCCGTCTGAAGGACCGGGTGATCGGCAGTGTGGCCATTAAACTGGCGGGAAAAATGAATCTGGTCCCCCTTATTATTGTGGACGGGTCTCCACGGACGGACAAGCTGCTGTTGAGCATCGACCAGCCGGAAGAAGCGTTTAAATGCGTCGAATGCATTGCCTCATTGCTGGATATCCGGAAATTTAAAATCGCCATCAGCCATATTGCAAGATGTGCGCTGGCCCCCACCGATACGCCGAAAGAACAGACCGCCACCGATGAAAAACGCATGTGTGTTTTACGGGATGTGGAGTGCATCTGCCCCTCCATCGACAGCATGAAAAAATGTTTTGAAGAAGAGGGCATTCTTGCGGAACAGCTTTCCGACATGGTTGTGAACAGTGATAATCCGGTGGCTGCCTCTCTTGAGCTGATGCAGTCCCATCAGTTCGGTTCCATTGTGGTGGGCAGGCGGGCCATTGTCCCGTTTGTCGAGGAGCTTGTTTCCGGCAGGTACAGCCAGAAGATATTAAGGAAAATGGAAGATATGGCGTTGTGGGTGGTGAATTAACGCCGTTGATGATTGATTTGCCTCTTTTAACAGGCTGGAAAAATTGAGGTTTTCAGGAGAATTGATATGGGGTTGTTCAGTTTTTTAAGCGGAAAATCGCCGGAGGATATCGAACGCGCCGGCGATCAATTTTATAATGCCGGCGAGTTTGGCCTATCGAAACTGGAATACGAAAAAGCATTGGATAAGGCGGAGCGGAAAGCGCCTGAAAATCAGAATTATATTCAGTCCCTCAAGGAAAAAATCGGAACCGCCAAAGAGGCTCTGGCCAAGGCCCATCTTCACACCGGCGGGCAGCTCATGGAATCCCATAATTTTGCTGAAGCCGAAGACCTCTTCCGGCTGGCCCTGGAATTAAGCAACGATCCTGATTTTAAGCAGAAAATCGAGTCCGCGCTGGCTCGACTGGACGCTGCGCTGCCTCCCGGCAATCCGGACGTGACCATTAAGGTTCCGCATCCGGTCCCGGCGGCCGATGTTATGGACAACGAAGAGGAATATTTTGCAGTTTTGTGTAATGCATTGCCCGAAGCGGTCAAACAGGCGTATCACAGTTATGGCCGGACCTTCAGACAGGGGTTTATCGCCCTAAATAACGGAAATTTTAAAACCGCTGCAAAGAAATTGTCGGAGGCTTTTGAAAAAAATCCTTCGGAGCGCCCGCTGGTTGCCCTGGAGCTTGCCACGGCCCTCATGAATTTGGGACAATATGACCGCGCTTCGGAGCTGATTTTGCAGTTTGTCGGGAACCACCCGGATGAATTGCGGGGATATCAGATGCTGTGCGATGTTTACTGGGCCACGGGGAATTTTGATGATGCCGTCCGCCTGATTGAAGGGTGCCCTGGGCCGTTGAAAGAAACATTTCCGGTCCAGGTGCTTTTGGGTGAAACCTATTTTCATATGGAAAAATATGCGGAGGCCCAGGCCGTATTCCTTTCCTGCCAGAGCCGTTACGGTCAGAATGAGCTGGTATCCCGGGCTCTTGCAAAAATTTTTGAAGCAATGGGGGATGCGGAAAAAGCAAAGAATATTTACGGACAGATCCTGGCCGGGTGCACCCAATGCGGCGCAAGGACCGATCCTTTTGTCAAAAGAAGGTATGCCGATCTCTGTTTTGCCGCCGGGGAAAGATCGTCCCGGATTCTGGAATTGTATCTTTCCGTTGCCCAGGAAGACCCGGACAGCAGGGAAGACTGTTATCAACGGATCGGCGAGATTTATGAAGCGCTGGGCAATTTGAAGGAAGCCCGCCGTTATCAGTCCTTGTCTTAATGGGCCGTGTATAACCGGTATGAAGACAGAAAATCCGGTAACGGAAAAGATCCCGCCGTCCGATTTCATATCCCGTCTGGTGGATATCAATCACCTCACAGCCCTCGGTTTTGAGCGGTTTATTTTCTTTCCGGGCATGCTGTTCAATTCAATGGAAAAATGGTGGGGCCGCAGCGGTTTACGGCCGGCTTCCCATGAAGGCCTGGATTTGTGTTTTTTTGCAGGAAAGGGCGGTGCAAAATTCCGGCTGGATGAAACCGTTCGGGTGCCGATGGTCTATGACGGGATCATTGCGCATATGATGGATGATTTTCTCGGAAAAACAGTCGTTACCCGGCATGATTGCGGGGATGCCGGAAATGGGCCGGTTCTCTCTTTATATGGTCATGTGCATCCGGACCCGCATCTGAAAATAGGGGACCGGATATGCCGGGGGGATGTGTTTGCTTGCCTGTCTGACACTTTCGGCCGCTCAAGGCTTCTGCCGCCCCATCTGCATATTTCTTTTGTAAAGGCATGGATGCTGCCGCAGGCCGGTGAACTGACATGGGAGATGCTGAATCGGGCGGACCGGGCGGTTTTTATCGACCCCATGAACGCCCTGGGTGCCGATTATTCGGTTACTTATTATGATAGCGCCGTTAACTTATTTGAATCATACCAGAAATTCAGCCGGGTAAAACAGTCGGCGGATAGCTGAGGGGAGGGGACACAATGGAAATACGAAAACACGGGGAATGCTGCTTCATGGCCGGGAACTGGCCCCTTTGCGCGGGCAGGCCGACGGTTATTTTTATTCATGGTGCTGCCCTGTCCAAAGGCCTCTGGGCCGCTCAGGTGGAAGCCCTTTCCGATATTGCGAACACCATCGCTATCGACCTGCCGGGACATAAGGACGCTGCGGGACCCGCCTGTGACCGGGTTTCCGATTACGCCGTATCCGTGTGCCGTTTCGTTGAGGGGCTGAAGATTTCCCATCCGGTTTTATGCGGAATGAGCATGGGGGGAGCCATTGCCCTGGAACTTCTGATTACCCGGCCCGATATTTTCCGGTCGGCGATTCTGATGCACACCGGTGCGCGGTTGAAAGTCCTGCCGTTTATTTTCGAAACCATTGAAAAGGACTATTCCAATTATCTGGATATGGTGGTGGAATTTTCAATTTCAAAGAAAAGCGATTTGACGCGATTAAAACTCCTTATGAATGATATCGCCGTGTTATCCCCGGAAGTGGCGGTCAAGGATTTTACCGCCTGCGACCAATTTGACGTGATGGAAAAATTGGGTCAGATCATGGCGAAGGTCTTGGTGGTCACGGGCGGTGAAGATGCCGTAACCCCGCCGAAATACGGCCAGTATTTACAAAAAGGCATTCCTGACGCCGGGTTGAGCAGCATTGCGGAAGCCGGCCACCTGTCTCCCATTGAAAAGCCGGAACAAGTCAATCAATTGATCCGGGATTTTTTATCGGGCCGCTGTTTCAAGCCATGACAACGGAACCCGAATAACCCTTCAGGCAAATCTCATATCCGTGGCGATGTGTGTTTTTTTTAGCCCCATATTAACCTTCGGAAGCGTCTTGCCCCATGTCCCGGATATGTTCCCAGGCCTTTTTAAAAATTGTGCTGCACAATTCATAATGAAACCCCCTGCGGGATAAATAGCCGTATACTTTTTTTTTAAATTCCTCTTTTTCCAGTGTGTTCCAATGGCGGAGTTTTGGCAGAACCGCATCCCATGCCGCCTGTTTTTCATCCAGATCCGCCAGAACCGTTTGGATAATTTCTCCTGAAATCCCTTTTGCCCTTAATTCCCCCTGCAATACGGCCATGCCTTTGGGTTTGAACCGCAGCCGGCTTTCCACCCAGAGACGCGCAAAATCAAAATCATTGAGGTATCCGGCGGTTTCCAGTTTGCAGATGGTGTCCGTCACGGTCTCAGGTAAAAATTTTTTATCCTTTAAATACCTTTGGATTTCATATCGGCTTCGGGGGCGGAATTTAAGGAAATACAGGGCCCGAAAGTAGGCGGCATCGGTTTCATCGGTCATATTTGAGGTTGGACAGTTCATTTAGCGCTTTGCGGATATCACGGGTGCCTTCCGTAAATACCCGGTGAACCTCGGCATATTCCTTTATTACGGTGTTTATTGGGAAATTGCCGTTGGTTTTTTGAAGGTATTTATTGACCAGTTCCCGCACGGCCTGCCAGCTGTCACGCCGGGTCTGGGTCTCCAGAGGGGTCAGCTTATCAATGTTTTTCAGGGTTTTCCGGTGGAACAGGGATTTCAGGTAACGCAACGGGACGAGGGTCCAGAAGCCCATGAAAAGACCGGCCGCCACCGCGCCAATGCCCATTGCCAAAGGATCGGTCACGCCGCCGGAAAATCCGGCGAAAAGGCCCAGCACCATCATTCCTGCCCCGGCAAGAAGACTGATCCCAAGGCCGATCAACCCCCATTTGATCCGGAATTCCCTGAGCCGTTTCCGGTAGTTGACAACGGCTTCCAGAAAATGGTCCAAACGTTCGGCATTGGTTTCAATAAACGTGGCGAGGTTGTCCAGACGGTAACGGGGGGCTTCCAGTACGGCGTTTCTGAGATTTTTGCGCTGGTTTTCCAGGTAAAACAAAAAGCTCTGGTCTTCAGTGGGCTGGTTTTGGGAGTTTTTTGCCGCCCGCAAAGAATAGGTCAGGTGGATGGCCGGAATGTCTTTTCTACCGGTAATCTGAGATAGATTCCAGCAAAGGGTTCCGTATACCTGGAGCAGGTCGCTTAATGAGGCGCATTCATCAATGCGGTTCAAGACAAACAGCACCCGGTCCTCATAGGTGCGGATGGAAACGGTTTCCCGTAAACTGGTGTGGGATTCCCGGACCGTGCCGGCCTTGTGGGGATCAAAGAGGACCAGGACCAGATCCGCGAGCTGGGCCAGATCGCCGATGACCTCCTGATAGTCGTATCCCCGGTCCCGCTCGGTGATGCTGTCCAGCATGCCGGGGGTATCGATGAGGGCGAGATTCTTTAAAAACGGCGAGTTGACTTTTTTCAGCCGGAAATGGGAGGCGAACCGCTGGCCGTGTTTTTTCAGTATTTCAAAGGGATATTCCGGATCATTAAGCAGGAATTTGCCGTCCCGTTCCTGAGTGACCCGAATCTCCGCGCCCTCCGGGGCCGCATCGTCGTGGGTGATGATGGTGAATGAGTCATCGGTGGGTGCCTGGCCGATGGCCTGAATGTCCGCGCCTAGAAATTCATTGATCAGGGTGGATTTGCCGGATGAATAATTGCCGATGATCAGCACCATCGGCCGCCATTTGATGGTGGATTCCAGCGGCACATCACTGTATCCGTATGCCCGGGCCACGGGGGTCAGGAAATTTTCGACGGTCGTCACCATTTCCGAGCGAAGGGAATTGATGAAATTTTCGCGGTACGTCCGGAGTTCTGGTTCCTCACCAGTCGGTATGTGCGTTTCGTTCAAAATTTTCTCTCCTCAATATGCACTTCCGGCATTGGCCGGGTATCGGGCGGTAAGCGTCAAAGTGCTGCAAGACCTATCAGCAAAAGACAAAAAGGTCAAGACAGCCGTGAAATCGGTAAATATATGCAGACATTACTCCGGGACCCCGGGTTAATGCCTTTTTCGGGTCCACTGTCTGACTTTTTCAATCAGTTCAAGGGGTTTGATGGGTTTTGATATATAGTCGTTCATGCCGGCGGCGAAACATTTTTTCTTGTCCTCATCCAGGGCGCTGGCTGTCAGGGCGATAATCGGCACCTGATGGTCCAGCACGGCGGATTGGGGAGAGCGTATGAACTGGGTGGCTTCATAGCCGCCCATGCGGGGCATTAAAATATCCATCAGCACGAGATGGTAGGTCTTTTTTTCCAAAGCATTGACCGCCTGCCTTCCGTTTTCGGCGATATCCACAAAATAGCCGTTTTTTGCTAAAATTTTTTGCGCCACCACCTGGTTGACCCGATTGTCCTCCACCAGCAGAATCTGAATGTTCTGTTTTTGGGTTTCTGCCATGGAATGCGGCGACATGATCGGGCTCGCGGGTTTTTGAAGCGTGCGGGCCGGAATCCGGGACAATTCCTTTTCAAAAATTGTGGTAAACCAGAAGGTGGAACCTTTCCCTTCGGCAGTGATCACGCCGATGGAGCCGCCCATGAGTTCGACCATGCTTTTACTGATGGCAAGCCCCAATCCGGTTCCGCCATAACGCCAGTTGGATGAATCCTCAATCTGGGAGAAGGATTTAAACAGCAGGTCCAGTTTGGATGCCGGAATGCCCGGCCCCGTGTCGATGACACAGAACTCCACCAGCACATGGGTCTGATCGGTTTTTTTCAGATCCGCGCGGATGGCGACCTCCCCGAGATCCGTAAATTTAATGGCATTACCCGCCAAATTCAGCAACACCTGGCGCAGACGTCCGGGATCTCCCCGAAGATGGTCCGGGATATCCTCATGGATATGGCAGGTAATGGCCAGCCCTTTTTCCAGGGCTTTTACGGAAAGCAGTTCAACGACTTCCTCCACGGTCACCCGCAGGTCAAATCCAATAGCGTCAATATTGAATTTTCCGGCTTCAATTTTGGAAAAATCGAGCACATCGTTAATGATCCCCAAGAGTGCATTGGCGCTGCTTTTAATGGTTCCGGCGAAGTCGTGCTGCTCATCGGACAGGTCGGTATCGAGCAGGAGATCGGTCATGCCGATGATGCCGTTCATGGGGGTGCGGATTTCATGGCTCATGTTTGCGAGAAATTCGCTTTTTGCCTGGTTGGCGGCTTCCGCCTGGGCTTTGGCGTTGAACAGCTGTTTCTGGGTATGTAAAATTTCCCGGTTTGCCTGCTCCAGCTCCAGGTTTCTTTGAACGGCGTTTTCATAGGTGGAAAACAGCAAATCGATGATCTGATAGGGATTGTCGGGGATCCGATGCATTTTACCGTTAAAGAAGATTTCAATGCCGTCTTTTTCCGAACGGTGTTTTCGAAGCTCCTGGTTCTGAAAAATGGTCTGGATTCTTGAAATCAATACATGTTCATTGTAAGGCTTGGTGACAAAACTTTCCGCCCCGCAAGCCAGCGCGTTAAACACATCTTCCGTGTCGGAAAGACTGGTGAGAAGGATGACGGGTATGGCCTTAAGCCGGGGAATCGACTTGATGTGGCGACACAATTCGTAACCGCTCATGGCGGGCATCACGATATCACTGATGACGAGATCCGGTGTGTGGGCGTCCAGATAATCGACGGCGGATTGCCCGTTGTTTTTTACGGAAACGGAAAAACCGCAGCTTTCCAGTATTTTCTGCAGGCGTAAAGCCTGGGTGGGGCTGTCTTCCACCGTCAGGATGTGATATGTGCGCGGATCAGTCATTTAGGTATGGAGGCCCCATGCGCATCTCGCGAAATTTTATTTAAATAAGCCGTGATGTCCTCGGGACACAGCACATAGGTTGCCGCGTTGATTTTGATCGCTTCTCCCGGCATCCCGAACACGATGGCGCTGTCCTTGTCCTGGGCAATGGTGACGGCCCCCTGGTCTTTCATTTCCTTTAACCCCGAAACCCCGTCATTCCCCATTCCGGTCAGAAGCACGCCGATGGCGGCATTTTTGTAGATATCGGCAATGGACGAGAATAGGTGTGAAATCGGGCGCTTGAGATTTTCCTTGTGATTGATTTTCATTAAAAGAAAGGTCCGGGATGCCGTGATCGTCAGATAATGATTTTCGGGTGCAAAATATACATGGCCCCCGGTAATGGGTTCCCCGGTTTTGGGAATTCTGAGGGGCAAATGGGTGGTTTTGGAAAGCCACTCCACCATGCCTTCCAGAAATCCCGTGGCAATGTGTTGAACAATGACAATGGGAATGGTGAAATTCTTTTCCAGGTTTTCAAGAATTCCCTGAAGGATGGGGGGCCCGCCGGTGGATGCGCCGATGGCGATAATGCCGGTGGAGGCCCGGTCCTGTTTGGCTGCCATGTGCTGTCTGGATGGCAAAGCCGGGGATTTCTTTTTTTTCAACAACCGGACGACTTTTACTTCAGACATGAGCCGAACGGTCCGCAAGAGTTTTTCAGTCAGGGATGCCGCTTCCGGGTGTCCGATGCCGGGCGGTTTTTGGACCACGGCCACGGCGCCGGCCTTCATGGCTTTGAATATGTTCTGGGTCTGGTCGGGAGCAACCAGGGTGCTGTGAATCACAATGGGCGCGGGGCATTTTTCCATGATGGCCCGGGTCGCCTCATAGCCGTTCATACCCGGCATCTGAATGTCCATGATGATCACGTCGGGTTTTTCTCGTTCCGCTAAGAAAAGGGCTTCTTCACCATTTTTGGCTTCCCCCGCAATGGCGAGATCTGGATCTGAACTGATGATATGTCGTAAATATTCCCGGGTCGTCAGGGAATCATCGACAATGAGGACATGAATCATATGCAAATCCCGATGCTTCGGTTGCGTCCCTGGTCTTTGGCCTGATACAGGCACCGGTCGGCGGCCCTGATCAGGTCTTCGGATGTCAGATGGAATTTATCCGTGTCAGGGGTGATGGTGGCGATCCCAAAACTGGCGGTGATCCGGAGGTCGTGGCCTTCGACGTGGGTGACCATATCGGAAACTTCGGACCTCAGCCGTTCAGCGACAGCGGTGGCGCCGTCCAAATCGGTTTCAGGAAGAACGATTAAAAATTCCTCGCCGCCAAACCGGGCCATCCAGTCCAAATCCTTTCGCAACGAATCATCGATGATCTTTACAAAGGATTTGAGCACCATATCCCCTGCCTGGTGCCCATGGGTATCATTGACTCTTTTAAAAAAATCGATATCAGAGATGATGATGGACAGGTTGTGCTGATACCGGACAGCTCTTTTAAACGCTTTGGGGAGGTTGTCATTCAGATATCCCCGGTTGAAAATCTGGGTCAGAGGGTCGGTGATGGACAGCAGCGCGATTTCCTTATTTCTTTTTTTGAGGGAAGACTCCAGGCGAATCACCCGTTCGGCGGTGGTCAATCGGGCGATCAGCTCGGCGTCGTCCACCGGCTTTGTGAGATAGTCGTCCGCCCCGGCTTCCAATCCTTCGATAATGTCGTTTTTTGAATCTTTTGCCGTCAATAAAATAATATACACATAGTTGCCGAAATCGTGCTTGCGGATGGCGCGGCACAGTTCCGATCCGTCCATTTCAGGCATGATCCAGTCGGATATGACAATGGATGTCTGGCTGTTGAGGAGCATATTCATGGCCTCAAGCCCGTTTTTGGCGTGCGTGACCTGATATCCGTGGCTCTCCAGCATCAATTGAAACTTCAACGCCTGGGTCCGGCTGTCCTCAACGAGCATTACCTCAAAATCTTTTTTCATTTGCTGTCTGGTGTCCCTTTTAAACCAATTCATTCCGAACCGTATTAATCCCGGTAATTTATATCAATCTTTCCAATACCTCAAGAAGATTGCTCTGGTCAAAGCTGCTTTTTACAATATAGGCGTCTGCCCCTGCATCCATGCCTTTTTCTTTATCTTCACGGGAATCCAGGCTGGTGATGAGAATCACGGGAATGGCCCCCAATGTCTCATGCTCGCGGATTTTTCGGGTCAGTTCAAACCCGTTCAGTTTCGGCATTTCCACATCCGAGATCACGGCGTCAAAGGGCTGCATCGAGAGCTGGCGGTATCCGTCTTCTCCGTCAATGGCGGTGGTGATGCGGTATCCGGATGCTTCAAGAATATTTTTTAACAATGTTCGCGAGGTAAAGGAATCCTCAACAATCAATACGGATTTTTTTACTCTGTTTTTAAACGTTTCGATCTCCGCCGCCATGACGGCGGGGATGGATTTGCCGGCGGATGTGGCAATGAGGTCGTTGACGTTCAGGATGGGCACCACTTTCCCGTTGCCCAGAATGGTGGCCCCTGAAATATTGGGAATCCGTTTTAATTGTTTGCCCAGACTTTTGACAAGCACGTCCTGTTCACTTCCGATCCGATCCACGATGCATACAATCCGTTTTTTGCCGCTGCCCAGAACCGCTGCCGGCAGAGTGAGATGGTCCGGCCTGTTCCCCTGAACGGCAGGCGCCGTCGGCTGGGGCAGGCCCAAGATATCGGCGAGGTTCACCAGCGAGACCGCCTGTCCGTTGATGGGGATGATGGATTTGTTTTCAGCGGTTTTGATGTCAATCGGCCGGATCCGAAGGGTGTGTTCCACATGGGCGATGGGCAAAATATAATCATGGCCGGCCGCTGAAACGATCATGCCCCTGAAAGTGGCCAGAGACACCGGCAGTTCCATTTTAAAGGTGGTGCCACGGCCGGGATCGGTGGAGATGGAAATGAGGCCGTTGAGATTTTCCACATGTTCCTGAACGATGGCCATTCCCAGGCCGCGTCCTGAAATTTCCGTAATCATGGGGCTGGTGGATATTCCGGACATCCAGATCAGCGAAAGGGCCTCGGCGTCGGTTAACCCGGCCGCCGTCTGGGGAGATATGGACCCGGTTTCAACGGCTTTTTTCTTGATACCCGGTATGTCGATCCCGTATCCGTCATCCTTCAGTTCAATTTCCACCTTGTTGCTTTCCGGCTGAACCACGGACAGGCGGATGGTGCCCCAGGGCGATTTCTGTTGTTTTTTCCGGATGTCCGGCGTCTCGATGCCGTGGTCCACGGCGTTGCGGATAAGATGGATCAGGGGATCCTTGATTCCTTCCAGAATCCGTTTGTCGATTTCCACATCATTGCCGGTAAGCTCCAGCTCAACTTCTTTTCCGGTTTCCCTGGATAGATCGCGGATCATGCGCGGCAGCAGGGAAAATAACGTGGAAAACGGCAGCAGGGATGTTTTTTTCATCTCTTCGAGCAAATCATCCACCATACCGCCAAGGGACCGGCTGCTGTGTTCCATTGATTTTGACAGGCCGCTTATTCGGGCGTTTGTTTCTTCTATCTGGGCATGATTCACATCATGTAGCTGAAAAAGCCGGTCCAGCTTTGGATGGGTACGGGCCATGTGGCGGATTTCCCGTAATTCCGCTTTGGATTTATCAGAAATTTTTTTCCAATGCCGGATGGACTGAAGGATTTCCCTGATTTCTCCCTGATGCTGACCGAGGGTTTGTTTGACGGTGATCAGCTCTTCCGCTTTCAGGAGAAGGGCATCCAGTTTGGCAGTGGAGATGCGAACCGTTTCGGAAATTTTTTTATGGGAAATGGGCTGGGGCTTTGGCGGCAATTTTCCGGCACCGGGGATCGGAAGGCCGGAATGACGTTCAGGGGGCTGGGGCCTGACCCAATCAGGCGTTACGGGATTTTTCCCCTCTGTTTTGTCCGGATCTGAATGTTGATTTTCTTCCTTGCCATTTACTATTCCAACGGGTTGGGACGGATGAGGGGGTTTCGGCAGGGGCTCCTTGAAATCGATTAATGTTGCCGTGAGCGCCTCAATGGCGTTTTCCACCGAAAGCCGGTCTGATTCAGGGGCTGCGATGTATTTTTCAACCATGCCCACCGAATGGTGAAGGGTGTCAAACAACCCCGGTGTAAAATTGATTTTTTCATTTTTCAGCTGGCTGAAAAGCCCTTCCATTTCCTGGCAGATGGACTCAACCGGAAGGATGTTCACGGAACGGGCCGCGCCTTTGAGGCTGTGGGCTTCCCGGTAGACGATTTCGAGCATCCGGCTGCGGTTGTCCGGATCCGAGCATTTTTCGAGTTCCGTGAGATTGGCGAACATGCTGGCGATCCGTTCTTCCGCCTCGATTTTGAATGCCTCCCGGAGCTGTCTCTGGATATCCTCTTGGTTCATGTTATCCGTCCGGCCCTTAAATCTTGTAGCTGGCGGTAATGGCTTTTAATGTCTGGGCCATGGTTTCAAGATTTTTAATGGCGTCTTCCAGTTGCTTGACGCCGTCAAGGTTCTGCTGGGTCGCGTCATTGATGCTTTCCATGGCCTGGGATAACTGGTCCATACCGGAAAGTTGCTGCTGGTTGGACGCGGTAATCTGCATGGCGGCTTCAGACGATTCGGTTACCCGGTCGGATAAACGGTCAATGGCGTCCCCGGCCTGCTCTGAGAGCTCAATGGCCTCGGCTACGGATTTTGTACCCCGCTCGGTAGCCATTACCGCCGTGCCGGTAGCTTTCTGGATATCGCTAAGGATTCCCCTGACCTGATTGGTGGCTTCCTTGGACTGGTTTGCCAGCGATTTCACCTCCTGGGCCACGACGGAAAACCCTTTGCCGTGTTCACCGGCTTTGGCCGCCTCAATGGCGGCGTTGACGGACAATATATTGGATTGATCGGCAATGTCGGAAACGGTATTAATAATATCTTCAATGCTTTTGGTCTGGGCGCTGAGTTGGACGGTGCTCTCGGCGATGGCGTTCATTTCTTTTTTGATGCGGTCAATCCCAAGCATGGTGTTCTCGGTCGCCTGCTTGCCGGCATGGGAAATCCGGGTGGTGGAGTCCGCGCTTTGGGCCACGTATTCCGCTTTTTCGCTGGCGACCTGGGATGTCTGTTTCACCTCCTCCACCGTGGTGGTCACTTCACTGATGGAGCTGGATGTTTCCGATGCGCTGGTGGCGAGTTGGGAGGCGGTTGTTGAAATCCGCGTAATGGACTCAATCAGGAGGTTGGTGGAATCCAGCAGGCTTTTCAACTGGTGCCGGAATTTTTTGCTGCCGTCGTTAAAGGTTCGGAGCAGCATGCCGATCTCATCCGATCGGTTCGGGTCGGTCAGGGGCACTTCAGCGGTAAAGTCCCCGTCATTTAATTTGATAATCCGGTAGGAAAGCTCATTAATGGGCCGGCCGATCATTCGGGACTGATAAACCCCGGCTATCCCGACAAGGAGGACGAAAATCGCCATTCCCATGAACGTGTTGATTTTTAGTTTGTTGAGCAGGGCGAATGCTTCATTTTCGTTCACAACCGTGACGATGGACCAGTCAAAGTCCGTGCCGATGGCTTTTTGAAGTCCCACCAGCGAATAGGCGTTCAGCACATTTTCTTTCAGCGCGCCGATGCTTTTCCCGGTTCCGCTGGTATTTTTCAGGGCCAGGCTGTAAATTTCGGGATCGACGCGTTCCTTTAACACGGCCTCATTGCCTGAATGGGTGGATTTGGTGCGGAGCAGGGAATCCGATCCCACAATATAGGTGTCGCGATTGATCCTCCCGGCCCCGGCTTCAGCATCCGATACGCTCGTATGTGGGGTATCCACCATCAGGGCACTGATGCGTGCGGCATTGATCTGACAGATCAGAACGGCATATAATTCCCCGGTATCGGCATAGACCGGGGCCCCCATAAAAAGGGCGGGTTCGGCGCCTGCCTTGTGCCTCACCATATCCGTCATCATCGGGGTTTCGGAAGTGATAATCTTTTCCCAGAGTCCTTTGGTCGCGGATGCGGTTTTCGCGTTATTCTCGGCGGAAGGATCGTATTCCATGTTGCTGGCAGCGGAATATACGGTTTGACCGGTTTCGTTCAACAGGATGATATCGCTGTAGCCGAAGGCTTTCATATAATACCCGAAAATGGGGCTCATCTCCTGATAGGTCTTGTTGTTGATCATATTCCGGATCTGCTGGGTTCGCGACAGGAGGGTGAGGTTTTCCATGCGGTCTTTCAGAAATTCAAGGGTCTGGACCTTTTTGATGGCATTGATGGACGCAATGTTTTGGAACACCACGGATTTGATGGCGTCTTCGGATAAATAGTAGGTCAGATAGCCCATGCCGATCAGCGGTATGATTCCCACTAAAAAAAACTGGATGAGCAATTTCGCCATGATGCTTTTAGAAATAGACCGGAACATGTTTGTTTTCCTCCTGCCGTATCGGAATCATTGCCATACGTTTCAAATATCGTTTATGGATCGTTTTTGGGGTAGCCTTACAAATGCCGCTTCCACTTTCTACCTTATTTACAGGGAAATGATCATTTTTTTATCACTTAGGAGCTTTTCATCATCTAAAATAACGGTCCCTTTGCCGGTCACTCCTTTGAGATAATCCAGGCGGATGCCCGTAAATGTCGGGAGTGAATCTTCGATATCGTCCGTATCAATTTCCGTGACACCCAGAATGGCGTCGCTTAAGATTCCGAATTCCATGCTTTCGGATGACAGGATGATGACCTGGCTGGAATCCCCTGTTTTTTGGTCCGGGAGATCGAAAAAATGTTTCAGGTCCACCACGGAAATAATTTCGCCCCTTAAGTTAAAGATGCCTTTGATGAATCCCGGCGCTCCGGGGATATAGGTCAGGTCTTTTAACGGATGAATGGTCCGGATGTGGGTTAATTCGATGGCGTAGGTTTCATGGGCGATGGCAAATTCAACCACGGTGATGTGATGGCGCCGGGGTTCCTGTGCATGATCCTTTTTCGCCAGTTGTTCGGCGCGGGCTTTTAAAATTTTTTCAGCCCCATCGTTTGCGGTGAGTCGCTCAACCTTCATGGTTAACCCTTGGCGGTCATTGATTTGATGGTTTCAATCAATCGGGACGCGGTCATGCTTTCAGAATATGAAACCACGTCATCCGGATCTTTTAACCGTAATAAGGACATTGCGCTGTTCATGCTCCTGGCGCTTTCAAAAGGCATGTTCTTCTGCTGGAACAGCATGCCCAACGTAAAATGGGCCATAATGAATTCCGGATCTAAATAGATGGCCTGTTTCAGGGATTTTACCGCCGCATCGATATCGTCGGCGGATTGATGGATGGTGGACAGCAGATAATAGAGTTCCGGATTGAGTTTTTCAAAACTTAAAGCCTTTTCGCACCAGGTTCTGGCATGGTCCAGATCGCCTAAGTTGGCATAAGATTTGGCAAGCAGAATCATGGATTCGGCCCGCATCAGGAAAGATTGGCTGCCATTGTGTCCCCCGGATAAAATACGCGACAGTTTTTCCGCGGATTGTCTGTAATCGCCCGTATTATAATCATACAAGGCGTCCTGGTAAACGTCGTAATTGGGTTTTTCAGGTTGGGAGGCGGTATTGACGTCTGTACTTCTGCGGGTTTGGGCCTTGCCCGTCAAACGGCTTTTCAGGGTTTCCGGGGCTCCGGACGCGCAAAGATTCTTTTTTCGTTTCACACGGATGGGAATACCCGGGATATCGGATTGCCGGGGAGCCCCTTTTCTGTGGTAAAGGGCATTGGGGAAACGGACGGAAGTCAACTCCGGGACATTAACAAAACCGGATTCGGAAGGGCCGGTAATGAGCCATCCGTTTTCAATCAGCGACCGGGCCAGGTTTTGAATCACGCGGTTTCGGTTTAGGTCATTAAAGTACATCAGTACGTTTCGGCAGACAATGATGTCAACCGGGTCATGACAATTTAAGTCCGCCCCATACTGTTCCGCCATCAGATTTACTTGAACAAACGAAACCCTGCGCCGGATATGGGGAACCAGTTCAAACCGGTTGTCCCCGGATGAAGTGAAGTATTTTTTTATGATGGGCTCGGGGGTTTCGCGTAAGGACCAACTGGAATAGATGCCTGTTTCGGCTTTATCCAAAGCCGCCCGGTTGATGTCCGATCCGATAATGGAAACATCCCAATCGCGTAATTCCGGGAGCATGTGGTCGATTAAAATGGCCAGGGAATAGGGTTCTTCGCCGGTGGCGCACCCGGCGCTCCAGAAAATGATTTTTTTGGTTTTTCTTCTTGGGTACCGGATGAGTCCCCGGATGATCCGGTCTTTCAGAATCTGGAAAAAATTTTTATCCCGCAGAAAATATGTTTCGCCGATGGTCAGACGATCGGTTATGAGATCAATGATTTTTTTTGGCGGGGAGGCGGACTGGAGGGAATAGAGCAGCTTATAAACATCCAATGACAGCATATGGCTGACGGATGCGATCCCCTTGGTTAATGCGGGCCATTTTTTTTCGGGGAAATGCAGCCCGGTGTGGACGGAAACCACCCGGCTCAATTCGGTGAGGATATTTCCCGGAATACCATTGATCATGCCGGCTCTTCGATCTGGTTGAATGTTAACGCATCTGCCGCCAGCCGTATGTCTTCTTCCGGAAACAGGGTGGTGATATCATAAATTAAAACCGTTCGGTTGCCCATCCGGGATACGCCGCTGATAAATTTTTCCATGCCCGGAAAAAGGTCGCCGGACACCATGTCGGCGGGTAAAAGGTCATGGGATTCGCTGAGCGGTTTTTGGGCCAGCCCAACAACATCCTCCACCGTGTCTGCAATGAATGCAATGGTAAATCCGTATGCACCGGCAATAATAAACCGGTCGGTCACCTGAAGGGGTTTCGGCGGCAGATGGAATTGGCGGCGGATATTGATGACCGGGATAAACTGCCCGCCCATATTTAAAATGCCCGTCACCAGGTCCGGTGCGTCCGACAGGGGCGTTATCGCCGCGGCCCGGATAATATGCTTTACATCCATAACCGGCAGGGCAAAGAGGAGATCATCTATGGAAAATATGAGATACGCCTTTTGATTCATCAACGTCGGATCGTTTTTCCGGTAAGGTTAGTGGTGATGGAGAATGACAATAATCGTATGGCATTATTTGGTTTTATTCAAGAAAAACCTTGGTGGGCCGTATGGATAATGACAGAGCCATAACGGGAACCCAAAGCCCTTCATCTTTGGGGTTGACAGCAAGGGTCAAATTTAGGAAACAACTGAAAATGATAAAGAAAAACAGGTTTATGATATTGATGGGACTGACGCTTCTGTTTGCTGGAAATGTATGGGCGGCGCCCCGGACACTGACGGATCAGGCGGGCCGAACGGTGGTGGTGCCCCAATCCCCTTGCCGCGTGGTTTCCCTTGCCCCGAATATCACGGAAATCATCTATGATCTGGGATGCGAAGACCGGCTGAAGGGGGTTACAACCTATAGCGACTATCCGGCGGCTGCAAAGGTGCTTCCCATAGTCGGCTCCTATGTGCGCCTGGATCTGGAAAAAATAGTATCCTTAAAGCCGGATCTTTGCATCGCCATCAAGGACGGCAATCCCAAAGAGACTGTCATGCGTCTGGAATCTTTAGGTATTCCGGTCTATGCGGTCAATCCCCGGAGTCTTGACACCATCATGTCGTCCGTGCTTGCCATTGGTGAACTCTTAAACGCATCCGACCGGGCCGGAGAATTGGTGAAAATGATGCGCACCCGCATTGATCGGGTGGAGCAGAGGGTTGCTGCCGCAAACTCCCGGCCCCGGGTTTTTTTTCAGATCGGCGTATCCCCCATTGTATCCGCCGGATCGGATACCTTTATCCATGAATTGATCGAAAAAGCCGGAGGCGTTAACCTGGCGGGAACCCGAACCTCCTATCCGAGATATTCTTTTGAGGAAGTCGTGGTCGCGGCCCCGGATATCATTATCATGACCACCATGGAGCGGGAAAATGCCTTTGATGAAGTTAAAAATCGGTGGCGTCAGTGGCCAAGCGTTCCGGCGGTGACGACCGGCCGTATTTTTATTGTGGATTCGGATATTTTTGACCGCCCGACCCCGCGTCTGATTGACGCCCTGGAAACGCTTGCCCGGATGATTCATCCGGAATTGCCGTGGGATAACCTGCAAAAGGCGCCTCATTGATGCCGGCGATTGTGAAACGAATTTTGTGTGTTTCGGCGGTATTGTCCCTGGTCCTGATGGCTGCGATGATTGCGGGCGTGGGATTCGGGTCATCCGGCGGCGGCATGGCGGCGTTATCCGAAATATGGGCTGCTCTGGGGAATCCGGACGCGGTTCTGCATGCCATTGTCTGGAAAATCCGTTTCCCCAGGGTTGTGATCGCAGCCTTGGTGGGCGCCACCCTGTCTCTGGGCGGGTTGGTGTTTCAGGCTCTGCTACGGAACCCCCTGGCCGAACCCTATATCCTGGGCATTTCCGGTGGGTCGGCCATTGGGGCCATCATCGGCATATTGCTCAATTTTTCAAGGTTCCCCGGCGTCAGTCTGTTCGCTTTTGCCGGCGGAATGGGCACCTTGCTTTTGGTGCTGCTCCTGTCAACGGGCCGGTCGCTTCTCAAGAAAGAGGCCCTGCTTTTATCCGGGGTCATGGTCAATGCCTTCTGTTCGGCGGTGATCATGTTTTTGATCTCCCTGACCCAGGATGCGCGGCTTAACAACATCATGTTCTGGCTCATGGGTGATTTGTCAACCGGCGGCAACACGGAGGCTATGGTCATGGGCCTGATGCTGGCCCCCTGTTTTTTCATTATCTTCTGGTTTTCCAACCACATGAATCTCCTGCTCATGGGCAGGGAAACAGCCCAGTCTCTGGGGGTCAACGTTCAGCTCGTCACGGTATCGCTTCTTATAATAACGTCCTTTATGGTCTCCGCAACGGTCTGCTATTGCGGGCTCGTGGCGTTTGTGGGCCTCGTGATCCCGCATCTGTTCCGGTTGCTGCTGGGCGCAGATCACCGGGTGCTGGTTCCGGCCTGTGTACTCGGCGGCGGCGCTTATCTGGTGCTGTGCGATCTTCTGGCCAGAACCCTTCCCCGACAGGGGGAAATGCCGGTGGGGGTGATCACGGCCCTGATCGGCGCGCCGGTATTTATTTTATTGCTGAAAAGGTCGGGATGATGTCCGTGTCGATTCATGCCGAGAATTTATATTACGCTTATGACGGCTCCCGGGTATTAAACAATTTGTCCTTTACCGTGCGCCGGGGGGAGTTTTTTATTGTGATCGGCCCCAACGGGTCCGGCAAAACCACCCTCATGCGCATCATCGCGGGGCTGCTGAAGCCGGATCAGGGGACGCTTGCGGTGCAGGGCCTGCCCATTCACCAGTACAAGCGGAAAGACCTTGCCCGGCGGATCGCGTTTGTACCCCAGCAGATTCCCACGGATTTCCCGTTCATTGTTTCCGATGTGGTGCTGTTCGGACGAACCCCCCATATGGGAATGTTCGGGCTTGAAAGCCGGGAGGATATCGCCTTTGCCCATCAGGCCATGGCGTTTACGGAGGTGGGCCATCTTGCCGGTCGGCGGATCGATCAGTTAAGCGGCGGGGAATGTCAGCGGGTGTTTATCGCCCGGGCCGTCTGCCAGAATCCGGATATCATCGTGCTGGACGAACCCACGGCATCCCTGGACATCGCCCATCAGTTGCGGATTATGGACATGATGGAGAAAATGCGGGAGGAAAAAAACGTCACGGTGATCATGGTCTCCCATGATGTAAACCTTGCGGCCATGTACGCGGACACCCTTATGCTCCTGAACCGGGGGGAAATCGTCAAGAACGGGCCGCCAAGAGAAGTGCTGACCTATGAAACCCTGGAATCGGTTTACGGCTGCACCCTGCTGGTGGACGACAACCCTTTGGGCGATTACCCCCGGGTCACGCCGGTGCCGGGCCGGTATCTCAAAGGGTGACGGTCGGGGTTGTTATCCGACAAATGACAGAGAGCAGTCATGAAATTTTTTTCGTTTTTGAGTTGATCAACATAGAACTGATACCATGGCAGATTTCGAATTCGATACCAATTTATTATAAGCCTCGGTTTTGACCGGGGCTTATTTATTTCTATAATGTCTTATTCCAATTCCAAATCAAAGATGATATCAAGGCGGCGAGGATTGAGGCGACGAAGGCGTACAGTTTGTACGTTGAGGAGCCGAAGACGAGCCAACGAAGATAGCGCTATGATTTGG
>JBAQUK010000235.1:0-3048 GCA_049297455.1 Desulfosalsimonadaceae bacterium | reverse complement strand
CACGGAAGCGGCATTGGACGATAATTTTAGTAGTCTTTTCCCAGTACCACAAAAATCCGTCGTTAATTCTCTAATAGCCGTACTACTACGCATGGCGGCATGACGCTTTTTGGGGAAACTTCAGTTTATTTTATAGAACAATCATTAATCAAGCCATATTTCATCTCTGTCCCTCCTTAATTTCGGAAAAATCCCCTGATGCGATCTGTTCGATGAAAGGACATATCTGTTTTCAAACGATCATTGCATTTGATTTTATGGATTAGCCCGGTTATACATAACGGAACTATCGCCTGCCATCCAACCGACAATTGAGAAGGGATCCCAATTGACCGCCGACACCCTCATTCAGGTAAAGAAAACCATCAGCCACAGCCGGGAACGCCTTACCGCCCTATCCGAATCCGGCAAAAAAATCATCGGCTATTTCTGCACGTACACGCCGGTGGAGATGATTCATGCGGCCGGGTTTATTCCCGTTCGGATCACCGGCGGCTATGGAAACACCGACAAGGCCTATCAGCATGTCCCGGATTTTATCTGCCCCTACATGAAGCGCGCCCTGGAAAAAGCCCTGGAGGGCAGGTACGGTTTTCTTTCCGGGCTGATTCAGGGATACACGTGCGATGCGGCCTGCGGAATGGTGAATATCTGGAAGGATGCGGTTGGACTCGAATGGGTTCATTCCATCCCCATTCCTTACAACAACACGCCCGAATCCGCAGATTACTTCAAGGCCGTGCTCAATGAACTGGCCCAAAAACTGGACGCCCTTGGCGGCGATTTCAGCTTATCCGCGTTAAACGACTCACTGGATCTGTATTCCAGGATTCGCACAAATCAGTATAATCTTTATCAACAGCGGTATGCGGGAAATTCCGGTTTTACCGCATCCGAACTCATGACGGTTATGGATGCCGGGGCGGTGGTGCCGCCGGAAGAGTACCTGACCATGCTGGAGGCATTATCAAACCGGGTGCCGGATCATCGCGAAAGCCAAAACCAGGGTTTCTCCGCCCTGGTGCCGGTTCTGGTTTCCGGCAGCCTGGTGGAGCGGCCGGAAGTCATGGATATGATAGAATCTTCCGGCGGGCGGATTGTGGCCGATGATCTCTGCAACGGGCTCCGCCAGATCCTCCCGCTGGACGGCAAAGGCGAATCCCCCATGGACCGGCTGGTTCATCGCACCCTGAACCGGTTTCCGTGCCCATCCCGAAGCCGGGCCGCGGACCGGAGCCTGCGGCTGCTGGACATACTTTCTCAGGCCCGGGCCAAAGGCGTGATTTTCCTGGTGCAGAAATTCTGCACCCCGCACCTTGCGGACATCCCGATTCTTTCAGGACTTCTTAAGGACAAGGGATATCCCGCCATGGTGATCGAAATGGATGAATCCTGGCGGATGGAAGGTCAGGTAAAAACCCGGCTGGAAGGATTCTTTGAGATGCTTGAGAGGCCAGGTGTTTAAACAAAAGGCTGCAAACGTTCCGGCCGATAGGAAAACAAACAATTGGAAAAAACAAAAAAATCCAACAAACGGTTAAAGACCGCCAAAGAACTGCAGAAAGTGGTCACGGAATATTATATGCAATGCATCGCGGCCAAGGCCGAAGGCAAGCCCGTCGGATGGATGCCGCCCATGAACGGGGCCATTGAAATCTTTTACGCCATGGACTTGCAGCCGGTGTTTCCGGAAAACTGGTCCCCGGTTTGCGCGGCATTCGGACTGACCCCGCAGAACTTTGAAGTGTCGGAGCAGATGGGCTATTCAAGGGATCTGTGCGGATATTTGCGGAACATCGTCGGGTATGTCAACGGGCTGATGAATGACAAGGAGTCCCCGTTCGGCGGCCTGCCCGAGCCGGACATCCTGCTCTCCCCCGGCGGGGGGTGTGTTCCGGTGATGAAAATCTTCCATGCTATTGAAAAGCGTTTCCCGGACGCCAAAGTCTTTTATGCCGATCTGCCCCAGGTGCCGGTGGAAGAAATCCGGGACCACCATGTGGCGTATGCGGTTTCCGAAATGCGCCGACTGATCGGCTTTCTGACGGATGTGACGGGGCACCATCTGGACGAAGAAAAGCTAAAGAACACGGTGGCGCTCTCCGACCGGGCCTGCGAACTCTGGGACGAAATCATGACTTTCCGGCGATATAAACCCGTGCCTTTTTCAGCCGCTGAAATGGGGATCATGTTCGTGATGGTGACCCTACAGGGTACCCAAACGGCGGTGGATTTTCTGACGAAAGTCCGGGATGAGATACGGGAAAAGGCCGACGCGGGTATCGGTGTGATTGAAAATGAAAAACTGCGCCTGTTCTGGGACAATATTCCGCTGTGGTACAATATGGGATTGTTTAATTATTTTGAAAAATCCGGCGGGGTCGTGGTGGCGGAAACCTATTCCGCGGCCTGGTCCCTGCGGATGGACCCGAATGATCCCATCCGGTCTCTTGCCATGAAAAGCCTGACGTCCTATCCCCTGGTATCATGCGTTTCCATCAGCAAACGGAAGGAAATGGTGCTGAAAGCCTGCCGGGATTACGCCATTGACGGGGTTGTTTTTCACCGTAACAAATCCTGCGTGCCCATCACGCTGGGACAGATGGAAATCAAACGGGAACTGGAAGAGCAACTCGGCATCCCGTCGGTGATTATTGACGCAGACCACATGGATGACCGCAATTTTTCAGTCGCCCAGTTTCAGACCCGGGCGGATGCGTTTATGGAAATGCTGCTGAATAAAAAATGTTAAGGGAGCACCCAAAAAATTAATATACCTGAATAGCGGCCAAAAAATTATTCCCGCAGAGACGCAAAGGCGCAGAGGATAATGCCCCCAAAGGATACTCCCCTCTGCGTCCCAGCGTCTCTGCGGGAATAATAGAAAAAAGAATGCTCCCCGTGAACAGGTATCTTTGTTCCATGCCTATCCGGTTAACACAGGTTCGTCTGATTCAGACGTATTTGTATGTGTATGCGCATCTCCGTAAAGTCCTTGCAGATCAACAACTCCACTCGGGCGACAATCTTCAGCGGGTCATACCCCAA